>JBBSNM010000036.1:0-25420 GCA_038232655.1 Propionibacteriales bacterium | reverse complement strand
GGTCATGCAGGCGGTGGGCCAGCACACATGCTCAGCGGATGGATTGCCGGCTGGCGGTCCCTAGGGCACCGCTGCGGCGGCCAAATAGGTGCGTACCGGACCGAATGAGCAGCCGGCGCGGGAAACGCACTCGCCGGTCAGCGTTTAGGAAGTTGAACGCTGACATATCGATGTTTGGGTACCCGTGGCCGCGCCCGCCGCCTAGGGTCGCGATCGAGACGCACGCGATCACCAGGAGGCTTCGATGCCGGACTCGACGAGCGGCCGACGGCGCCCCCGATGGGTGGCCGCAGCCGTGGGCGCCACTGCCCTGGTCCTGCTGACCGCGCAGGCAACCGCCGCGTACACCAGCGCGACGCAGACCGAACACACCAGCAAGGCCGCTCCCGAGGCGGTGGAGCTGTCCGGGCTGGTCTCGTCGCCCACGTACCCGGACTGGTACTGGAGCATGTCCGACGTCTGGAAGACCACGGACGCCCCGGCGGCGTGCTCGGGACTGGCCGGGGCCGCGCTGCGTGACTGCCAGCAGGTCCAGCGGTCGCGGATCTGGGCCATCCACCTGGACCCGGTGACGCACGCCGTCGTGGAGATCCGATCGTTCGCAGTCAGCAACCCCGACTGGGCGCTCGACCCGGTCATCGCCCAAGACAACGACTGGGAGGACATCACGGTTGGGCCGCCCCGGCCGACCGGTGACGGCGGCGCCACTCGCAACCTCATCATCGGCGCGATCGGAAACTCCAACGCCAACCTGGTGTACGACAGCACCGGCACCGACATCACCTGCAACACCCGTCGGTTGATCGAGTTCGCCGAGCCCGACCTGAGCGACCCGACCGTGCGGACCTGGTCGCCGTGGAAGATCTTCGACATCAAGAACTTCGTCGGCCTGGGCCGGATCGCCTCCTGCAACGCAGAGTCGCTCGTGCAGGCGCCCGACGCCCAGGGGGTTCCGCAGGCATACTTCGTGACCCGCGGCGCGGGCAGGGTGCTGAGCCGCAGCCTGGATGTCAGCACCGGCCGCGACCCGTGGACGCCGGTCGCACCGGTCGGGTCGACCGCCGCCTATGCGCCGGCTGTCAACTACGTGGGGATCGTCAAAGGCTCGAAGGGGGCGCAGCTGACCGCGGCCGACACCGACGGCGACACGGTCGTGATGACCAGCCCGCAGACGTCCACCAAGCCCTGTCAGCTGTTCCAGTGGTCCACCAAGGGGTCGACCTTCGCGACCACCGTGACGTCCGTCGACCCCGTCAAGGACGCCATTGTCTGCAAGTCGACCGAGGGGGTCGCGTTCACACGCAACCGGCAGGATCCGGGCTCGTTCGGTCGCGACCTGGTCACGATCTCCGACACCAAGTCCGGCGTCGTGCGGTACTGGTACCTCCCCGCCGGGTGACCAGGACTGGCGGAACGCGGCGACGACGCACCGGTGGACCACGACGCAACCAATCTGGGACGACGTCGTGGTGCAGGCCGGGGCTGGCAGTAGGACAGCCGACGTCGATCAGGCGGACTTGCGCTCCGCGGTCTTCTTGGCAGCAGGCTTCTTGGCTGCCGACTTCTTCGCCGGCGCCTTCTTAGTCCCAGCCTTCTTCGCTGCGGTCTTCTTCGCCGCGGACTTCCTCGCCGGCTTCGTTGCAGCCGGCTCGGCCTCCTGCGAAGCCGACCCCTGGCGGCTCCGTGCCGACTCGACGCTCTTGCGCAACGCCGCAACCAGGTCGACCACGTCACCCTCGGAGTCGGCCTCGGCGGTGTCCGGGGCGAGCAGCTCGTGGGCGTCCTCCCCCTCCAGCTTGACCTCGACCAGCCGCTCCATCGCCAGCTTGTACTCGTCCTCGTACTGCTCAGGGGCGAAGTCGGCCGCCAGGCTCTCGACCAGCGACTGCGCCATCGTTAGTTCCTGCGGACGCAGGTCGATGTCGTCCGACAGCCCCTTCAGCTCGGGCGCGCGGATCTCGTCGGCCCACAGCAGCGTCTGCAGCACGATCGCCTGATCCCGCACCCGCAGCACCGCCAGCGTCTCGCGTTGGCGCAGCGCCACCTTGACCACCGCCATCCGCTCGGTGCTCTGCAGCGCCTCGCGCAGCAGCGCGTACGGCTTCGCGGCCTTGCCGTCCGGCTCGAGGTAGTAGCTCTTGTCCATCAGCATCGGGTCGACCTGCTCGCCCGGCACGAACTCCATCACGTCGATCTCGTGCCCGCTGGCGACCGGCAGCGCCTCCAGGTCGTCGGGGGTGATCATCACCAGCCGCCCGTCCTCGGACTCGTAGCCCTTGACGATGTCGCCGTAGGTCACCTCGTTGCCGCAGTGCTCGCAGGTCCGCTTGTAGCGGATGCGGCCACCGTCGGCCCGGTGCACTTGGTGGAAACGCAGGTCGTGGTCACCGGTCGCCGCGTACAGCTTGACCGGGATGTTCACCAGCCCGAACGAGACCGAGCCCTTCCAGATCGAACGCACTGCTCATCCCTCCGGCTCTGTCGGCGCGCACGGCGCACGTCATCAAGGCAGCATGACGCGTAACGAGCGCGTTTGCCATCTTATCCAGCCCCATCAGCCCCAGGAGGCACAAAGAAGTGGCCGCAACGGACAGCGTGGAGGTCGACGGCCGACGGGTGCGGCTGTCCAATCTGGACAAGGTGCTGTACCCCGACGACGGCTTCACCAAGCACGACGTCATCACCCACTACGTCGCCGTGTCGGCGGCCCTGCTGCCCCAGCTGGCTGGTCGCCCGGCCACCCGCAAACGCTGGCCGGACGGTGTGCACGCGAGCGCTGGTGCCTTCTTCGAGAAGAACGTGCCCCGCGGCACGCCAAGCTGGGTCCGTACGGTCGAGCTGGACTCGCCGGGCAGCACCCGCGACCGCGAGCGCGTCACCTACCCGGTGGTCGACTCGCTGGCGACGCTGGTGTGGCTGGCCAACCTCGCCGCGCTCGAGCTGCACGTGCCGCAGTGGCGGGTGGGTCCGCGCGGCGGGCTCAAGCCCCCCGACCGGCTGGTGGTCGACCTCGACCCCGGCACCCCGGCCGGGCTCGCTGAGTGCGCCGAGGTGGCCCTGCTCGTGCGGGAGCGGCTGGCCACCGACGGCTTCACCTGCGTGCCGGTGACCAGTGGCAGCAAGGGCCTGCAGCTGTATGCCGTGACCGCGGGCAAGCAGGACTCCGCCGCGGTGCGGGACTACATGCACGGTGTCGCCCAGGAGCTGGCCGCCGCCCATCGCCGGCTGGTCGTGGCCCGGATGGACAAGGCGGCACGCACCGGCAAGGTTTTCATCGACTGGAGTCAGAACGACTCGGCCAAGACCACGGTCGCGCCGTACTCGCTGCGCGGCCGCGACCGCCCGTGGGCCGCGACCCCCCGTACGTGGGACGAGATCGAGGACCCCGGCGCGCTGCAGCAGGTCCTTGCCGCCGACCTGCCCGACCGGCTGGCCGACCTGGGCGACCTCGCGGCCGAGGTCGCCCAGGTGGAGACGCAATAACGACCGGCCACGCGGCCACTGCCGCTGTGCGACAGCGGTCCCTGTGCCACCGGCCGGCGGGAAGTAACAAGATGGCGATCCCGACGCCGCCTGCTGTGTCGGCGGCGGACCGTCCGGACGGGAGCGGCTTCCCTGGACGACGATCGGCTACCGGACCTGTATTTGGGCGCTGTGCCCGCTTGAGCGGGCCAGCCGGCCATCGCGTGTCACGAGTGGACAGTCCAACGCCTCGGCCAAGGCGATGTAGGCGGCGTCGTAGGCCGCGACGTTGTCTCTCAATTGGAAGGCGCGCCGCCGCAGGGCATCCGCGGACGGCCAGCGCTCGAGGAGCAGGTCGTCGAAGTCGGTCAGCAGGTCTGCCGCCCGAGCAGCGCTGAGATGGCCACCCAGGGCAAGTCCTCGCAGTGCGGAGACGACCTCGAAGTCGACCAAGCTTGGGGCGTGCAGGTCCTGAGCTGAGAGATGGGCCCGCAACTCATCGGTGCCGCCCACGGCGGTAAGCGCATCGACCACTGCGGCACAGTCGACAACGATCATGTGGTGTCGGCCTGCGGCAGTTGCTCCGCACGCTGTGACCGCGCTTCGTCGAGCACGCCGACGGCAGAGGCTGACGCGCGCTCGCTGCGGCGAGCTGCGCGAGCGAGCACCTCGGCAACCGTTGGCCGGGCGACCTCTCGGTCGAGCAGGTTCAACAGGTAGGCATTCAGGGACTCACCACGATCAGCGGCCCGCGCCTTGAGCGCCCGACGCGCCTCGTCGGGCACGTTCCTGATCTGCAGCAGTGAACCCATGGTTAGAGAGTATCTCACAATAGATGCAGAGTGCATTCCAACGAAGTCCCACTGGGGATCGGCCACCGGGCGTTTCCTTCGGCGGCCAGTGCTCACGGAGGTGTCCGGCCCAGGAAGTCGGTAAGCGTGGCTGCGAGTTCGTTGGGGGCCTGCTCGGCGACGTGGTGACCGGAGTCGATACCGTGGCCAGTGACCTTGTCGGCCCAGTCCCGCCAGATCGCCAACGGGTCGCCGTACAGGTCCTCGAGATCGTCTCGGGTCGACCACAGCACGAGCAGCGGCTGCTGCACCCGTCGACCGGCGGACCGGTCGGCTCGCTCATGGGCGGCGTCGATGCCCAGTCCGGCACGATGGTCGGCCAGCATGCCGCGGATCACCTCCGGGTCGTGCACGGCGGCCCACCACTCTTCGTAGTTGTCACGTCCCATCGAGTCGGGGTCGCCGTGATACCAGGAGTCAGGGTCGGCGGTGATGGCGCGCTCGAAAAGGTCGGACTGGGCGAAGAAGAACCAGTGCCACCACGCGGTTGCGAACCTCGCGTTGATGCGGTTGAGGTGCTCGCTGATCGGCAGGCAGTCCAGCAAGGCGACCCGGGTGACGTTACCGGGGTGATCCAGGGCCAGGCGAAGGGCGTAGTAGCTGCCGCGGTCGTGCCCGACCACGCCAAACCGATCGTGTCCGAGCGCCCGCATCGCCGCCAGCAACTGACGAGCACCGGTTGGAGTGTGCGGAGTGATCCGGGGTGGGTGTCGGCTTGCCCGAGCGGTCGTAACCGGGCAGGTCCGCGCACACCACCGTCAATCCCTCGGCCACGAGTTGCGGAGCCACGCGATGCCACGTCGACGAGGTACGAGGATGTCCGTGCAGCAACAAGACCACCGGGCCACGTCCTCCGTACAGGACGAACACCTCCAACCCGTCGCGCAACCATTTGCCGGCCGCTCTGCGCCTACATGAAAGGAAGGCAAAGTTCGGCGCTGGGCATCCCGGCCCGAGGTCGATTCGATCGCGACCCAGTCTTGTACGAAACACTCCCTAGAACGTACAATTTAGGTATGGCGACCATGAACATCAGCGCAGCACGAGATCGCCTGTCCGAAGCTGTTGAGACCGCGCGCACCGAAGCGGTGTTCCTTGAGCGTTACGGGCAGCGGGCAGGCGTGTTGGTCAGCCCGGAGCGCTACGAGCAGCTCGTGGACGCACTGGAGGATGCCGAGGATGTCGCTGCATTCGATGCCGCGATGGCCGAGGAGGGTCCCAACATCCCGTGGGAACAGGTCAAGGCCGACCTCGGCTGGGTGTGAGCCAATACCGCATCGAGCTCCGCCCAGCCGCCGTCAGAGCGCTGCGCAAGCTCGACCCCCAGGTCCGCCACCGCATTCAAGGCGCCATCTCGCTGCTTGCACACGACCCACGGCCCCCGGGAGCCCGGGCACTCCAGGGGCGAGCCGGCCTTCGCGTCCGCGTCGGCGAGTACCGCATCATCTACACCATCGACGATCGAGTGCTCATCGTGGTCGTCGTCAGACTTGGCCACAGGCGCGACGTGTACGACCGATGAAGTCGCGGGATCTGGGACACGAGGCCGCAAGCCGATCCACCTCCGGTCAGGCCATGAGCGGTCGGAAGCTGGTTTCGCCCTACCGCGGGCGGGCAGCCGGTAGACCTCACCCCTCACGCAGCGCGGCCAAGTCCTGCTGGATTGCTCGGATCTCGGCGAGGTCGACGGGGTCGTCCTTGTTGGCGCGGTTTCCGCGACCGTGACCTGGCGGCGTTCGTCGCGCTTCATCGTTCGACGACACTGGGATGCGCCGATTCCACAGCGAAGACGCGCACGGAACCGGCTGGAGCTTCTGGAGTGGGTCGGCCGGGCTGAATGGCAGCTCCAGGATCTTCTCCGGCGGAAGTCATCGCCAGGCGGGTTGGCGGGAACCGGCGACGGTGAGAAGGGAAGCACCAAGGACGGGCAGGCCAGCGGTGAGCAAGAACGCGGCCGGAAGGCTGGTGGCCGCGGCAACCAGACCCAGTGCCATGGGTCCACCGCTGAGGCCGAGGTCGATGAAGACGCTGGTGGCCGCGGCCGCGCTGCCCCGCTGTGTTGCCGACACAGCCTGGAACACGGCGGCGAAGACGGCCGGGGTGAGGAACGCCGCGCCCACGGCCAGGACTACCGCCCCGGCCACGAGCCCGACCGGGTGCTGCACCGCGCCGATGATCAGGAAGCCGGCTGCCGAGGCGGCCAGTGCTGTCGCGGCCAGTCCGAGCGGGGTCACCCGGTCCGGAAACTTGGCGAAAACGACTCGGCAGACCACGACGGTGCTGCCGAACAGCGGCGTGGCCGCGAGCAGCACACCGGTGGCGGCGAAATAGGCCAGGTCCGACAGCGTGAGCGCGACGAAGGCTGGGGAGAGCAGCCGAACCGGCGCCACCTCCGCCATGCCCGCCGACATTACGCGGGACGGCGGACCATGATCCAGTGAGCGATCCCTGATCGGAGAGGCCTGGGTGGCGCCTGGTGGTGACCCATCAGCTTGCGATCACCGCGATCATCGAGTCGGACCGGTGAAGTCTGCGGGACTCCCGGTGTGCAGGGCCTGCTGGTGCCCGGCGGCCATGGGCGCCAGCTGCGAGCGCCGTCGCGCCGCTGCTCGCTGACCAGCAAGAGGCCGACCCATACGTGATGATGGCGGTGACGAACTCACCGTGACGACCCCCCCCCCCCCCCGACCCACCGTGGAGCCAGGCCCCCCGTGAGCCCTCGAACCCCCTCAGCAGCACCCCGCCGCATTCCCCGACCGCGGGTCGCCGTGGTCGGCTCCGGCGTGTCCGGGCTGACCGCGGCGTACGTGCTGCGGGGCAGCCACGACGTCACCGTCTTCGAGACTCAGGACCGCCTCGGCGGGCACGCGCACACCCACGACGTGGCGGGCAGTGACGGCCGCACGTACGCCGTCGACTCCGGCTTCATCGTGCACAACGACCGCACCTACCCGCTGCTGCGCCAGCTGTTCGCCGAGCTCGACGTGCCGGTGCGGGCCACCGAGATGTCCATGAGCATCCGCTGCGACGGCTGCGGCCTGGAGTACGCCGGCGGCCGCGGCGCCGCAGGCATCACGGCCCAGCCCCGGCGCCTCGCCGACCCGCGGTTCGTCGGGCTGCTGCTGCAGGTGCGCCACTTCCAGCGGCTGGCCGGCCGCTTCCTCGCCGACAACCCAGGCAGCGCAGATAGTGGGGCCGGCGGTGGGGCCGGGGCTGGCGACGGTGCGGAGATCTCCTACGGCGACTTCCTGCGGATGCACTCGTTCGGTGACTACTTCGTGCGCCACTACGCCGTGCCGGTGGTCTCGTGCGTGTGGTCGGCCGGGCACGATGTGGCGCTGGCCTACCCGGCGCTCTACCTGTTCCGCTTCCTCGAGCACCACGGCTTCCTGAGCCTGCGCGACGCACCCCAGTGGTACACCGTCGTCGGCGGGTCACGCACGTACGTGCGTGCGGTGGCCGAGGCGGTCGGTGACGTGCGCGTCTCGACCGGTGTCAAGGCGATCACCCGCAAGCCCGACGGGGTCGAGCTGCTCGACGCCCACGGTGAGACCCACCTGGTCGACAAGGTGGTGGTGGCGACCCATGCCGACGACGCGCTGGCGCTGCTCACCGACCCCAGCGACGACGAGCGCGCGGCGCTCGGCGCCTTCGGCTACTCGCGCAACGAGGCGGTCCTGCACACCGACGCCTCGGTACTGCCGCGAGCGGCGCGGGCGCGGGCGTCGTGGAACTATCACCTGCAGCGCTGCGACGAGCGCCGCGAGCAGACCCGCGTCGGCTACTGGATGAACCGGCTGCAGGGCTACGAGGACGCCGCCGACGCCTTCGTGGTCAGCCTCAACGACGGCGAACGGGTCGACCCGGCGAGCGTGGTCGCGCGGATGCAGTACACCCACCCGGTCTACAACGCCGAGTCGTTGGCGGCGCAGGGCCGGCTGGCTGGTATGGCCACCGACCGCACCGCTTTCGCCGGCGCGCACCACGGCTGGGGCTTCCACGAGGACGGCTGCCGCTCGGGTGTCGAGGCGGCCCGGCGGCTCGGGGCCGACTGGTGAGCCCCGGAGTGGGCACCGGAGTGGGCACCGAGGTGAGCACCGAGGTGAGCACCGGGTCGAGAGTCGGACCGAGCACTCGCAGGGACACCGCGGCGGCCATCGGGCCGCACGGTCTGCCCAGCCTGCCCGCTCTGGTCGACGGTGTCGTCACCCATGACCGGCGGGTGCCGCTGCGGCACCGCTTCCGCTACCGGATGTACCAGTGGCTGATCGACGTGGACGCACCGCCGCGGCTGCCGCGCTGGCTGCACCCGTTCGCCGCCTTCGACAGCGCCGACCATCTGGGCTCACCGCGGCGTACGATCCGCGCCAACCTGGAGACCTTCTGCGCCGCCGCGGGCGTGGACGTCACCGGCGGCCGGATCGTGATGCTGGCCAACGCCCGGGTGCTCGGCCACGTGTTCGACCCCCTCAGCGTGTTCTGGTGCCTCGACGATGCCGGCGCGGTGCGCTGCGTCGTCGCCGAGGTGCACAACACCTACGGCGAGCGGCACGCCTACCTGCTCGACGTGGACGCCGCCGGCCGGGCGTCCACCGACAAGGCGTTCTACGTCTCGCCGTTCTTCACCGTCGACGGCCGTTACGACCTGCGCTTCCTACTCGACCGGGACCGGGTGGCCACCACCATCCGGCTGCGCCAGGGCGACCGGTCGGTGTTCAGCGCCGCGTTCACCGGTGCGGTCCGACCTGCAACACCGGCCCGGCTGATGTCCCTGCTGGCCCGGCGCCCGTTCATGACCCAGCGGGTCAGCCTGCTCATCCGCATCCACGGCAGTTGGCTGTGGCTGCGACGACTGCCGGTGGTGCCTCGCAAGGCGCACCGCCACCAGGAAGGACTGCGATGACCACCACCTCCCCCGCGACCGGCGCGGAACCCGCCGGCGTCGTCAGCCTGCGGGCGGGTGACGTCCCGGCGCCGCGCGAGGAGCACTGGCCCGGCCTGGCGACCCCACCGCGGGCCCCGCTTCACGCCCCGGTCGCCCGCAGCATCGTCGCCCGCGCCATTCGCCGGCTGCCGGTGCGGATGCAGTTCGCCGACGGCAGCAGCTGGGGCGCCGGCGGACCAGACGCGCCGACCATGATCATGGTCCGACCCGAGGCGGTGTTCGCCCGGCTCGGCGCACAGTTCCGCGTCGGGTTCGGTGAGGCGTACATGGCCGGGGACTGGACCACCGCACCCGGCACCGACCTGGCCGACCTGCTCGCGCCGTTCTCGGAGCGGCTGACCGAGCTGGTTCCCAAGCCGCTGCAGCGGATGCGCGGCGTCGTCGACGGCCAGCTGCCCGCCCACGAGGAGAACACCGTGAGCGGGTCGCGCAGCAACATCTCCCGGCACTACGACCTGTCCAACGACCTGTTCGCGCAGTTCCTCGACCCCACCATGACCTACTCGTCGGGATGGTTCCCCGACGTGATCGGTGACCCGGCAGACCTCGACCTCGAGCAGGCCCAGCTGCGCAAGATGGACGGCGTTCTCGACTTTGCCCACGTGGGCGACGGCACCCGGGTGCTCGAGATCGGCACCGGCTGGGGCGCACTGGCGCAGCGAGCCGCCGAGCGTGGCGGGCTGGTCACCACCGTGACGATCTCGCAGGAGCAGCGCGAGCTGGCCCGCGAGCGGATCGCTGCCGCCGGCCTGAGCGAACGGGTGGACGTGCGGCTGGAGGACTACCGGCACGTCGCCGGCCAGTACGACGCCATCTTGAGCGTGGAGATGATCGAGGCGGTCGGCGAGCGGTTCTGGCCGACGTACTTCGCCACCTTGGACCGGCTGCTCGCACCCGGTGGTCGGGTCGGGCTACAAGCCATCACGATGGCCCACGACCGCATGCTGGTCACCCGCCGGTCGTACGGCTGGATCCACAAGTACATCTTCCCCGGCGGTCTGATCCCGTCGCTGCAAGCGATCGACCAGACCCTCACCGGGCACACCAGCCTGCGGGTGCTGGAGCGCCGCGACCTGGGCTGGCACTACGCCGAGACGCTTCGGCAGTGGCGCGAGCGGTTCGGTGTGGCCTGGCCGGACATAGCCGGGCACGGCTTCGACGAGACCTTCCGCCGGATGTGGGACTTCTACCTGGCCTACTGCGAGGCGGGCTTTCGCACCGAGTACCTCGGGGTCAGCCAGCTGTCGATCGGGCGGCTGCCCCGCTGACACCGGCCGGTTCCGGGCGGGCTATGCCACCAGGTCGGCGATCCGGTCGACGGCGCCGTCGAGGTTGTCGACTCGCTCGACCGCGGCGACCGACTCGGTGGGATCGCCGGTCGGGTGCCAGCCCGGCCCTCCGAGCAGCACCACCAGGTCGGGGTCGAGAGTCTCAACGCCGACCAGGCTCGGCACCAGTCCGGTGGCGGCCAGGCTCGACCACAAGAACACCACCCGTGGGCGGATCCGGTCGACCGCGGCGGTGAGGGCGCCGACGGGGGTGCGGGCGCCGAGCATGCGCGCACCGATCCGGCGCTCGGCCAGCGTCGCCGCCAGCGCCGCCAGCGGCAGCGCGTGCTGGTCGTCGGCTGCGCTGGCCAGCACCACCGGCGCGTTTGCCGGGCGGCGACCGGAGCGGTAGCGCACCCGCTGCCGCAGCTCGGTCGAGATGCACTCGCTGGCCAGGTGCTCGGCCGCGACGCCGAGCTGTCCGACCTCCCACTGCTGACCGACCGTGACCAGGAAGGGCGACATCACCGACGTCCAGCCGTCCAGCACGCCACGCCGGTCGAACACCTGGGCCACGATCTTGGTCAGGGTCGGCGCGTCCAGCTCGTGGGCGACCCGCAGCATGGCGCCGACGGTCATGGGCTCGCCACGACCGCCGAGATCGACGTCCGCGGCTCGAACGGCCTGCCGGGCGAGCGCTGGGCCGCCGTCGGCGACCGGGCCGGCGGCGGTCGGCGCGGCTTGCGCCACCCGGGCGGCCTGCGCCGACGGCACGCCCTCGGCAATCAGCTGGCTCATCTGGGCGACCCGTGCGACGTCCTGCTCGCTGTAGCGCCGGTGCCCGCCCGCCGTACGCTCGCTCGGGCCGAGGCCGTAGCGGCGATCCCACGTCCGCAGCGTCGCCGTGGCGATGCCCAGCCGGCGCGAGACGGCGCCGACGCCCCACAAGATGCCCGCTTCGTCCCGCGCCGTCGACAAGCCGTCGGCGCCGCGGGAGTTCACGGGCTCGCCTGCTGACATGGCACCGATTGTCCCCCCGTCACGACGGGGTCGCCACCGGACGCCACCGGACGCCGCCGGACGCCACCGGACGCCGCCGGACGCCGCCGGCCGCCACCGGACGCCGCCGGCCGAGAATGCATCCGTTCGGGGGTTGTCATCTGAACAGGTCTTGAGTAGGTTCTGGGATCGCTTCAACGGAATGAGGGGACGAGGGACATGGCCAACATCGCCCGGCTGCCGATGCCGTTGCTCGACGTGTACGACTGGCAGTTCGAGGGAGCGTGCCGTGACTCCGACCCGGCGCTGTTCTTCTCACCGGAATCGGAGCGTGGACCGCGCCGCCACGCCCGCGAGAACGCCGCCAAGATGTACTGCCAGCGCTGCCCGGTCGTCGAGCAGTGCCTGCAGCACGCGCTGCGGGTCAAGGAGCCCTACGGCGTCTGGGGCGGTCTTACCACCTCGGAGCGGGCCGTGGTGAATTCCCCCGCAGTGGCGGTCTGAGGACCGGTCCCCGTCCCTGCCGCCGCAGCTCAGGCCCAGAACACCCGGTCGACGACCGCACGCGCCCGGCGAGCGGCCCGCCGCCACTGATCGGCGACGCGCTCACTGTCCAGCGCCGACCACCCGAACAGGTAGGCGATGCCCGCCCGGTCCCGCAGGTCGGTCGGCAACGAGTCCGACGGTCGTCCCCGCACCTGCATGACCGCGTTGCGCAGTCGCTGAGCCAGCCGCCAGGCGCCGATCAGGTCGTCGGCGTCGCCGCGGGCGAGCAGGCCGGCCGACACTGCCGCCTGCAGCGCCGGCACCGTCCGCGTTGTGTGCAGGGCAGGCACCGACCCGGCGTGCCGCATCTGCAGCAGCTGGGCCGTCCACTCCACGTCGGCCAACCCGCCGGGGCCTAGCTTGAGCTGCGTCGCCGGGTCGGCGCCGCGGGGCAGCCGCTCGGCCTCCACCCGGGCCTTCACCCGTCGCACCTCGGTGATCGCCCGCCGGTCGAGCCCACCTTGCGGCCAGCGCAGCGGATCCACCAGCGCGGTGAAGCGCGTGCATACCTCGGGGTCGCCGATGACCGCCTCCGCACGCAGCAGCGCCTGCGCCTCCCACGGCTGGGACCACCGCGCGTAGTAGGCGGCGTACGAGGACAGGCTGCGCACCAACGGTCCCTGGCGCCCCTCGGGGCGCAGCCCCGCATCCAGCTCGAGTGGTGGGGCCGCACCGGACGCCGCCAGCATGCTGCGCATCTGCTGGGCCACCGCGTGCGCTGCCGTCGCGGCGGCACGCTCCTCGGTGCCGACGATCGGCACGTAGACGAACATCACGTCGGCGTCGCTGGCGAAGCCCATCTCATGGCCGCCGAGCCGGCCCATCGACACCACCGCCATCCGCACCGGCAGCGACTCGCCGCGCTCGGCCGTCACCGCGGCCGACGCGGCCGCGAGCGCGCCGGTGATGGTGGCGATGGTGACCGACGTGAGCGCCTCGCCCACCTCGTCGCCGTCGAGCACGTTCAGCACGTCTCCCACCGCGATGCGGCACAGCTCGCGATGCCGCATCGTGCGCACCGCCTCGATGGCCGCCACCGGGTCGGAGTGCCGCTTCGCCGCCGCGATCATCTCGGTGCGGAGCGTGTCGACCGTGCGGGGTTGCAGTTCGCGGTGGTCGCCGAGCAGCGCGACCGCTTCCGGGGTGCCCATCAGCAGGTCCGTGGCCAGCCGGCTGCCGTTGAGGATGCGGGCCAGCTGCTCGGCCGCGGCGCCCTCGTCGCGCAGCCGCTGCAGGTACCAGTGCGTCGTACCGAGCCGGTCGGAGACCCGGCGAAAGGCCAGCAGGGCGGCGTCGGGGTCGGGCCCGTCGGCGAACCAGCCGAGCATCGCCGGCAGCAGCTGCCGCTGGATCGCCGCGCGCCGGGTGACCCCGCTGGTGAGTGCCTCCAGGTGCGTCAGCGCACCGCGCGGGTCCTCATACCCCAGCGCGGTGAGCCGCTCACGGGCGGCTTCGGGACTGAGCCGCAGCTCGTTGGCGGGCAGCGCGGCGACGGCGTCGAGCAGCGGCCGGTAGAACAGCTTCTCGTGCAGCCGTCGGACCTCGCGGATGCACTCCTGCCACTGGCTGCGCAGACCCATCAGCGGCTTGGTGCGATGGCCCATCGCCCGCCCGAGGCGGCGCAGGGACTCGTCGTCGTCGGGCACGACCTGGGTGCGGCGCAGCTGCCACAGCTGCAGCCGGTGCTCCAGCGTGCGCAGGAAGCGGTACGAGCCCGCCAGCGCCGCACCGTCCTCGCGACCGACGTAGCCGCCGGCGGTCAGGGCGTCCAGCGCGTCCAGGGTGCTCGGCGCACGCACCTGCTCGTCGCCGCGGCCGTGCACCAGCTGCAGCAGCTGGACGGCGAACTCGACGTCGCGCAGCCCACCGCGGCCGAGCTTGAGCGCGCGGCCGGCCTGACCGGACGGGATGTGTTCGACCACCTTGCGCCGCATCGCCTGCACCTCGGGCACGAAGCCGGGCCGCTCCCCCGCACGCCACACCAGCACGGCAACCGCGTCGGCGTAGGACTGCCCCAGGTCATGGTCCCCCGCGGCCGGGCGGACCTTCAGCAGCGCCTGGAACTCCCAGCTGCTGGCCCACCGCTCGTAGTAGCCCAGGTGGCCGGGGAGCGTGCGGCTCAGCGGCCCCGACTTGCCCTCGGGACGCAAACCGGCGTCCACCGGCCAGATCGTGCCCTCGGCGGTGTGGTCCGCGCAGATCCGCATCATCGCCGCGGCCAGCCGGCCAGCAGCCCGCGCGGCCGCGTCGTCCCCGCTGCCGCCTGCGGGCTCGTGCACGAACACCACGTCGACGTCGCTGACGTAGTTCAGCTCCCCGGCCCCGCACTTGCCCAGCGCCACCACCGCAAGGCGGCAGCGACTGGCCTGGTCGGGCAGTCGCGCGCGGGCCTGGGCGAGCGCCACCTCCAAGGTGGCGTCGGCGAGGTCGGACAGGGTGGCGGCGACCTCGTCCACGGTCATCTCGCCGGTGAGATCGGCGGCAGCGATGCGCAGCAGCCGGCGGCGGTACGCGACGCGGAGGGCGTCGGGATCGGCCGCGGCGGCGGCGTCGGCCGTCAGCTCCGGCGGCGCGGCAGCGCCCGTCCGCAGGTCGTGCCAGTGGTCGGGATGGTTGGCCAGATGCTCGCCCAACGCCAGGCTCGACCCGCACACCGCCGCTAGCCGCTCGAGCAGCGGCTCGTCATCCACCAGCGCCGTACGCAACGCCACTGCGTCGGCTGCGGCGACCAGCCCGGCGAGGCCCGCGAGCGCGGCATCGGGATCGGCTGCGACCGCGATCTGGCCCAGCACGAGGTCGAAGGCCGGCCCGTCCAGCCCCAGCGTCTGCAGGTGGGCGCCGGCCGTCGCACTCTGGACGCCGATGCGGGCCAGCCGCCCCGTGCTGGCCGCGGCGGCGGCGTCCGGCGGAGCGTCGCTCATCGCGCGGCCGCGCACCGGGCGGCGAACCCCTCGGCCAGCCGCTGCCAGGCGCGGCGCAGGATCTCGTCGGCCGGCGCCAGGTCGGCCAGCAGCCGCTGCTCGGCGGCGCCGGGCGGCTCGCCGGCGTTGTCGATCCACGCACCGACGATCGCGGCCCCGGCCTCGGGGTGCGACTGGATGCCCCAGGCGGCCGGTCCGACGCGCATCGCCTGCACCGCGCCGCCGGCGGCGTGGGCCAGCGGGGTGGCGCCGGGAGGCAGCGCGGTCACGACGTCGAGGTTCCACTGCACCGCCACCGGCTGCTCGTACCCGCCGGCGCGCACCAGCGGGCCGAACAGCGCGTCGTCGGCCGCGTCAGTGGTCCAGCCGACCGGCAGCAGCCCGCATTGGCGACCGGCCCCGTGCCGGTCGACGCGACCTCCGGCGGCCACCGCGAGCAGCTGGTGACCGAGGCAGATTCCGAGGGTGGGCACCTCGGCCACCAGCGCCGACGACAGCAGCGCCTTGGTCGGGGTGAGCCACGGGCACCGGGTGTCGTCGTTGGCGCCCATCGCACCACCGAGCACCAGCAGCCCGGCGTGCTGGTCCAGCGACTCGGGCAGCGGGTCGTCCCGGTAGGGGCGGCGTACGTCCAGCAGCACTCCGGCCCCGGCCAGCCAGTCGCCGAACCATGCCGGTGGGCACTCGTCCTCGTGCTGGACCACCAGGACCGGAAGCGCGACGCTCACGCCGAGACAGTAGCCGCCGCCCGCTCGCCGCCACCGCCAACCCGAGCGGTGCGGCCGATCACAGCAGCGGCAGCATCGAGTCCAGCTCGAACTGGCTGACCTGGCGGCGGTAGGCCTGCCACTCGGCCCGCTTGTTGCGCAGGAAGAACTCGAACACGTGCTCTCCGAGCGTCTCGGCCACCAGGTCGCTGGACTCCATCACCTTGATCGCCTGGTCGAGGTTGTGCGGCAGCGGCTCGATGCCGAGCGCATGGCGTTCGCCGTCGGTCAGCGACCAGACGTCGTCCTCGGCCTCGGTGGGCAGCTGGTAGCCCTCCTCGATGCCCTTCAGCCCGGCCGCGAGCAGCAGCGCGTACGCCAGGTAGGGGTTGCAGGCGGGGTCGATGGAGCGCATCTCCACCCGAGTCGACTGCCCCTTGTCCGGCTTGTAGCGCGGCACCCGCACCAGCGCCGAGCGGTTGTTGTGCCCCCAGCACACGTACGCCGGCGCCTCCCCGCCACCGATCAGCCGCTTGTAGGAGTTCACCCACTGGTTCGTGACGGCGGTGACCTCGGCGGAGTGGCGCAGCAGCCCGGCGATGAACGAGCGTCCGATGTCGGACAGCTGGTACTCCGCGCTCGCCTCGTAGAAGGCGTTCCGGTCGCCCTCGAACAGCGACAGGTGGGTGTGCATGCCCGAGCCGGCGTGCTGGGTGAACGGCTTGGGCATGAACGAGGCGTACAGCCCCTGGCTGAGCGCCACCTCCCGGACGACGAGCCGGAACGTCATGATGTTGTCGGCGGTCGAGAGCGCGTCGGCGTAGCGCAGGTCGATCTCCTGCTGCCCGGGCGCCGCCTCGTGGTGGCTGAACTCGACCGAGATGCCCATCGACTCGAGCATGGTGATGGTCTCGCGCCGAAAGTCGTGGCCGTGCCCCTGCGCGGTGTGGTCGAAGTAGCCCGAGTCGTCGGCCGGCACCGGCGCCCGGCCCGCGGACGGCGGCTCCCTGAGCAGGAAGAACTCGATCTCGGGGTGGGTGTAGAAGGTGAAGCCGAGGTCGGCGGCCCTGCCCATCGAGCGCTTGAGGACGTGCCGCGGGTCGGCGTACGAGGCGCCCCCGTCGGGCAGCAGGATGTCGCAGAACATGCGGGCCGTGGCCGGCCCTTCACCGCGCCAGGGCAGGACCTGGAAGGTGTTCGGGTCGGGTTTGGCCAGCATGTCGGCCTCGTAGACCCGGGCGAAGCCCTCGATCGCCGATCCGTCGAAGCCGATGCCCTCGTCGAAGGCGTTGTCCAGCTCGGCCGGCGCCACGGCCACCGACTTGAGAAACCCTTGGACGTCGGTGAACCACAAGCGCACGAACCGCACGTCGCGCTCCTCGATCGCCCGCAGCACGAAGTCCTCTTGCTTGCCCATGTGAACAGCATGGCGGATCGCGACCGGCGACCGGTCAGGGGTCATGAGCTGGGGCCATAGGCTGGCACCGTGCCCCAGCTGCGACTCGCCCTGGCCCAGGTGAACGCGACGGTCGGTGACCTCGACGGCAACGCCGACCTGATCGTGACGACAGCGGCGCGGGCGGCCGACGCGGGCGCGCAGGTCGCCGCCTTCCCCGAGATGGCCCTGACCGGCTACCCGATCGAGGACCTGTCGTTGCGCGCGTCGTTCGTCGATGCGTCCCGGCGGACCATGCAGGGGGTCGCCGAGCGGCTGGCCGCCGCCGGCCACGGCGAGCTGGTGGCGGTGGTGGGTTTCCTCGACCGCGCGCCGGACAGTGCGCCTGGCAGCGAGCCCGTCGGCGTACCGCGGGGGTCGCCGCAGGACTCCGTCGCGGTGCTGCACCGCGGCGAGGTCGTGGTGCGCCAGGCCAAGCACCAGCTGTGGAACTACGGCGTCGGGGACGAGTACCGCCACTTCGTCGCCGGTGACACGGTGAACGTCGTGCAGGTCGCGGGGGTCGACGTCGCGCTGGCGATCTGCGAGGACATCTGGCGCGACGGCGTACCGGCCGCGGCTGCCGCCGCCGGTGCCGGGCTGCTGCTGGTCGTCAACGCCTCGCCGTACGAACGCGCCAAGGACGACACCCGCCTCGAGCTGTGCGCGCGACGCGCCCGCGAAGCCGGCTGCTCGCTGGCCTACGTGAACCTCGTCGGCGGTCAGGACGAGCTGGTGTTCGACGGGGACTCGATCGTCGTCGACGCACGTGGTGAGCAGCTGGCGCGCTCCACCCAGTTCGCCGAGCAGGTGCTGGTCGTCGACCTGGAGCTGCCGGCGGCGACCGCCGACGAGCCCGAACCCGCAACCCCGGTCGACGGCCTGCGGGTACGCCGCACCGTGCTCGGCGCCGAGCCGGTCGCCGCGTACCAGCCGATCAGCCAGCCGCCCGCCGAACAGCTGGAGCGCCTGGACGACCTCGGTGAGATGTGGCACGCGATCGTGCTGGGGCTGCGCGACTACGCCCGCAAGAACGGTTTCGGCTCGGTGCTGCTGGGCATGTCCGGTGGCATCGACTCCTCGGTCGTGGCGGCGCTGGCCTGCGACGCCGTCGGTGCCGACAACGTGCACGGCGTGTCCAACCCGAGCGCCTGGTCGACCGAGCACTCACGCACCGACGCCGCCGAGCAGGCCCGGCGCACCGGGCTGCACCTGCGTACGGTCCCGATCGCGCCGATCGTGCAGGCCTACGACGAGGCACTCCCGGGGCTCGACGGGCTGGCCGCCGAGAACCTCCAGGCCCGCATCCGCGCGGTGGTGTGGATGGCGCTGTCCAACGCCGAGGGGCACCTGGTGCTCGCCTGCGGCAACAAGTCCGAGCTAGCGACCGGGTACTCCACGATCTACGGCGACGCCGTCGGCGGCTTCGCCCCGATCAAGGACGTGCCCAAGACCCTGGTGTGGGAGCTGGCCCGCTGGCGAAACGACCAGGCCGCCCGGTGCGGCGAGACCCCGCCGGTCCCTGAGAACGCGATCACCAAGCCACCGAGCGCCGAGCTGCGTCCCGACCAGCTCGACAGCGACTCGCTGCCGGCCTACGACCTGCTGGACGACCTGCTGGATGACTACGTCGAGCAGGACGCCAGCACCGCCGACCTGGCCGCGGCGGGCTTCGATCCCGACCTGGTGGAGCACGTCGTGCGGTTGGTCGACCGGGCAGAATGGAAGCGGCGGCAGTACCCGCCCGGCCCCAAGATCTCGGTGCGCAACTTCGGCCGGGACCGCCGGCTGCCGATCACCAGCACATGGCGCGAGCGGGCCGACCGGTAAAGCGAACGCGCACCGACCCCGGCCCCCACCCCCTGCGCACCATCCGCGGGTTTTGTTCACGCCATCCGCGGGTTTTGTTCACGCCATCCGCGGGTTCTCGTCACACGCACTCGAACCTGGCGCCCGCGCGTGCCAGGCTTGCACCAGTCCGGGGACCTCACCCACGAGGCCTCGAGATCTGGAGGTCACCACATGTCCAACCCCCAGGCCGCGGCCCAGCCGCCGAGCGAGCAGCCACCGGCCCAGCCCCCGGTGCGGCGCATCCGCACCCACCACCTGCGCGCCATGAAGGCCAGCGGTGAGCGCTGGGCGATGCTCACCGCCTACGACCAGTACGCCGCGGCGACCTTCGACGAGGCCGGCATCCCCGTACTCCTGGTCGGCGACTCGGCCAGCAACAACGTCTACGGCAACGAGACGTCGCTGCCGGTGACCGTGGACGAGCTGATCCCGCTCGTCCGGGCGGTCACTCGGTCGGTACGCCGCGCGCTGGTCGTCGCGGACCTGCCGTTCGGGTCGTACCAGGGCTCTCCCGAGCAGGCGTTCGCCACCGCGGTGCGGTTCATGAAGGAGGCCGACGCGCACGCGGTCAAGCTCGAGGGTGGGCTGGCGATGCTGCCGCAGGTGCGGCTGCTGACCGACGCCGGCATCCCGGTGATGGCCCACATCGGCTTCACCCCGCAAAGCGAGCACCGGCTGGGCGGCTACCGCGTGCAGGGCCGCGGGGCCGACTCGGACAAGGTGCTGGACGAGGCAGTGGCGCTGCAGGATGCGGGCGCGTTCGCGGTCGTGATGGAGATGGTGCCCGGTGACATCGCCCGCGAGGTGACCGCCAAGCTGACGATCCCCACCATCGGCATCGGCGCCGGGCCCGACTGCGACGCTCAGGTGCTGGTGTGGCAGGACATGGCCGGGCTGCGTACGGGGCGGGCGCCGCGCTTCGTCAAGCGCTACGCCGACGTGCACGGGGTGCTGCTCGAGGCGGCGCAGACGTACGCGCGCGAGGTCGCCGACGGTGCCTTCCCCGGTCCGGAGCACACCTTCGACTGAACATGCACATGCGAGGGCCCGGACGGTCGCTGATCGAGGGCTCACCTGCTGCGTTCGGCCCACCGCGCTGCAATCATCCGGGGGTTACGGTGCCGCCGCTATCCCCTCCGCCAGCATCAGATGCCGGTGAGCCGCACGCCCGCGTGCGTCTTGTAGCGCCGGTTCGCCGCGATCAGGTTTGCGGTCAGCGCCTCGACCTGGCCGGCGTTGCGCAGCCGTCCGCCGAAGACGCCGCGCATCCCGGGCACCAGCCCCGCCAGCGCCACCACCGCGTCGGCGGCCGACCGGTCGTCGCCGAGCACCAGCACGTCGGTGTCCACCGACGGCCGGCCACCGTCGAGCAGCAAGGCGGCCGAGACGTGGTGGAACGCCGCGACGACCCGAGCCTCCGGCAGCAGCGCCTGCGCCTGTTCGGCCGCGCTGCCCTCGTCGACGGCCAGCGCGTACGGGCCGCGCTCGTCGAAGCCGAGGGGGTTGACGCAGTCGACGACGACCATGCCCCGCAAGGCAGGCTCCAGCTCGCGCAGCGTGGCGGCGTGTGCGGCCCACGGCACCGCGACGACGACCATGCCGGCGCCCGCCACCGCCTCGACGTTGGCCGTACCGGTGACATCACCGGCGGCATCACCACCGGCCGCGCCGGCCAGCCGAGCGGCCAGCGCCGCCGCCTCACCGGCCGCCGCACCCGCGCGCTCGCCGTCGCGCGAACCCAGCCGCACCACAAGTCCGGCAGCGGCGAAGCGCGCGGCCAGCCCGCGCCCCTGCGGGCCGGTGCCCCCGACGATGGCGATCTGGGTGCTGGTGGCGTCCATGGGCCGCGACCCTAGGCGTCGTCCGATATTTGGTGGCAGCGGGAGTCGGCGGTGCGCGACCATGACCGCTCAGTGAGCGATCCCGTCTCGCGCCACCCGGTGCCCGAGCCAGCCGGCGGCCGCGACGCCGCCGCTGGCGCGAGTCGCTGGCGGATCGACACCCCGCTGCGCACGTCCCTGGACTTCCGCCTGATCTGGGGCTCCTAACTGTTCGCCAGCGTCGACGCGCTGCAGCGGCCCTCGCTGGACGCGAGGGTCCCGCAGGTCGTCGGCCACCATGAGCTGACCGCGGCCAGCGCTTTGGGGTCGGCGCGCTGGGACCTCGGCTCGATCGCCGGGCCCGCCCTGGCGGGGGTACTGCTCACGGTCGCACCGACGTGGACCACGTACGCCTTCGACGCCGCGACGACGGTGGTGTCGTTGACGTTGCTGGTGCGCCTGTCGCACGTCAGCGTGCCGGCGGAGGGGCGACGGCGAGCCTGCGCGCCGTCGCCGAGGGGCTGGCCTACGCCTGGCAGCGCAAGGACCGGCTCGGCAATGCATGATCGCCCGCGCGGGGGTGGCCACCGGCGGGCCTCAGTCGTCGGCGTCGTCGTTCCAGGCGGGGTCGTTGTCCCAGCTTTCGTTGCGCTCGGCCACCCTTTCCAGCGCCCGCTCGGCCTCGGCACGCGAGTCGTACGGGCCGAGCCGGTCCGCCGCCCGGCAGCCGTCCTCGCCCTCGACGCGGTGGTGTTCCAAGCAGAACCAGTACGTGTCAGCCACGGGCCCCATCTTGCACCCAACCGGGCTTCTACACTCATCCGATGCCCCCCACCGCACCACCACGAGGCGCCGCGCTGGTCCCGCACCCGGTGTCGCCGCGCCGACCGGTGCCGGCCGACATCGCGCGACCGGAGTACGTCGACCGCCCTGCCATCACCCCGTACGACGGGCCGGACGTGCAGCCGCCCGAGCTGATCGAGCGGATCCGCGTCGCCAGCCGGCTGGCGGCGCAGGCGCTCGACGCGGTGGAAGCGGCCATCGTCCCCGGCGTCACGACCGACGAGCTCGACCGGGTCGGCCACGAGTTCCTGATCGACAACGGCGCCTACCCTTCGACGCTCACCTACCCCGGCAGCGGGTCGCCCCCGTACCCCAAGTCGCTGTGCAGCAGCGTCAACGAGGTCATCTGCCACGGCGTACCCGACGCGCGGCCGCTCGAGAACGGCGACATCGTCAACATCGACATCACCGCCTACCTCACGATCGACGGGGTGGGCGTGCACGGCGACACCAACAAGACCTACCTGGTCGGCGACGTGGCCGACGAGGACCGGCTGCTGGTGGAGCGCACCCGCGAGGCGCTGGCCCGCGCGATCCGCGCGGTCAAGCCGGGCCGGCGGGTGAACGTGATCGGGCGGGTGATCGAGGCGTACGCCAAGCGGTTCGGCTACGGCGTGGTACGTGACTTCACCGGGCACGGTGTCGGCCCGGCGTTCCACACCGGGCTGATCATCCCGCACTACGACGAGCCGCGCCTCGACACCGTCATCAAGCCCGGCATGACGTTCACGATCGAGCCGATGCTGACCCTGGGCACCATCGACTGGGACCTGTGGGACGACGGCTGGACCGTGACCACCAAGGACAAGCGGCGTACGGCGCAGTTCGAGCACACCTTGCTGGTGACCGACTCAGGCGCCGAGGTGCTCACGCTGTCCTGAGCCGACGTGCGCCGACCCAGGCCAGCACGCGCCGTTCGTGCGGAAGCCTCCCTGGATGCGCATGTCGGGCACTTTGTCCCCCCTGACTGTGCGGTGACGGCCAGCTGCTCAGCATGCAGGTCGTCGACTGGCCGGGCGTCTACACGATCGACGACCGCCAGCTCTGTCCGCGGCCCGCTGGCGTCAACGAGGGCGGGTGGCACCTCCGACCCGTGACGGCCGTCGCCAGCCACTGCGCCACGCATGAGCCTAGGCTCCACCCCGATCCGGGCTGGGCAGGTCGCGATCATCGTCGGAGTCGCAGACGAGCGCGGCCGGGGCGCGCATCCGCCATGCGTCGCTCACCAGTTCTCCCAGACGGTCGTCATCCACCTCGGCCAGCCTCAGCATGACCAACGGCAGGCTGTGGTAGCCGGGCACGGTGAAGAAGGTGCCGGCCTCGCCGAGCAGCAGAGCCTGCTTCTCCGCCTCGTCGCCGACGAACAGCACCGCAATGTCTGTCCGGATGACGCGCGGCCTGCCCGGCCTGCGTTCGGGGTAGGACCAGACAAATCCCTTGCCGGCAACCCGGAAGTCGAAGCCGTCGCTGTCGATCTCGGTCACCTCGGGCAGGGCCAGCGCGAGGCGGCGCACGTCGTCGGCGTCAGCCACCGAGACCCCTCCCGGGTCGAGTCGCCGCCACACGCCCAGGCTAGACGCCGGCACGTGGAAGCCGGGACGGCCAAGCGCTGTAGCGGTTCCCTCGGTGCCGTGTGGCAGCCTGACCGCCATGACCGGACTGGATCCGAAGGCAGACCTGCACCGCTACCTGCAGCACGGCCGCGGCGCGTTGGTCTGGAAGCTCGACGGGCTCTCGGACTACCACGCCCGCCGGCCGCTGACCCTACCGCAATCACTCACACCCCCGTCTACTTCATCGACCTCGACGAGGCGCTGACCTTCTACACCGAGCGCCTCGGTTTCGAGGTCCGCATCGACGTCCAGGCCGGGCCCACCATGTGCTGGCTGACCCTGGCAGCACCCGGCTCGGACCATGAGCTGCTGCTCGCAGCCGTCGACCAGCACGTCCCGCCGGTGGACCGGGACGCGATGCGCGAGCTGGTCGTCAAGGGCAACCTGGCGGTGTTCATGCAGGTGGACGACGTCGACGAGGTCTTCGAGTCGCTGCGCGCGGCCGGCACCGAGATCCTCCAGGAGCCCATCGACCAGCCCTACGGCATCCGAGACTGCGGCGTCCGCGACCCCAGCGGCAACCACCTGCGCCTCAGCCAAACCGCTGACGAGCCAGTCCTGACCAGCCAGTCCGGCGGCCCTACGGCCAGGTTTCGATGACGGCCGTGTGGCCGGCTGCCTTGGCGTACTTGCGGTCGTCGGTGAGCAGCGGCATGCCGAGCGACTCGGCCAGCGCTACGTAGAACGCGTCGTAGGCAGTGAAGTTGTCTCGCAGTGTCAGGGCTCGCCGCTGGTGAGGATGCATCGGGTAGCGCATCAAAGGCAGCGCCGCGAAATCGTCGAGCATCTCCTCGGCCCGCGCAACCGTGATCTTGATCGCGGGCTTCGACGTCAGCAGCAGCCCCCTGGCCGCCGAGGCCACCTCGGCATCGATCAGTGCTGGGGCATGAAGGTACCTGTGCTGCTGGAACCGCTCGCGTAGCCCGTACTCTCCTCCACGGTTCTGCAGCAGCCGCACCACGATCGAGGCGTCGACGACAGTCATCTACCGGCGGTCGTCGTCGATGAACGACCGGATGTCTTCACTGTCGGCCTCGATGCTGTCTCGGGCGGCGATCCGCGCGAGGGCCTCATCCATCGTCGGACGCGACGTGTCGTCGTGAATCAGTTTCCGGAGGTAGCTCGACAGCGACATGTTTCGGGACGCCGCCCGTGCCCGCAAGACCTCGACATCGTCGGCGGGGACGTCGCGGACCTGCAGGATCTCCGTAGCCATGCCCAACAGGCTACCATCGAGTTCATGAACTATGCATGCACGTCCGTGCCGGCAGATCCCAATCAGGGGGTGCGGGCGTCCTTGTCACTCACGCCGGCGCTGTCGAAGGTGGCGACGTCGCGCAGCACCCGCACGGCTACCTGCACAAGCGGCAGCGCCAGCACGGCGCCGGACCCCTCACCCAGCCGCAGGTCAAGGTCGACCAGCGGGCGCAGCCCGAGCCGGGCGAGCGCATGCCGCGCGCCCGGCTCGGCGGACAGGTGACCCGCGACGAGCGCGCCCGTGACGTCGGGGGCCAGCGCCTGGCCGACCAGGGCCGCCGCAGCGGCGATCACGCCGTCGAGAACCACCGGCAGGCGCAGCGCGGCGGCGCCCAGCATGAAGCCGGCCAGGGCCGCATGCTCCAGCCCGCCGACGGCGGCGACCACCCCAACCGGGTCGGCCGGGTCCGGCCGGTGCAGCGCCAGCGCGCGTCGTACGACGTCCACCTTCCGGGCCAGCGTCTGCTCGTCGACCCCAGTGCCCCGGCCGGTGACCGCGGCGACGTCGGCGCCGGTGAACACCGCGATCAGGGCTGCCGACGCGGTGGTGTTCGCGATCCCCATGTCGCCGGTCAGCAGCACCTTGTTGCCGGCGGCGGCAAGGTCGCGGGCGACCTCGATGCCGGTCTCGAGAGCGAGCACCGCCTGCTCCCTGGTCATGGCGGGTCCCGCCGTCATGTCCGCGGTGCCCGCCCGCACCTTGCGGGGCAGCAGCCCCGGCACCGGGTCCAGCGGCGCCGCGACGCCGACGTCGACCACGCAGACCCCGGCGCCGACCTGTGCGGCGGCGGTGTTGACGACGGCGCCGCCGGCGACGAAGTTCGCCACCATCTGCGCGGTGACCTCCTGCGGCCAGGGGGTGACGCCCTGGGCGTGCACGCCGTGGTCGCCGGCGAAGATCG
>JBBSNM010000035.1:0-25703 GCA_038232655.1 Propionibacteriales bacterium | reverse complement strand
GTGACGAAGGCCAACCATGACGGCAGTCGCTCCAAGTCCGCGGCACGGGTGGCGCAGAACCCGCGAGACATCGCCCGGTCCATGCTGGGCGCCTACGGCTGGGACGGCAGCCAGTACGGCTGCCTCGACCAGCTGTGGATCGGCGAGAGCGGCTGGGACCACACCGCGACCAACCCCACCTCCGGCGCGTACGGCATCCCGCAGTCGCTGCCGGCGGACAAGATGGCCTCGGCCGGGGCCGACTGGCGGACCAACCCGGCCACCCAGATCGAGTGGGGGCTGGAGTACATCAACCTCACCTACGGGTCGCCCTGCGCAGCCAACAGCTTCAAGGCCGCCAACAACTGGTACTGATCCGGGTCCAGCCGACGAGCTTGCGGCATCGCCGAGCTCCCGCGGGCACGGTCTGTAATGATTGCAGGCAGTAGTCAGACGCGCTGCTGATCAGACGCGGACCTGATCGGGCGGCCAGTCGAGGGGCGCGGGGTGAGGTTGACGGTCCGGCAGCGGGCTCGCGGTGGGCCTCGAGGGTGGACCTCGGTGGCTCTCGCCGGCCTGCTCGTCGCCGTCGCCGGTCCCGCTGCGGCCACGGCGCCGAGTCAGCCGACCGGGCCGCGCCCGACCCCCACCCGGTCCGTCGATGCCGGGGTCGTCGACGGCAGCTATCTCGTGCTGCTGCGCGGGCGGCCGGCCGCCGGTAGCGGGGCGGGAGCCGCGCGGGCCACACGCCTCACCCGACGCCAGCAGCAGGTGGCCGCGGCGGTGCGGGCCGACCCGTTCTACCACTACACCGCGGCGCTCAACGGCTTTGCCGCCCGGATGAGCGAGCCGCAGGCGGCGAAGCTGCGCCGCAGAGCCGACGTGCTCGCCGTCGTCGCCGACGCCAAACGCCGACTCGCTGGTGTGGACACGGCCACCGCGGCCCGGGAGTGGGCCGGCGCCGGCGTCTCGCGTCGGCCGAGCGCGCGCGCGGCTGCTAACGGGCGTGGCGTGGTTATCGGCCTCATCGACTCGGGGCTCGACAGCGACAACCCGGCGTTCGCAGCGCGGGGCGCTCGTGCGCCGGCGCGGTTCACCGGGGTGTGCGACGCGGGCGCCGAGAAGGCCAGGGCAGCGCAGTTCGCCTGCAACGGCAAGGTCGTGGGTGGCCGCTACTTCGTCGCGGGGCAGGGCGGCCACGACGCGGTCTGGGCCGGTGAACACTTGTCACCGGCCGACCGGGACGGCCATGGCACGCAGGCCGCGTCGATCGCAGCCGCCGAACCCAGCGTGCGTACGCCCGGCGCCAGGACCGACCTCGGTCAGATGTCCGGCGTGGCGCCCGCGGCCGCGGTCGCTGCCTACAAGGCCTGCTGGTTGTCGTCCGACGGCCGTGACAGCTGCGCAACCTCCGACACCGTGGCAGCCATCGACCGGGCGGTCTCCGACGGGGTCGATGTGCTGCACGTGGCGGTTTCCGGCCCCACCGGTGCCGCCGTCGACCCAGTCGCCCTGGCGACGATGTACGCCGCGGACGCCGGCGTGTTCGTGGCCTCGCCGGCCGGCAACGGCGGTCCCACTCCCGGCAGCGTGGAGCATGCCGCGCCGTGGGTCACCACGGTCGCAGCCGTTGACCCCGCCGACCCATCAGGTGTGGTGGTGCTCGGTGACGGACGGCGCTTCGCCGGCGCCGACGTGTCGGCGGCCCGCATCGGGCCGGCACCCCTGCTGCACGCCACCGATGCCCCCACCCGCGGCGGCGGGTCGGCTGCGACCGCGGCCGGGCTGTGCCTGCGAGGATCGCTGGACAAGACGGCCGTCGACGGGGCGATCGTCGTCTGCGAGCGCGGCCGTTCGGCCCGCACCGCGAAGAGCAGGGTCGTCGCAGCCGCTGGCGGCGTCGGCATGATCTTGACCAGCCGTGAGCGTGACCGGCTGCACGCAGACCTGCACCGGGTGCCGACGGTGCATCTGGGCACCGAGGCCTCGCAGCGCGTCAGCGACTACGCCCGACGGGCGTCGCGGCCGACGGCCCGCATCGTCGGCAGCACCGGTTCTGACACTGGTGCGTCGGCCGCCGTAAGGCCGAGACTCGCGCCCTTCTCCGGTCGCGGTCCGGCCACCGCCGCGGGTCGGGACCTGCTCAAGCCCGACCTGGCAGCCCCCGGTGTCGACGTCGTGGCCGCAACGACCGGTGGGCGCTCGGACCCCGCGAATGCCTTGGTGACCGGCACGTCGATGTCGTCAGCCGCGGTGGCCGGTCATGGCGCCCGGCTGGTGCAGCGGCACCCCACCTGGTCGCCGATGCAGGTCAAGTCCGCGCTGATGACCACCGCAACCGGCCCGACCCGCTCGCGCCCGCCGCTGGGGGTCGGTGCCGGAGTTGCCACCTCCCGGCGAGCGGTGGACCCAGGGTTGGTGCTCGACTCCGGGCTGGACGACTGGGGAGCCCTGCTCGCCGGCCAGGGCCATCGTGGTCTCGCGCCGCGGGACGCTGTGGCAGGCGCGGCCGGCGCTCGCGCATCACAGCTGAACCTGCCGTCGGTGGCGATCGGCGGGCTGGCCGGCCGTGAGGTGGTCACCCGCACGTTCACCAGCGTGGCTCGCACACGCTCCACCTACACCGTCGCGGTGACCGGCCTGGACGGCCTGACGGTCACCGCCGAGCCGACCGCCTTCACTCTCGCGCCGGGGGACTCCCAACGGGTGTCGCTGCGGGTGGGCTACGACGGAGCCCCGTTGGATCGACCGGTGAGCGGGCAGATCGTGCTCTCGGACGGCCCGAGCGGCCACCGTGTCCGGTTGCCCGCGGTCGTGCGTCCGATCGGGCTGCGGGCAGCCGACGAGATCCGCCTCAAGGGTGGTCGGGCCGAGGTGAGCGTGCGCGCCGGCGTCACCGATGTCATCCGCCCCCGCGTCCGCGGACTGGTCGAGGGAGTCGACACCGCGGGCACCGGTTCGGACACCGGTGGGGCCGACTTCGACCCTGCCCTGGCCGGCAACTGGAGCCAGCCGCTGGAGGTTTTCGGTCGCCGCGACCTGGTCCGGGTGCAGACCGTCGCGGCCGACCGGCGTGACGACCTCGACCTCTACCTGGTCGACACCGACGGCGACGTGGTCGCCTCGGCGGCGACCCCGAGCGCCGACGAGACACTGACCGTCTCCGGGCTTGCCGCCGGCACCTATACCGCCCACGTGCAGCCGTGGTTCGTGCAGGACGGGTCGGGCGACACCGACTTCGACGTCCGCACCTTCGTCGTCCCCGGCCGGGCCGCGCAACGCTCCGCGACCGTGGCGGCCGCCCCGTTGTCCGTCACACCGCAGGCAGCGGCGGTGCAGACACATCGGGACTATCGCTGGCGGATCAGCGGGCGAGGCCTAGAGGACGGCGCTGCCTACCTGGGCCGGGTCGTGTGGCGTCGGGACGGCAGGCTCGGCGAGCCGCTGGCCAGCACGGTCATCGCGACGGACTGATCGCCCCATCGGCCCCTGGTCGCGGGTGGCACCATGGTGGGCGATGTCTGCCACCGCCTCCGGCCTGGTGGGGGGCGAGCAGGCAGCCGGCCGTGCCGCCCCCCGTACGAGCGGTGCCCGGCCTTCGGGTGCGCGGCGGTGGGTGCCGGCCGGTCTGGGCGCGGTCTTCTTCGCCGTCTACGTGACGGTCTCGACCGCCCGTTACGACCGTCTCGACACGATCTCATGGGACCTGGGCATCTTCGCGCAGGCGGCGCAGAGCTATGCCGCCCGCGGCTACCCGGTCGTCGACATCAAGGCTCCGGGCTTCTCGCTGCTCGGGGACCACTTCAGCCCGGTGATCGCCCTGTGGGGTCCGCTTTGGGCGCTGGCCCCGTCGCCGGTGACGCTGCTGGTCGCGCAGGCGGTCCTGATCGCGTACTCGGTCGTGCCCATCGCCCGGGTCGCCATTGGTCTGCTCGGGCACTGGGCTGGCACCGCTGTCGGGGTCGCGTACGGCATGTCGTTCGGGCTGCTCGCGGCCATCGACTTCGACGTGCACGAGTACGCGTTCGCGGCGCCGCTGCTGGCCCTCGCCGGCGAGGCCTACCTGCGACGGCGGTGGGCAGCAAGCTGCCTGTGGGCGGCGGCGCTGCTGCTGGTCAAGGAGGATCTTGGCCTGACGGTCGCCGCGATCGGCGTCGCACTGGCGCTGACCGGAGCACGGCGCTGGGGCGTGGGCCTGGTCGGCCTTGGCCTCGCGGCGGTGGCGCTGACCCTGCTGGTCGTCATCCCCGCTTTCAGCCCGGGTGACTCGTGGGACTACTGGGGGCGCCTCGGCGCCGGGGGTGACGACCCGTCCTCGGCCGGCATCATTACCTCGCTGGTGGGCCTGCCGGTGAACCTGTTCACCCCGGGCGTCAAGGCAGGGACCTGGTTGGCGACCTTCGGTGTCACCGGCTTCCTTGCGCTGCGCTCGCCGTGGGTGATTGCAGTACTGCCGACGATGCTGTGGCGCCTCGGCAGCGACTACGAGTTCTACTGGGGACTCAACCTGCACTACTCGCTGGTGCCGATGCCGATCGTGTTCGTGGCGATGATCGACGCGATCGTGCGCAGCCGCGAGGGACGGCGGGCGTGGCTGGCCTGGTACGCCGAGCGTGTCCCGACGCTCGCCCTGGTCGTTGCGCTGGCGCTGAGCACCCAGGGCCCGCTGGTCGACCTGCTGTCCCCGTCGTCGTACGCCGACACCGCCCGCGAACGCGACGCCGAGCGGGTGCAGGCCATGCTGCCGGCGGGCAGCAGCGTCGAGACCGACATCGAGCTGCTGGCGCCGCTGGTGGCCGACCACGACGTCTACTTCATCGGCACCAACGACGGTGCCCGCTCGGTGCCGGTGGACTACGTGGTGGTCGACCGGGCAACGGCCGCGGGTTGGCCGATGCCGCTGCGGCAGTGGGCGCAGGAGCGCCATCCCGGTTTTCGCTACGAGCAGCTGTCCGACTTCGGCGGCTACCAGGTGGTCCGTCGAGTCTCCTAGCCGCTTGCCGCATGCTCCCTGCCTGTCCCCGGGTCGAGCGACGCCTGGGTGGGCCAGTGCTGGTGGGCCAGGTCGAGTGCGTCGTTGTCGGTCACCGGGGGCGCGGTGGGTGACCGCAAACACCGCAGTCGGCGGGGGAGGGTCGCCATAACCTGGGGGGAGGGTCGCAATAACCTGGGGGGAGGGTCGCGGTGGGGGCTGGGTGGGGGCTGGGCGCCTGCCGGGGTCGGGCTGTCGGCAGGTCAGGGGTGCGTCATCGACAACACGTCGAGGGCATCGTCGAGCTGGGCCTCGGTGAGGGCGCCGCGCTCCACGTAGCCCTGCTCGAGCACCACCTCGCGGATCGTCTTGCGGTCGGCGACCGCGGCTTTGGCGACCTTGGCCGCGTTCTCGTAGCCGATGTACCGGTTCAGCGGGGTGACCACCGAGGGGGACGACTCGGCATACTCGCGGCAGCGCTCGGCGTCGGCGGTGATGCCGTCGATGCAGCCGTCGGCAAGCACCCGGCTGGCCGCTGCCAGCAGCCGCAGCGACTCGAGCACGTTGCGGGCGATCACCGGCAGCATCACGTTGAGCTCGAAGCTGCCCGACGCACCCGCATAGGTGACGGCGGCGTCGTTGCCGATCACCTGCGCGCACACCATCAGCGTCGCCTCGGGCAGCACCGGGTTGACCTTGCCGGGCATGATGCTCGACCCGGGCTGCAGGTCGGGCAACGCGATCTCGGCCAGGCCGGTACGTGGGCCCGACCCCATCCAGCGCAGGTCGTTGCACACCTTGGTGAGGCTGACCGCGACGGTGCGCAGCTGACCGGACAGCTCCACCAGGCCGTCGCGGGCGCCCTGGGCCTCGAAGTGGTCCGCAGCCTCGGTGAGCGGCAGCCCGGTGTCGGCGGCGAGCACCTCGATGACCCGCTGCGGGAAGCCGGCGGGGGTGTTGATGCCGGTGCCGACCGCCGTGCCACCGAGCGGCACCTCCGCGACCCGGGGCAAGGCCCCTTCGACCCGGGCGATGCCCGCCGCGACCTGGGCGGCATAGCCGCCGAACTCCTGACCGAGCGTCACTGGGGTGGCGTCCATCAGGTGCGTACGACCGGACTTCACGACCTCGGCGAAGTCCCCGGCCTTGGCGGCCAGCGAGTCGTGAAGGTGGCGCAGGCCGGGCAGCAGGTCCTCGACGACGGCCGCGGTAGCGGCCACGTGGATCGAGGTCGGGAACACGTCGTTGCTGGACTGGCTGGCGTTGACGTGGTCGTTGGGGTGCACGTCGCGCCCGAGCGCGCGGGTGGCGAGGGTGGCGACGACCTCGTTGACGTTCATGTTGGACGAGGTGCCCGACCCGGTCTGGAACACGTCGACGGGGAACTCGCCGTCGTGGTGACCGGCCACCACCTCGCGGGCGGCGGCCTCGACGGCGGCGGCGAGGTCGGCGTCCAGCACCCCGAGCTCGCCGTTGACCTTGGCGGCGGCGGCCTTGACGGCGGCCAGGGCGTGCACGTGGCCCGGCTCCAGGCCGGCGCCGGAGATGGGGAAGTTCTGCACCGCCCGCTGGGTCTGCGCGCGGTACAACGCGGCGGCGGGCACCTCGACCTCGCCCATGGTGTCGTGCTCGATGCGGACGTCGGCCTCGGGAGTGCTCATGTGCACGGAGGCTAGCCGCGGCCGGCTGGCGACGACCACCCAGTACGCCTCGGCGCGACCCTGCAGGTGCACGCGGCACACGTGCGCTGCCACCGACTGGAACGCCGCACCGAACTCTTCCTGCAGGGCCGGTGTGCGGCTCATCGACCACACGGCGAGCACCCCGTTGGCCGACAGCGCACCCGCGCACCGCCGGACGAAGGCCCGCTCGTACAGGGCGCTGTTGGTCTGGTGCACGAGGAAGTCCGGACCGTTGTCGACGTCGAGCACGATGACATCGAGTTCCCCCGGCGCAGCCCGTTCGACAAGGTCGCGCACGTCGCCGACGTGCACCGCGACCCGCGGCTCGGCCAGCAGGGCAGCCCCGCCGGGCACGACGTCGGCCCGCAGCCAGCCCACCAGCGCCGGCTCCAGCTCGGCCACGGTGACCCGGCGCACCCGGTCGTCGGCGAGCACCCGGCGCAGCGTCGCGCCCAGCCCGAGCCCGCCGACCAGGACGCGCGCCGGCTCGGCTGCCGCCGCCAGCGCGAGCTCGGCCAGAGCTCGCTCGGAGCTGGTCTCGTGGTCGCCCAGGACGAAGACGCCGTTCACCCGCAGCTCGAGGTCCCCACGGCCGGTGCGCCGCAGCAGCAGCTGTCCACGCGGCGAGCTCGCCGCGGCCACCATCGCGCCGTCGGTGAGCCCGGCGGACGGGTTCATTGCCGGTCGACCGGCGGTGCCGGGTGGGCCCCGTGGGCACCCTGGTCGCTGTCCCCCGCGGCCGCGGCGACCGCGTGCGGGTCGCCACCCCCGCCGTCGCCGGCACCGCCAGCGCCACGGTCGTGACTGTCTGCAGCGTCGACGTCCTCGTCATCGGGCTGGTTGTCACCCAAGCCGGCGGAGCCGCCGGCCAGCAGCGGCCGCAGCCAGGACGCCTCGGGGTCGACGTCCACCAGCAGTGCTTTGACCAGCAGGCTCAGCGGCACCGCGAGCAGCGCGCCGACCGCGCCGAGGGCCCAGCCCCAGAACACCAGCGACAGGAAGGTGATGCTGCCGGACAGCCCCACCGCGTCGCCCACGAACTTGGGCTGGATGACCGACTGGATGACGAAGTTGAGCCCGCTGTAGACCGCGATGACCAGCAGCATCAGCTCGGGGCCGCCCTCGAGCAGCGCCAGTGCCGCCGGTGGCACGAGCCCGATCACGAAGCCGATGTTGGGGATGTAGTTGGTGATGAAGGCGAGCAGCCCCCACAGCAGCGGCACCGGTACCGGCGTGAACGCGAGGAACGCCGTGTCGAGGACGGCCACGACGAAGCCGAAGACGGTGGACACGATCAGGTACTGCCGGGTGCCACCCGCGAAGGAGTGCAATGCGTCGACCACCTCGGTGCGCTGCGCACGCTTGCGGGCCAGCTTTTCGGGGAAGTGCGCCGCGTCCACGGCCAGGAACAGCAGTAGCGTGATGATGAAGAACAGGTTCGAGGTCAGTGTCAGCACCCCGCTCAGCAGCGTTCCGGCGACACCGACCACCTGCCCGACGTCGAAGGCGCTGGTGATCTCCTGGATCTGGCTGTCGCCGATCCCGTACGTCGCGAGTCGCTCGGTCCCGGTCTCCACCAACTGGTTGAAGTCGTCCTCGTAGGTCGGCAGCAGGGTCGTGAAGCGCGCCACGGCCACCACCAGCGACACGCTCAGCCCGAGCAGCACGAGGTAGACGCCCACGATGCCCACCAGCGTGCCGACCCATTCGGGCAGGCCGCGGCGGGCGACGTAGCCGCGCAGCGGGTGCACCGCGATGGTCAGCACCAGCGCCAGGAACGCCGGGCCGATGATTCCGGCGGCGCTGCGGATGCCCGCGATCGTGATGACCGCGGCCGCGGCGCCGAGCAGGATCATCAACCCGCGCGGCAGCGGCCACGCTCGATCGGCGGCAGCGGTCATCGGCGGGCTCCGGCATCACGGGGCAGTGCAGCAGGACAGCGGCTCACCGTATCGGAACGAGCCCAGCAGACCGGCGCGCTGCGGGGCTAGGGTCGAGTGCATGAGCGAGCCGTCAGTGCCCGAGGAGCGCCGCCGCGCCTCACACGCAGACCGCGAGGAGGTCGTCGAGCGGTTGCGGGTGGCCGCCGGTGAGGGCCGGTTGACCTTCGACGAACTGGAGGAGCGCATCGACGCCGCCTACGTCGCCCGCACCTACGCCGAGCTCGAGCCGCTGACCCGCGATCTGCCGGGCGACCAGGCCCCGGTCGTACGGCCGACAGCCGAGCGGACAGTATCGACCAGGGTGACCGGCAAGCCCGGCCGACGCTGGTCGGTGGCGCTGATGAGCGGGGTGGACCGCCGCGGCCGCTGGCGAGTCGCCACTAAGCACGGTGCGGTGGCCATGATGGGCGGGGTGGACCTCGACCTGCGCGACGCCGAGCTGGCGGCGCCGGAGGTGACGATCTGGGTGCTGGCCATGATGGGCGGCATCGACGTGATCGTGCCCGACGACTGCGAGCTGGACGCGAGCGGCTTCGGCCTGATGGGCGCCTTCGACGAGCACGACACGGCCGCACCCCCACCGGCCCGGGCTCCCGTCGTGCGGGTACGCGGCGTGGCCCTGATGGGCGGGATCGACATCTACCGAAGGGCGCGCAAGCGCCGCCCCATCGACGGTGGGGGTGGCGGGGAGCTGGAGCGGTGAGAAGGCTGTCGGCGCTCGACGCCCAGTTCCTCAACGTGGAGGACCGCTCCACCTTCGGCCACGTGGGTGCGCTGATCGTGCTCGACCCGGCCGACCTGCCCGACGGCCGGCTCGACCTCGACTCGGTCCGAGCCGTGCTCGAGCCGAGGCTGCACCTGGCGACGCCGTTCAGGCAGCGGCTGGTCGATGCGCCGCTCGGGGTGGGATACCCGGCCTGGGTGGACGACACCGACTTCGACCTCGAGTACCACCTGCGCGAGGTCGGCCTCCCGCAACCGGGAACGCGGGAACAGCTGGGGGAGCAGGTGGCCCGCATCCACGCCCGGCCGCTGGACCGCTCTCGTCCGCTGTGGGAGATGTACCTCGTCCACGGCCTGGAGGACGGGCGCTTCGCGCTCTACTCCAAGGTGCACCACGCCGCGATCGACGGCATCTCCGGTGCCGAGCTGTTGGCCGTGCTGATGGACCCGACCCCCGAACCACGGCTGGTGGAGCCGCAGCCGTGGGATCCTGACCGGCCGCCGGCACCATGGACGCAGCTGACCGAGGGCACGGTGTCGGCGCTGACGCGTTCGCGTGACCTGGTGACCCGGTTGCCGCGGGCGCTGCCGTACGTGACGGCACTGCCCGGCGGCCGGCTGCTGCCCGGCGCCCGCGCGTTCGACGAGGTCACCGGGGTGCTGCGCAGTCTGCTCGGTGCCGACGAGCCACCGCCGAGGCGGGCGCTAAGCGCCCCCCGAACGCCGTTCAACGGCCCCATCACCGCGCACCGCCGGTTCGCCTACGCCTCGCTGTCACTGGCGGCGGTCAAGGGGGTCAAGAACGCCTTCGGGCTGACCGTCAACGACGTGGTGCTCGCGCTCACCGCCGGCGCGCTGCGGCGCTGGCTGCTCGACCGCGATGCGCTGCCAGGTGTGCCGCTGGTCACCGCGGTACCGGTGTCGGTGCGCGACGCCGACTCGGCCGCGAACGGCAACCAGGTGTCGGTGATGACGGTGGCGCTGCCCACCCACCTCGCCGACCCGGCCGAGCGGTTGGCCGCGGTGGTCGCCGACGTCGAGGTCGCCAAGGCGGAGTTCGACGCACTGCCGGCGACCCTGCTGCAGGACCTGTCGTCTGTGGTGCCGACGGCATTATCCGGGTTGGCCGCTCGGGCACTGTTCCGGTTGGTCACCATGCCCGGCGTGCCCGTGAACCTGTTCGTGTCCAACGTTCCCGGCCCGCAGCAGCCGCTGTGGATCGCCGGTGCCCGGGTGGAGGGGGTCTACCCCGTCTCGGCGGTGACCGAACTGACCGGCGGGCTGAACATCACGCTGTTCAGCTACGACGGGTCACTCGACGTCGGCCTGGTCGCCTGCCGCGAGATGGTTCCCGACGTGTGGCGGCTGGCCGGCTATCTCACCGACGAGTTGGTGACGCTGACAGACCTCGCCACCTCGGCGGCGGCCGGGGTGGCCGACAGCTGATCGGGATCGGCCTTCTGGACCGGGTCGCCGGCCCGGTCCGCGGTGCGTCGCAGCACGTCCACGAACAGGTCGTACAGCGGCGGTGGGATGTCGTGGGCCATGCCGGGCACCAGCACCAGCTCCGCGCCCGGGATGGCGGCCGCGGTGGCCCGACCGCCGGAGGGGTGCACGAGCTTGTCGGCGAGCCCGTGGATGACGGCCACCGGCATCGGCAGCCGGCTCAGCGCGGCGGTGCGGTCCGGCTGGGCGAGGATGGCCAAAGTCTGCCGGGCACCACCCACCGGGTCGTAGCCACGCTGCCAGGTCTCGATCGCGCGGGCGATGACGTCCTCGTCCGGGATCGGGTAGACGCTGGACGAGATCGCCCGCCAACCCCGCAGTGCCCGCTCGACGTAGGCCTGCTGGGTGCGTGCGACCGGGCTCAGCAGCATCGGCAACAGCCGCGGGTCCTGCCAACCCACCCGGCGGCGACCGGTGGTCGACATCACCGACACCAGCGAGGCCACCCGCTGCGGTCTGGCGATCGCCATCGTCTGCGCGATCATGCCGCCCATCGAGACCCCGGTGACGTGCGCCCGCTGGATGCCCAGCTGGTCGAGCAGCCCGAAGCCGTCCGCGGCCATGTCGTCCAGGGCGTAGCTGGCGTGCCGGTTGTCGCCGAGGTAGGCCCGCAGCAGCACCTTCTTGCTCAGCCTCGACGATCCGGGCACGCGGCTTGACCGGCCGACATCGCGGTTGTCGAAGCGGATCACGAAGAAGCCACGCTGGGCGAGCCGGGTGCACAGCTCGGGCGCCCACCAGTTCATCGGGCCGCCGAGACCCATGATCAGCAGCAGCGGGTCGCCTGCCGGGTCGCCGAACGTCTCGTAGGCGATGTCGATGCCGGTGGGCAGCGACGCCTGTTCCTCGGTCATCCCGCCCAGGTTACCCGTCGGTAGACACCGGCGTGCCATTTACCTGAGCGCCCGGTGCCGCTCAGGCACCGCCCGGCGGCCCGGTGTCGACAGCGGGCAGCTCGGAACTCCACGGCGGGTCGGCGCCGGGCCGGCTGCAGGTGATGGCCGCCGCGTTGACCGCGAGCTCTCCCAGCCACTCCAACCCCCCCACCCCGATCATCGGAGGGTTATCGTGCGCCGATCCGCCGCTGGATGTGGCCTCCGGCGTGGAAACCCGTCCCTCCGACGCGGCCGCCGGGGCCAGCAGGTCGTGTCGGAGCAACGCAGCCAGCAGCGCCGCCATCACGGTGTCACCGGCTCCGATGGTGTCGGCGACCTCGACCGACGGCGCGGTCACGGTCACGGTCTCGAAGCCGTTGTCCAGCAGCAGCCCCTCGCCGCCCAGGGTCACCACGGCCAGCCGTACGCCGGGCAGGGCGGCCAGATCGCGGGCGACCTGGCTGAGTGCGGTGCCCGGCCAGACCGCTTCGGCGTCCTCGTCGCTGAGCTTGACGATCGTCGCACCGCGGGCGAGCAGGTCGCACCGTCGACGCACGTCGTCGAGGTCGGGGGTGATGCCCGGTCGGACGTTGGGGTCGAGCGACACCGGGACGCCGGCGGCACCTGCTGTTGCCACCAGCTCGGCAACCCGGTCGGCGCCGGGTGCAAGCGCCGCACCGATGGAGCCCACATGGATCAGCGCGAAGCCGGCCGGGTCGGGCAGCCGGTCGGGGTCCCAGGCAAGCTCGAAGTCGTACGTCGCGGCTCCGCTGGGCCCGATGGTCGCGGTGGCGGTCGATGTGGCCCGCTGCGGCGACAGCCGCAGCAGCTCGACGCCGGACGCGGCGACGTGGCGGGCGATCGCATCGCCGCGGGCGTCGTCGCCGATCTGCACCGCCAGCGTGGTGTGCACGCCGAGCCGCGCCATGCCGACCGCGATGTTCAGCGGCGAGCCACCCGGATGCTCGGCCACGCTCGGCGCAGCGCCGCGCTCGTCGATGCGGATGTCGACCAGAGCCTCGCCGACGACCAGCGCACGGTGGTTGCTGGACATGGCCGGCACTCAGCGGTCGAAGTCGACGGCGGAGTACGCGCTGAGCTTGGACAACCGGTGCTCGCTGGCGATCTCGCGGATCGTGCCGCTGCGCGAGCGCATCACCAGCGAGTGCGTGCTGCAACCGCCCGCGCTGTAGCGCACACCCTTCAGCAGCTCACCGTCGGTGATACCGGTCGCGACGAAGAAACAGTCGTCGCCAGCGACCAGGTCGTCGGTCGACAGCACCCGGTCCAGGTCGTGGCCGGCATCGGTCGCACGCTGGCGCTCGTCGTCGTCGACCGGGCTGAGTCTGGCCTGCAGCACACCGCCCATCGCCTTCAACGCGCAGGCGGCGATGATGCCCTCGGGGGTGCCCCCGATCCCCAGCAGCAGGTCGACGCCGGTGCCGGGCCGGGCAGCCATGATCGCCCCGCCCACGTCGCCGTCGGTGATGAACTTGATCCGTGCTCCGGCGGCCCGCACCTCGTCGGCCAGCCCGGCATGCCGGGGTCGGTCCAGGATGCAGACCGTGACGTCGCGGGGGGCGCAGCCCTTCGCCTTGGCGACCAGCTGGACGTTCTCGGCCACCGGCAGTCGGATGTCGACCGCCGCCGCCGCATCGGGCCCGGTGGCGAGCTTCTCCATGTAGAAGACGGCCGACGGGTCGTACATCGTCCCGCGCGGCGCCACCGCCAGCACCGACAGCGCGTTGGACATCGCCTTGGCGGTCAGCGTGGTGCCGTCGATGGGGTCGACGGCGACATCACACTCGGGGCCGGTGCCGTCACCGACCCGCTCCCCGTTGAACAGCATCGGCGCGTCGTCCTTCTCGCCCTCCCCGATGACGACGACCCCGTTCATGCCGACGGTGCTGATGAGCACCCGCATCGCGTTGACCGCGACCTCGTCCGCACCGTTCTTGTCGCCGCGGCCGACCCAGCGCCCGGCCGCCATCGCGGCCGCCTCGGTGACCCGCACCAGGTCGAGCGCCAGGTTGCGGTCCGGCGCCTGCCAGGGCGGGTCGAGGTGGCCGGGAGGTCGGGTCTCGGCCGCGTTCTGCTCGGTCTCGTCGGGCGACATCGCACCATCCTCACGTCGACCTGCGGCTGCGGACGTGTGCCGATCGTACAAACGTCGAGGGGCACGCGTCAGGCGGCATACACCTGCACCTCGGTGGCCTTGACGCTGGCCCAGACCTCGACGCCGGGCGCGAGGCCGAGGTCGGCGACCGCGGCGGGGGTCACGTCGGCCAGCAGTGGCAGGTTCCCGCGCAGCGCGACCCGCACCGCGTCACCGTGCGGCGTGAGCGCGCTGACGGTGCCGGACCACACGTTGCGCGGGCTTGCCACCGGGCGCTGCGGGTGCAGCGACACCGCCGCCGGCGTGAAGGCGCAGAACGCCGCACCGTCATGCGGGGTTGCAGTGACGACGCGTACGGACGGGTCGCCGCCGTCGACACGCACCACGGTGCCGCTGGCGGTGCCGCGTACCAGGTTGAGGCCCACCAGGGCCGCGACGTGGGCGCTGCGTGGTCGCCGAGCGACCGCCGCCGGCGCACCGCTCTGCACCTCCCGACCGTGGTCGAGCACGACCAGCCGGTCGGCGAGCACCAGCGCGTCGACGGCGTCGTGGGTGACGAGCACCGTGACCCCGTCATGGTCGCGCAGGTGCCGGTGCAGGAACGTGCGCAGCTCGAGGACGGCTCCGACGTCGAGGGCGGCCAGCGGCTCGTCCAGCAGCAGCAGCTGCGGCTGCGCCGCCAGGGCACGGGTGATCGCGACCCGGCGGGCCTGCCCGCCGGACAGTTGGGCCGGTCGCCTGTCGGCAAGCGGGTCGAGGCCGGTGCGCCGCAGCCAGCCCGCTGCGCTCGCCCGCGCGCGAGCCCGGGAGCTGCCGCCGTGCCGCGGCCCGAACGCCACCTGGTCGAGAACCGACAGGTGCGGGAACAGCAGGGAGTCCTGCGGCACCAGCCCGGTCCGCCGCTGCTGGGCAGGCAACCGGACGCCGGTGTGCGGATCCTCCAGGGTGCGCCCTGCCAGCCGCACCCGTCCGCCGGTCAGCGGCTGAAGCCCCGCCAGGACCCGCAACACGGTGGACTTGCCGGCGGCGTTCGGGCCGAGGACGGCCACCACCTGACCGCGGTCGGCCTGCAGGTCCACATCCAGGGCGAAGTCGCCCTGCGCGGCCCGCAGGTACGCCTCGAGGCCGTCGGGCGCGGAATCGCGGCGGTTCACGACCGCACTCCCGTCGTCCAACGCTCACGCAGCAGGACCAGGACGCCGACGCTGACGACGAGCAGCACCAGGCTGAGCAGGATCGCCGCATCGAAGTCGGAATTGAGCGCGGTGTAGACCGCCAGCGGCATCGTGCGGGTGGTGCCCGGATAGCTGCCGGCGAAGGTGATGGTCGCCCCGAACTCGCCCAACGCCCGCGCCCAGGCCAGCACCGCGCCCGACGCGACACCGGGCAGCGCCAGCGGCAGGGTCACCCGGACGAAGGTCTGCCACCGCGAGGCGCCGAAGGTGGCGGCCAGGTCGTCGTAGCGGGAGTCCGCCGACCGCAGCGCACCCTCGACCGCGAGCACCAGGAACGGCAGCGACACGAAGGTCTGCGCCACCACGACACCTGGGGTGGTGAACGGTAGGCGCACACCGAGCACCTGGTCCAGCCACTGCCCGGCGAAGCCCTGCCGGCCGAACGCGGTGAGCAGTGCCACCCCGCCGACGACCGGGGGGAGCACCAGCGGCACCAGCACCAGCGCCCGCACCGCGCGGCGGCCCGGGATGTCGGTGCGCGCCAGCAGCCAGGCCAGCGGGGTGCCCAGCAGCAGGCAGCAGCCGGTGGCGGCCGTTGCGGTCAGCAGGCTGAGCCGCAGCGTCTCCAGCACGCTGGGGTCACCGAGACGATCGGCCAGGGTCGTCCACGGCGTGCGTAGCAGCAGCCCGACGACCGGCAGCAGCAACAACCCCAGCGCCAGCAGTGAGGGGAGCACCAGTTGCCACGGGAGCGCACCGGTCGCAGCACCGGTGACTGGGTCGCCGGCCCTGCTCGGCGCTCGGTGTTGCTGGCTCACGGGCCCGGCAGGAAGCCGTGGGACTCGAGCACGCGCTGCCCCTCCGCCGAGGTGACCAGATCGACCCATGCGGCTGCCAGAGCAGGGTCGTCGGCGTCGCTCAGAGCGGCGATCCGGTCGGCGTTCAGCACCTGGTCCGCCTGCGGGACGTCGACGACGACGACGTGCGATCCGGCGGCCTCGGCGTCGCTGACGTAGACCAGCCCGGCGTCAACCTCGCCGGCGGCCACCTTGGTGAGCACGGCACGGACGTTGTCCTCCTCGGTGACCGGCTGGGCGCGCACTCCCACGCGGTCGAGAAGGGCCGCCGACGCGGCACCGCAGGGTGCGTCGGGCACGCAGACGGCGTACGTCACTGCGGCCCGGTCGATGTCGGCCACGGACTGCACGTCGGCCGGGTTGCCCGCGGGGGTGACCATGGTGAGCTGGTTGCGGGCGAACGTCGCCGGCTCGGCCGCGGTGAGCCGCGCGTCGACGACCCGCCGCATGGTTGCCTCGTCTGCGGTGGCGAGCACGTCCGCAGGCGCACCGGCGAGCACCTGCTCGGCCAGGGTGCTCGAAGAGTCGAAGATCAGCCGCACCTGCACCTCGGGCCGTTGTGACTCGAAGGTCTGCTCCAGCTCGCTGAAGGCGTCGGTCAGGGAGGAGGCGGCGAGCACGGTCAGCGTCTCGGGCCGGTCACCGCCCGCCTCGGCGCCCGACGAGCAGGACGTCGCGAGGGCGGGCAGCAGCAGCGCCGCGGCCAACATGACGACGCGTCCGCATGCCGCGTGCAGTGGTCGTGTCACACCCGCCGCCGGGTCGGTGTCTCGACGACCACGGTGGTGGCCTTCACGACCGCGTCGGCCAGCACGCCGGGCTCGAGCCCCAGGGAGTCGGCGGCCTCTCGGCTCATAAGCGACACCACGCGGTACGGCCCGCACACCAGCTCCACCTGTGCCATGACCGTGTCCCGGGTGACCGCGGTGATGATGCCGGCCAACCGGTTGCGGGCACTGGTGGTGGCCTGCTGCCCCTCGTGGTGGTCCGGCGCCAGTCCGGCCCGGCTGGCCGCCAGGTCGGCCAGGTCGCGCCCGTCGATGCCCAGCGCGCCGGTCACGGTGGCAGCGGTGGGCACCCGGCCCTGCTCTGCCCAGCGGCGCAGCGTGTCGTCGCTGACACCGAGGATGGCCGCCGACTGGGCCACCGGATAGACGCTCACCCCGTGACGCTATCCGTACTTACGGCGGCTGTCGAGCCCAACTCTTCCCGCAGTCGCGAACCATATCGGCTTGTAGTGGCCGCATGTGAGGATTACGGCCTCGACTGCTCGGCTTGCCCCCGCTGCCGTTCGGCCGCCAGCTGCCGCTTGCGGGCCCGCCGCTCACGGTGGCTGGGCAGGTGCAGCGGACCCACCAGGCGCGGTCCCGCCAGCCTGGTCTCCAGCCGTCGGGCCTCGCGCTTCAGCGGCTGCGCGATGTACTCGCCGAGCAGCACGCCGGCGGCCAGTCCCACGGCGATGCTGGCGGCAGTCAGCATCAGGAAGAAGCCCTCGACGTCTCGGACCGTAATCAGCTGGAACAGGCCGCGGTAGATGGTGAGCCCGGGCAGCAGTCCGACAATGCCACTGACCACGAGGACGAGTGGCGGCACCTGGAACCGGCCGGCCAGTGAGTAGCTCAAGATGCCGACCGCTACCGCGGCCACCGCGGCGGCCAGGCCTGCGCCGAGGTCGGCGGCCACCACCGGCACGAACACCGCGTGCGCGCTGAGCCCGACGGCTGCGGTCGGCGCGATTGCCCGGAGGGGCGCGTAGCAGTTGAGCGCGAAGGCGACCGACACCAGCGTGCCGCCGCTCAGCGACACCAGCAGGTCGTCGACGGCGAACACGGTGCGGGTGGTCACCCCCAGCTCGACTCCCAGCCGCAACCCGATCGTGAGACCAAGGCTGACCCCAGCGATCACGCCCCCGGTGAGCAGCACCGCCTCGAACGTGCGGGCGGAGGCGGTCACGTAGTAGCCCGTGAGCGCGTCCTGGACGGCGCCGACCAGGGTGACGCCGGCCAGCAGCACGACGATGCTGGCGGCGATGATTATCGACGGTCGCACCGGTACGTCCAGACGGTGCAGCCCCAGGGCAACGGTGGTGGCGAGCAGGGCGCCGGCGATCTGCTGGTAGAAGCCCGGTATCCGCCGGCGCGCCAGTTGGCGCAGGGCCTGGTCGATGAGCACCGCCGTCACGAAGGCGACCAGGATCTCGACCAGGTCACCCTTCAGCAGAGCCCCCACGCCCGCAGCGACCAGGCCGCTGGCCACCGAGACCAGCCACCGCGGGTATGGCTTGGCCGCCGAGCCGATCTCGGCGATTCGGCGCCGCGCGGACTTGCGGTCGATGGTGCTGTGCAGCAGCGCGTCGACGAGGGTGTCGACCTCGGTGAGCGACCCGTAGTCGAGCCCGCGGTAGTTCACCGTGCGGACGTAGGTCTGCGGTGGTCCATCGAGGCCAGGCTGGTGCGACACCGTCAGGGTGTTGAACGTGATGTCGACGTGCACCTGTCGCAGCCCGCATGCACGGGTGACCGCCAGCACGGTGGCGTAGACGTCCGCGGCCCCGGCGCCGCTGGCCAGCACCACCTCGCCGACGCGGAGCGCGAGGTCGGCCGCCTCGTAGACCTCGCGGGCGTCCTCGGCCACACCCGTCCCCTTCCGTCCGGCGGTGTTGCGGCGAGTCCGCCGGGGATGACGATGACACCAGACAGACCCAGGCGGGAGCGCGGGGTCCTTGCGAAGATGGGCTGGTGAGCACCGCGACACCGCGGTCGCCAACGCCGCGGCCCAACCCGTCCATGCTCGACGTCGTCCGCCTGGTCGCGCTGCTCGCGGTGGGGATCGTGGTGGTCGCCTGGCTGGGCGGGTTGTTCCGGCCCGACACCGCGGTCGAACCGGTGCCGGTCGACTACCTGGCCGTCGCCGCCACCGCGCGTGACGAGGCGGGCTTCACGCTGGTGGTGCCCGATGAGCTGCCCGACGGCTGGCGGGCGACCAGCGCCCGGTGGGAGCCGGCCGAGGCGCGGTGGCATCTTGGCGTTCTCACCGCCGACGACGAGTACGTCGGGCTGGAGCAGGTGAGCGGTGATGCCGCAACCGCCCGCGCGGCGTACGCACCGGACGCGACCGAGGCGGGCGCTGTCAACGTGGCTGGGCGACCGTGGCTCCGCCTCGTCGAGGAGGAGACCGGAGCCGTGGCGCTGCTGGACGAGCGGCGTGCCTCGACCCTGGTGGTCACGGGCTCGGCGCCCGAGCCGACCCTGACGGGCTTCGCCGAGCGGCTGCCCGCACCGGGCAGCTGGGCCGGCTAGGCGCTCAGCTGGCTGCGGATCCGCCGCCGCCGGCACCGTCGTCGTCATCGGTACGCGCGGCCGCGTCGAGGCGGGCACGGGCACCGTCGAGCCAACGCTGGCAGATGCCGGCGAGCTGCTCACCGCGCTCCCACAGCTCCAGCGAGTCCTCCAGCGTGGTGCCGCCGGCCTCGAGCGTGCGCACCACCTCGACCAGTGCGTCGCGCGCCTGCTCGTAGGACAGCTCTGCGGTCGTCTCGCCGGCGGCGTCGTGGTCGGTCATGGCGGGTCACGCTCCTGGCTGTGCGGATCGGTGTCGGGCTGGCTGGCGTCGGAGCCAGCCGCATCGTCGGGTGCGACCCCGGTGACCTCGCTCAGCACCCGGCCGTCTGGCAGCCGGATCGCCAGCCGGTCACCGACCGCCGTGTCAGCCGTGCGGACGAGCACGTGACCGTCGCCGGAGGTCACCACCGCGTACCCGCGCTGCAAGGTCGCGAGCGGTGACAGCGCGCGCACGCGGGCCAGGCTGTGCACGAGGTCGTCGCCGACCCGGTCCAGCCGTTGACCGAGGCTACGGCGCGCGCGGTCGCGCAGCTCGACCACACCGGCCCGACGCTCCTCAACGAGACCGTACGGTGCGGCCAGGCAGGGGCGCGAGCGCAGCCCTTCGAGCGCATGCCGCTCTCGCTCGACCCGCTGGCCGACCGCCCTGCGCAGGCGCTGGCGAGCCTGCCGCACCCCGCTCGTCTCCTCGCTGACGTCGGGCACCGCCCGCTTGGCCGCGTCGGTCGGGGTGGATGCCCGCAGGTCGGCCACCAGGTCGAGCAGCGGGGTGTCCTGCTCGTGGCCGATGGCGCTCACCACCGGGGTACGGACCGCGCTGACGACCCGCACCAGCCCCTCGTCGCTGAACGGCAGCAGGTCCTCCAGCGAGCCACCGCCCCGCGCGATCACGATCACGTCGACGTCGGTGTCGGCCTCGAGCCGGCGGACGGCCTCGATCAGCTCGCGCGCGGCGGAGGTGCCCTGCACCGCGGAGTGCTCGATGCGGAACCGCACTCCCGGCCAGCGGCCCCGGGCATTGTGCACGACGTCGCGCTCGGCGGCCGAGGCGCGCCCGGTCACGAGCCCGATGCATCGCGGCAGGAACGGCAGCACGTGCTTGCGCTCGGCGGCGAACAGCCCCTCGGCGGCGAGCAGTCGGCGGCGCTGCTCGAGCCGGGCGAGCAGCTCGCCAAGCCCGACCGGGCGGATCTGGTCGACGTACAGCGAGAGCGAGCCGCGGCGGTCGTAGTAGCTGGGCCGGGCATGCACCACCACCTTGGCGCCCTCGGTGACCGGCGACGCGACGCTGTCGACCACCGCGGTCGAGCAGGAGGCCTTGAGCGATAGGTCGGCCTCGGTGTCGCGCAGCGTCAGGTAGACCCGGCCCTGTCGGCGGTTGAGCTCGGCGATCTGAGCCTCGACCCAGATCCACCCCAGCCGCCCGATCCACTGGCCGAGCATCGACGACACCGTCCGCAGCGCGGCGGGGTTGTCGGCAGAGGTCTGCATGGCCACCCAAGCACCCTAGGGGCGGACGCCGACACCCGTATCTACCCGCCGACTTGTCACCGCCACATCGAGTTGTCACCGGCACCCGGCGTTCTGACGCATCCTGGCGGTGACAACTTCGAGTGGTGCGGACGGGCACCTACGATGGGGCGGTGTCCACGACGAGCCCTGACCTGACCGCCTACCCGACCGCCGCCCGGGCAGCGCCCGGCAAGCGGGTGCTGCTCGCGGCGCCGCGCGGCTACTGCGCCGGCGTGGACCGAGCGGTGATTACGGTGGAGCGGGCGCTCGACGTCTACGACCCGCCCGTGTACGTGCGCAAGCAGATCGTGCACAACAAGCACGTCGTGCAGAGCCTCGAGCGTCGCGGCGCGATCTTCGTCGAGGAGCTGGACGAGGTTCCCGAGGGAGCGACGGTGGTGTTCTCCGCACACGGCGTCTCACCGGCGGTGCACCAGCAGGCGGGGGAGCGCAGCCTGAAGACGGTCGACGCCACCTGCCCGCTGGTGACCAAGGTGCACCACGAGGCCAAGCGGTTCGCCGCCGACGACCTGGACATCTTGCTGATCGGCCATGAGGGGCACGAAGAGGTCGAGGGCACCGCCGGTGAGGCCCCGCAGCGCACCATCTTGGTGCAGAACCCGACCGAGGCCGACAGCGTCGAGGTGCGTGACCCGGCACGCGTGGCTTGGCTGTCGCAGACCACGCTGTCGGTCGACGAGACCATGCAGACCGTCGACCGGCTGCGCGCGCGCTTCCCCGAGCTGCTCGACCCACCCAGCGACGACATCTGCTACGCCACCCAGAACCGGCAGCAGGCGATCAAGCAGATCGCGGCGGAGGCCGACCTGGTCATCGTCGTGGGCTCGGCGAACTCGTCCAACTCCGTACGCCTGGTCGAGGTGGCCTTGGAGTCCGGGGCGGCTGCGTCCTACCGGGTGGACGATGCGACCGAGGCCGACGAGACCTGGCTCGAGGGGGTGGGCACCGTCGGCGTCACCAGCGGCGCGTCGGTTCCGGAGGACCTTGTCGACGGCGTGCTCGACTGGCTCGAGCGGCAGGGTTTCCCACCCGCGGAGTCGGTTCGCACCGCCGAGGAGAGCCTGATCTTCTCGCTGCCGAAGGAGCTGCGCCAAGACATCAAGGCCGCAGCGGCGAAGGGCTGAGACCTGGCCGTCTCCCGCGCCACCAGCCCGCCTCCCCAGCCACCAGCCCGCCTCCCCAGCCACCAGCCCGCCTCCCCAGCCACCAGCCCGCTAACTGGTCAACTGCGACAAGTCGACCGGCCGAAATCTGTCGTAGCTGACCACACTCGGGCGGTCGTAGTTGACCACACTCGGGTGGGTGCAGACCGGGCGGAGCAGCGAGATGGGGCCGCGTCAGGCAGCGGGCCGGGGACGGCGTCGGCGGTGCACCCGGCCGCGCAGCGCCACCACGACAAGTGCGAGGGCGTGTGCGACGACCAGGGTGCCGGCCAGGTGGACGAAGCCGGCGATGACGCGCTGAGCCACGCCCGCCTCGGCGACCAACCGCCCCACCTGGATGCCCTCACCGTGCAACACGGCGACGACGAGGAGCACACCGACCAGCAGCAGTGGGGGCGACACCCCGGCGGTGAACAGGTCGCGTGGGCGAACGGTCAGCGCAACCCCGATGCTGGCGGCGACGAGGGATAGACCGAGCAGGAGCCCGACCGAGCCGACCAGCAGGATCTCGACGAACGCCGCCACGACCAGGGCAGCGATGGCGCCGGTCAGGACACGGCCGGCTGGTGGCTCGGCACCCACCCACGGTGCGCGCCGGACCGGAGGGTGCATCACCGCGGTCGCGCCGGTCGAGCCGGCCGCCGACGAGGGCGGACGCGCCCTGAACGGGGCGCGTGAGCTGCGCGCGTCGGTGTCGGCCGCGGCAGGGGCGACGGCCGTCGGGGCGGGAGCAGCCTCGGCCGGGGGCGGGGTGACAACCGCCGCGTCCGGGGCGACAACGGCTGGCGCAGGGGCGACAACGGCTGGCGCAGGGGCGACGTCGGTCACGGGCTGGGCCTCGAGGCCGTTCACAAGTCTCACGCTAGTCCTCACCCACAGTTATCCAGTGCGACGCGCCGGGACGTCCCGGGCCGCTGACCGCCCGCCCGAGATGTCCCGATCGCCGAAGTCATCCCCGTGGCCGCGGTCGACCACCAGCTCGGTCGCGGACAGCGGCCGAGTGGCCCGCTCGACGGGGGCCGGCGCGGCGGGCTCGTCGTCGCCGACGTGCAGGTCGTGCAGCCGCCGCGCCGAGACCAGCACCCGGCCCTCCAGTGCGCCGACGGTGCTGTTGTACGCACCCACCGCCGCCGTGAGGGAGCGGCCCAGCTTGTCCACGTGCGCGCCCATGGTGCCGAGTCGCTCGTACAGCTCGCGCGCAGCGTCTTGCACCTCGCGGGCGCTGTCGGCCAGCGACTCCTGCGTCCAGGCGTAGGAGACCGTACGCAGCAGCGCGATCAGCGTGGTGGGCGTCGCCGGGACCACCTTGCGGGTGGCGGCGTACTCGAGCAGGCCCGGGTCGGCCGCCAGCGCCTGGCTCAGGAAGGCCTCGCCGGGCACGAACATGACCACGAACTCGGGCGTGGGGGCGAACTGGCGCCAGTAGGCCTTGGCCGCCAGCGCGTCGATGTGGGCACGCATCTGCCGACCATGGTGGGCCAGCTGCTGGTCGTGATTGTCGTCGTCGCCGTCGGCGGCCGCGTCGGTGGCGCGCAGGAAGGCGTCCAGCGGCACCTTGGCGTCGACCACCACGTTGCGGCCGCCGGCGAGGCGCACGAGCAGGTCGGGTCGGCGGACACCGTCATCTGTGCGTACGGAGGTCTGCAGCGTGAAGTCACAGTGCTGGACCATGCCGGCCAACTCGACCGCGCGCCGCAGCTGCATCTCGCCCCACTGGCCGCGCACCTGCGGGCGCCGCAGCGCCGTCGACAGCGAGCCGGTCTCGCGCCGCAGGGCCTCACCGGTCAGCCGGACCGCCTCGACCTGGGCGGCCAGCCGCTCCTGCCAGGCCACGCCGGACGACTCCAGCGAGCGCAGCCGGCCGTCGAAGCGGTCCAGGCTGTCCTTGACCGGCGTGACCACCGACGCCGTCGCCTGCAGGTTGGCGCTCAGCTGGTCGGCGGTGCCGGCGCGTGCCCGGCGCAGCACCCCGGTGCCCAGCCCGACGCCGACCCAAAGACCCAGCGCCAGGCCCGCCGATAGCGCGAGCAAGACGGTCAAGACGAGCGTGCTGACATCCATGCGCAGACCATGACAGTCCGCACCGACAGTCGGGGTGCGGCGCGCGTACCGGGGCGTCAACCGGCGGCGACCGTGCCCGTACGCTGGACGCCCGTGGCACTCACCATCGGCATCGTCGGCCTGCCCAACGCCGGCAAGTCCACCCTGTTCAACGCGCTGACCAAGAACGACGTGGTGGCGGCCAACTACCCGTTCGCGACGATCGAGCCCAACGTCGGCGTCGTCGGCGTCCCCGACCCGCGCCTGGCCGAGCTCGGCCGCATCTTCGACTCGGCGCGGCTGGTGCCGGCGACGGTGCAGTTCGTCGACATCGCCGGGATCGTCAGCGGGGCGAGCACCGGCGAGGGGTTGGGCAACAGGTTCCTCGCCCACATCCGCGAGTCCGACGCGATCTGCCAGGTCACCCGGGTCTTCCGCGACGACGACGTCACCCACATCGGGGGCAAGGTCTCGCCACCCGACGACATCGAGACCATCCGCACCGAGCTGGTGCTGGCCGACCTGCAGACGGTCGAGACTGCCCTGCCCCGCCTCGACAAGGACGTCCGCAAGGACAAGTCGCTGGCGCCGGTGCTGGCGGCCGCAAAGGCGGCCCAGGAGGTGCTCGCCCGCGGCGACACGATCTATGGCTCCGGCCTGGACTCGGCGGCCCTGCGCGAGCTGTCGCTGCTCAGCGCCAAGCCGTTCTTATACGTCTTCAACTGTGACGCCGACGAGTTGGGCGACGAGGGTCTGATCGCCGACATGAGCAAGCTGGTTGCTCCGGCGGAGGCGATCTTCCTGGACGCAAAGTTTGAGGCGGAGCTGGTCGAGCTGGACGACGACGAGGAGGCGCGCGCCCTGCTCGCCGAGACCGGCGTGGACGAGCCAGGCCTCGAAGTGCTGGCCCGGGTCGGCTTCGAGACGCTCGGCCTGCAGACGTACCTGACCGCCGGGCCCAAGGAGGCCCGCGCCTGGACCATCCCGTGCGGTGCGACCGCGCCCGAGGCGGCTGGTGTCATCCACACCGATTTCCAGCGCGGCTTCATCAAGGCCGAGATCGTGTCGTACGACGACCTGATGGCCGCTGGGTCGATGGCAGCGGCCAAGTCGTCTGGCAAGGTGCGCATCGAGGGCAAGGACTACGTGATGGCCGACGGGGACGTCGTGGAGTTCCGCTTCGGATCAACGTCCACGTCGAAGAAGTAGGGCTCTCGTGGCCCTGTTGCGGAGTGACTTGATGTCATCAGCGGGCCGGGAGTCGTATGGTTCGGTGGTGCGACTCGTCCGAAAGCACGCCTGGATCGTGTTCTTGTTCGTCGCCCTTCTGGCGACGCTCTTCGGAGTGTTCCCCGGAGGCTGGTTCGAAGAAGGCGCCGATCGGGACGAGACGCTGCTCACCGCGTCCTATGCACTGGTGGCCGTGGTCCTCACGCTGGCTGTTGCTCTCACTGCGTTCAGGCGTGGTGAGTTCTGGGCCTGGCTGGCCCTGTGGATATGGCCCGTGTTCTTCGTGATCCACGGCTTGGCCTTTTTTCTGATCGACTTCGTCTTCGCGGCGTTGGCCGGGATCGCGTTGATCGCGACCTATCCCGCTCAGACCCGGACACCTCGCGGTTGACGCCGAAGCGTGACGTCGTCGAGTTCCGCTTCAACGTGTAAGAGCGCGCGCGGATAGGCGTTTCTAGTCGGTCCAGCGTTTGGCCCATTTGACGAGTTTCACGGTCAGGATGAGGGCGACGGCGAGGGCGATCTGGCCGAGGCGCTGTTCGGGGTGCCGGTCGGTGTTGCGGCGGAG
>JBBSNM010000034.1:0-26059 GCA_038232655.1 Propionibacteriales bacterium | reverse complement strand
TACGGCCCGAGCTCAAGCTGGGCATCTGCGGTGAGCACGGCGGCGACCCCCGGTCGGTGCACTATTTCCACGACGCCGGTCTGGACTACGTCTCCTGCTCGCCCTTCCGGGTGCCCGTCGCCCGGCTCGAGGCTGGCCGGGCGGCGACGGCCGCCGCCTCGGAGGACGACACCGCCTAAGCGTGTGCAGCACCCGGCGGGCCGCTGGTGCGCCGAACGGTTCGGTGGGCACCGTGCCGGGCTGGGTGGTGGTGCTCAGGGGACCGAGTGCGCCGCTCGCGGCCGGGTGTGGGGCTGCCGGTGTGCCACTCGGTTCGGTGGGCACCGTGCCGGGCTGGGTGGTGGTGCTCAGGGGACCGAGTGCCGGCATGAGAGCCCGCGCGTTGCCTGGGACCTCAGCCGGGTGGGTCAGCCGGGTGGGTCAGCCGGGTGGGTCAGCCGGGCAGGTCGTGCAGGTCGTCCACATGGCGGAGCGCACCATCCTCGGTCCACGACAGCCGGGCCGAGCCGGCGGCCACGTCGGCGACCAGCTCGACTCGCTCGGCGTCCAGCTGCCAGCGCGCGACGTAGTCCGTGCCGCCACCGGCGCACTCGAACTCGCCGCCGAAGGCGGGGTGGCTGTTGCGCAGCCGGATCAGCCGGCACAGCGCGGCCACTACCGGCCGCCGCAGCTCGGCGTCGATGTCGGCCCGGGAATAGACGTGCCGGTTGACGTCGCGCCCGATGTGCGTGCGCGCGAGCAGCTCCGTGTCGTTGGAGCCGGCCAGCAGCCCTACGTAGTAGATCTGCGGCACCCCGGGGGCGAGCAGCTGGATGGCCCGGGCCAGCAGGTAGCGGGCGTCGTCGCCGCCGAGCGCGTCGTAGAAGGTGCAGTTGACCTGGTAGAGGTCGACGTTCGAGGCGGCGCCGCCGGTCGCCTTCCGAGACGTCTGGTCGGAGTTGTCGTGGATCGCCTCGACCAGCCGGTCGATCTGGTCGGGGGTCAGCAGCCCCGCTTGCGTCGGGTCCAACGCGTCGGCGCCGACGTCGATGACGCCGATGCCGTCGTGGGTGTCCAGCACGGTGACGGCGTTGACCGGTCGGATCCGCATCCAGTCCAGCAGCGGGTCGGCGTCGCCGGCGGTGAGCGCGTGCAGCACCAGCGGCGGGATGGCGAAGTCGTAGACCCGGTCCACCTGACCCGCGATCTCGATCTGCCGCTTGTAGTACGAATGCACCTCGACCAGCACCTCGAGGTCGCGCTCCCGGCACCAACCGGTGACCTCGTCGATGAAGGCGAACGTCTCGGGGGTCATGAACGAGGTGTTGCCCGGCGTCTTGACGGCGTAGCCCACGGCGTCCAGCCGCACCGTCGTGGTGTTCGACTCCGCCAGCTTGTCGAGCACCCGCAGCAGGTACTCCCGCGTCCGCGGGTGCCGGATGTCCAGATCGACCTGCTGGGCGGTGAACGTCGTCCACACCAGCCGCCTGCTGCCGTCGGCGAAGCTGTACGGGGTGAACGGGACGCCCGGGCGCGGCCGGTACAGCGCCAGTAGGTCCTCCTCGCGGGCGCCGTCTGGGAAGGCGCCGCCCAGGGTCAGGAACATCCCGTCGTACGGCGACTCGCTACCGCGCTCGAGCCAGTCCACGAACTGCGGGCTGCCCGACGACACGTGGTTGACGATGACGTCGATCATCACGTCGTGATCGGTGGCGATGGCGCCCACACCGCCCCAGTCGCCCAGCCGCGGGTCGACCTCGGTGTGGTCCTGCGGGTCGAAGCCGGCGTCGGCCCCGTCGTAGGGCCGGAAGAACGGCAGCAGGTGCACCCCGCCGAACAGCCCCGCCAGCGGGCCGGACAGCACCTCCCGCAGCCCGGCGAGATCACCGCCCAGCCGATCCACGTAGGTGATGAGCTGCACCTGGTTGCGCACACTGGCCTCCTGCGTCCGGGATCTGGTGATTGTGGCCCTGCACGGTGCTGGTGCGCCAGACCGGTCCGCTCAGCCGATGCCTGCTCGCCCAGATGGCCGATCGAGGGCCGCCGATCCTCGACAACACCCCACTCGGAAGCGGACCGTATCCCGCAATGTCTGCTAATCGTCTGATGCCTGCGGCCAGATACCGGCTGCGCAGCTGGGTCGTCGCGGTGCTCGCCGTCAGCATCGTGGGGACCGCGCTGCCAGCCGATGCCGCCGCCAGCACCGGCCGCGCCGGCGATGCCGCCGCCAGCACCGGCCGCGCCGGCGATGCCGCCGCCAGCACCGGCCGCGCCGGCGACGCCGTCGCCAGCACCGGCCGCGCCGGCGACGCCGTCGCGGCGCGCACCGACCTGCGCATCAAGGGCCACGGGTACGGGCACGGCCGCGGCATGTCGCAGTACGGCGCGCAGGGTGCCGCGCTGAAGGGCCGGTCCACCCGCCAGATCCTCGACTTCTACTACCCCAGCACGCGCATCGGCAAGGCACGCGGGCAAATCCGCGTGCTGCTGACCACACCCCCGGCCGCACGCGGTCTGGTGGTGCGGCACCAGCGGCGACTCACCGTGCGCCGGGTCGCGACCGGTGCGCGATGGGAGCTGCCGTCGCTGCGCAACTCGAACAGGTGGCGGTTGCGCTGGACGTCGTCGACGACGACCCGGCTGGAGTTCCGCCGCGACGGGCGGTGGCGGCCGTCGCCGCGCAAGCGGTGGCGCTCGATCGGCGGGGCGGCACAGTTCGCCGGGGGCGGGCCGGTGGAGCTCATTCGCAAGGGCTCTGCGTCGAGCTACCGCGGCGCGCTGCGCACGTACGGCGGCAAGCCGGCTAGCATGCGGGTGGTCAACCGTCTCGGGTTGAACGCCTACTTGTTCGGCGTCGTACCGCGGGAGTCGCCGTCATCGTGGGAGCCGGCGGCGCTGCGCGCGCAGTCGGTGGCAGCCCGCACCTTCGCGCAGTACTACCGCCGGCAGGGGCGCCCGGGCTACGACTTGTGCGACACCGTCTTGTGCCAGGTCTACGGCGGGAAGGACGCCGAGGCGAGGTCGACGAACCGCGCCGTTCGGGCCACCAGCCGCATCATCCGCACCTACGGCGGCAACCCGATCATCGCCCAGTTCTCCTCGTCCAACGGCGGCCAGGTCGTCGGTTCGTCGCTGGCCTACCAGCGGTACAAGTCCGACCCGTACGACGACGACGTCAACCCCAATGCCACCTGGACGACCAGAGTGCGTGGTGCGCGGGTGGCCAACAAGTGGAACCTCGGCCGGCTGCGGCACGTGCGGGTGTTGCGTCGAGACGGGCGCGGCGACTGGGGTGGCCGGGTGACCAAGCTGCGGCTGGTGGGGTCGAAACGGTCGGTGCGGGTCACCGGTGACGAGTTCCGGATGGGGCTCGGGCTGAAGTCCACGTACCTCGAGATTCGCGAGGTGTAGGAGCGGCCGGTCGGCCGGGCCGCCTGGCCGCCGGTGCGGCTACTCGGTTCCGTCGGCACCTGTCCGGGCTGGGTGGTGGTGCTTGGGGAACCGAGTGCGCCACTCGGTGCAGTGGGCACTGTGCCGTGCCGGGCTGGGTGGTGGTGCTTGGGGAACCGAGTGCGCCGCACGCGGCCGGGTGTGCGCCAGGCGGCCTGCCGGGGGTGGGTGAGGCAGCCGGGATGCCCGGAGGTGCGCATGGCCACCTCCGGTCTCGGGTGCGCCCATTGTGACCCCACAGACCGCCGGGCGGCGCCCCCTAGCGTGAGGTCAAACAGCGGTTTGCGGCGACCCGGGTGCCGCTGCCACTGTGTCGGCAGCCGGGTGTCAGCGCACCGCAGGCTCGGGTGATGGGCTACCAGACCCACCTGGAGGTTGACCGACCATGTCGTTGCCCGAGCGCGCCCGTGTCATCGTCATCGGCGGCGGGATCGTCGGCGCCAGCGTGCTCTACCACCTGGCGCACGAGGGCTGGACCGACTCCTTGCTGCTGGAGAAGGCCGAGCCCACCTCCGGGTCGACCTGGCACGCTGCCGGCCAGCTGACGCACTCGGTCGAGGGTCACACGGTGGCGGCAATGCGCCGCTACGGCTCCGACCTGTACGCCGGGCTCGAGGCCGAGACCGGGGTGGCGACGTCGTGGCACCAGCCGGGCAGCCTGCGCATCGCCTACGACGCGGTCGAGCACGACCGGCTGAAGGCGCAGCTGGGCTCCGCCGCGTACGCCAGCAACGCGATGTCGCTCATCGGCCCCGATGAGATCGCCGCACTGCACCCCTTCTACGACGCGACCGGTGCGGTCGGCGCGCTGTGGACCCCGGACGACGGGCATCTCGACCCCTCCGGTGCCACCCACGCCCTGCTCACCGGCGCCCGGGCCCGCGGCGCGGCGGTGCACAAGCGCACCCGGGTGCTGTCGATCGAGCGCCACCCCAGCGGCGAGTTCGCGGTGGTCACGGAGCGGGGGACGGTGACCTGCGAGCACGTCGTGAACGCCGCCGGCTGCTACGCCGACAAGGTGGCGGCCATGGTCGGGCTGCATGCGCCGTTCGCCAACGCGCTGCACACCTACCTGGTCACCGGCGACGTGCCGGAGTTCGCCGACCTCGACCGCGAGCTGCCGGTGCTGCGCGACGACTACATCTCCGGCTACCTCCGGCAGGAGCAGCGGTCGGGCCTGATCGGCATCTACGAGCAGGCCGACGCCGAGGCGGCCTGGCCGGACGGGCCGCCCTGGGAGCTGGAGCACCCGCTGTTCCCGGCCGACTACGACCGGATCGGCGAGTGGCTCGGCCGGGCGTTCGAGCGGATGCCGGTGCTCGAGCCGGTCGGCATCCGCCGGGTGATCCGCGGTTCGGTCATGCACCCGCCCGACGGCGACCCGCTGCTCGGACCGTCCGGCATCCCGGGCTTCTGGATGGCCTGCGGGATCCACCTCGGCATCGCCGACGGGCCGGGGCTGGGCCGCGAGCTCGCCCGCTGGATGGCGCACGGCGAGACCGAGCTCAGCCTGCGCCACTACGACCCGCGCCGCTACGGCTTCATCCCCGCCGGCCGGCCCGAGTACGGCCGGGTGAAGGGCGTCGAGGACTACGAGTTTCGGCACAAGGCCCCGATCCCCGGTGTCGAGCGGCCGGCGCTGCGGCCGGTGCGACCGTCGGCGCTGTACGACCGGCTAGCCGAGCGCGGTGCGGTCTTCACCCAGATCTACGGGTGGGAACGGCCCAAGTGGTTCCCGGGTGCCGCCGGGCTGCCGGTCGAGGACCGGGTCGGCTTCCGGCGCACACACTGGTTCGAGCCGGTACGTGAGGAGTGTCGCGCCGTGCACGAGCGCGTCGGCGTGCTGGAGATGAGCGCCTTCGCCAAGTTCGAGCTGCGCGGCCCGGACGCTGCCGCCGCCCTCGACGCCGTGGTCACCAACCGGCTGCCGCGGGTCGGCCGCATCGGTCTGACCTGTGCGCTCACCCCGACCGGTCGGTTCGAGAGCGAGCTGACGATCACCCGGCTGGCCGAGAACGACTTCTACCTGGTGTCGGCCGCGGTGGGCGAGCACCGGGACCTGGAGTACCTGCGCACGCACCTGCCCGCCGACGCCGACGTCGAGCTGGCGGTCGTCACCCAGCGGCTTGGGGTGCTCGCCATCGCCGGTCCGTGGTCGCGCGGGCTGCTCGCTCGGTGCACCGACGCGGGGCTGGACAACGAGGCATTCGGCTGGCTCACCGCCCAGGACGTCGACGTCTGCGGCGTGCCGGTGCGCGCGCTGCGGGTGGGGTTCACCGGCGAGCTGGGCTGGGAGCTGCACCTGCCGGTCGGCGACATGCTGACCGTCTATGACGGCCTGCTCGCCGCCGGCGCGGACCTCGGTGTGGCCGACGTCGGCCACCACGCGCTGAACAGCCTCCGGATGGAGAAGGCCTACCGGGTGCCGGCCGACCTGACCCACGATGTGGACCCGGTCGAGGCGGGGATGGACTTCGTCGTCTGCCGCGACAAGGGCGACTTCGTCGGTCGCGAGGCGCTGCTGGTCCGAGACGCCGGGCAGCGGTCCCGCGCGGGTGCCTACCTGGCGATCGACGCCGACGGCGCCGACTGCCTGGGTGACGAGGCCGTCTTCGCCGGCGACGCCATCGTCGGCGTGGTCAGCAGCGGTGGCTACGGCTACCGCACCGGGGCCAGCTACGCGTTCGCCTGGCTCGACCCGGCGCACGCGGCGCCGGGCACCAGGCTGGACGTGCAGATCCTCGGTGAGCGCCGGCCGGCGGTGGTGCTGGCCGAGCCCGCCTACGACCCGAAGAACGAGCGGCTGAAGATGTGAGCCGGCCTCACGACCGGCGCGGTGTCGCGACGGCCGGCCCCGGCTGCTCGCCGCCCTCCGAGGCGCCCGGACCAGTGCCCTGTGCGTGTATTGCGGGTGCCCGCTCCCGCAGCTCGGCGTCGTAGGCCGCGATCACCTCGCCGGCGGCGTACGGGATGTCGCGCAGCCCGCGCAGGACGGCCACCAGGCATCGGTCCCGGAGCCGCTCCAGCTCGCGGACCGAGGCGCCACCGGCCTGGGCGTCGGACTGCGCCTCGATCCGGTCCAGCAGCTCGTCGGTGAGCTCGGGGACGTCGGTGAGCCGGGTCCACGGCCACTGCAGGGCGGGGCCGAACTGGCTGATGAAGTGCCGCATCCCGCCCTCACCGCCCGCGATCCGGTAGCTCAGCATGGTTCCCATGGCCGAGAACCGCAGACCCGCCCCGAACCGGATGGCGTCGTCGACGTCCTCGACGCTGGCCACCCCGTCGGCTACCAGCCACAGGGCCTCGCGCCACAGGGCCTCGAGCAGCCGGTCGGCGACGAAGCCGTCCACCTCGCGCCGGATATGCAACGGCCGCATGCCGACGCCGGTGTAGACCGCGCTGGCCCGCTCGACGGCCGGCGGCGAGGTCTTGCTGCCGGCGCAGATCTCGACCAGGGGCAGCAGGTAGACCGGGTTGAACGAGTGACCGACGACCAGCTGCTCGGGATGGACCATGTCCGCCTGCAGCCGGGAGGGGAGCAGCCCCGACGTGGATGACGCGATCACCACGTCGTCGGGGGCGGCCCGGCTGGCCTCGGCGAGCAAGGAGCGCTTGAGGTCCTCGCGTTCGGGTGCGCTCTCCTGCACGAACTGCGCGTCGGCCACCGCTTCGGCGACCGAGCCCACCACCGTGCACTTGCCCTCGGCGGGCAGCGGCGCGTCGACCAGCGCGGCCACCGCCGCCCTGGCGTTGGCCAGCGTCTCGCCGAGCTTGCGCGACACCTCGGGGTCGGGATCGAACAGCCGGACGTCGACCCCGGCGAGCACGAACCGCGCGGCCCAGCCGCCGCCGATGACCCCACCGCCGACCAGTCCGACGGTCTGCGGCAGCCCGTCGAGGCGGCCGGCGGGGTCACCCATGCTTGACCAGGCCGAGCTGCTCGCGCACCTCGGCGGGGCCGAGCCGGCCGATGTTCAGGGTGTCCAGCAGGGTCACCGCGCGCTCGACGAGCTGGCCGTTGGTGGCGAGCACGCCGCGCGACAGGTACAGGTTGTCCTCCAGCCCGACCCGCACGTTCCCCCCGTGCAGGACGGCCATCGCCGCGTACGGCAGCTGGAACCGCCCCACCGAGAATGCGGAGAAGACCGCGCCCGCCGGCAGCTGGTTGACCATCGCGGCGAGCGTCAGCGGGTCGTTGGGTGCGCCGTACGGGATCCCCATGCACAGCTGGACGAGCACCGGGTCGTCGATCAGCCCCTCACCGATCAGGGTCTTGAGCAGCACTAGGTCGCCGGTGTCGAAGACCTCGACCTCGGGACGGACCCCCAGGTCCCGGATGCCCGCTGCCATCGCCCGGACCATGCTCGGGGTGTTGACCATCAGGTAGTCGCCGCCGGCGGCGAAGTTCATCGTGCCGCCGTCGAGCGTGCAGATCTCCGGCCGCAGCTGCTCGACGTGGGCGAGCCGCTCGGTCGCCCCTGCCATGTCGGTGCCGGCGGGGTCCGGCGGCAGCGGGTTCTCCGGCCCGCCGAGGACGATCTCGCCGCCCATCCCGGTGGTCAGGTTGATGACCACGTCGGTCTTCGACGCGCGGATCCGCTCCACCGCCTCGCGGTAGTAGCCGACGTCGCGGGCGCCGAGCCCGGTCTCGGGGTCGCGCACGTGGATGTGCACGACAGCGGCGCCGGCCTGCGCGGCCTCGATCGCGGAGTCGGCGATCTGCTCGGGTGTGATCGGCGCGCGGTGCCGGGTGCCGGTCAGGTCACCCGCGCCGGTCAGCGCGCAGGTGATGAAGGCGGACGTGGCGATGTTTCGCATCCTGGGAGCTCCTCGCTGGGTGGGGTGATCGGGTACGGGTCCGGGGTCAGCGTCCCTGCCAGCGTGGGGGGCGCCGTTCGACGAAGGCGCGCGGTCCCTCCGCCGCATCGAGGGAGCCGGCGACCCGGGAGTAGACGGGCAGGCCGCTGCGCATGGTCGCGAACCCTTCGCGGATGGTCTGGCCCTCGGTCTCGCGCAGCACCTCGAGCGTGGCCGCGACCGACAGCGGCGCGCTGGCGCAGATGCCGGCAGCCAGGTCGCTGGCGGCCGACATCAGCCGGTCGGCGGGAACCGACCGGTTGGCCAGCCCCCACCGCACTGCCTCCTCGGCGCCCAGCCGGCGGCCCGTCAGCAGCAGCTCGCGGGCGATGGCTCGGGGCAGCCGGGCAGATATTCGGAGCAGCCCACCGGCGTCGGCGACCAGGCCAAGCGTGGTCTCGGTCAGCGCGAGCTCGGCGTGGTCTGCCACCACCATCAGGTCCGCGGCCAGCGCGAGCTCGAACCCGCCACCCATCGCCATCCCGTTGACCGCGGCGATCACCGGCTTGTCGATGTCGACGAACTCGGTCAGGCCCGCGAATCCGCCCGGCCCCCAGTCGGCGTCCGGCGTCTCACCGGCCGCGGCTGCCTTGAGGTCCCAACCGGCGCTGAAGAACCGATCACCGCCACCGGTGAGGATCCCGACGCGCAGCGCCGGGTCGTCACGCAGCCGAGAGAAGGCGCTGTACAGGGCGCGGCTGGTGGCGGCGTCGACGGCGTTCGCAGGTGGTCGGTCGAGGGTGACCACCAACGTCTCGCCGTCGACCGTGACGCGCACCGCCTCGCAGCCGGTCATGCCGACCGCTCCCGTGGCCGCAGCAGCGAGCGGGCGATGATCAGCCGCTGGATCTCGCTGGTGCCGTCCCAGATCCGTTCGACCCGGGCGTCCCGCCACCAGCGTTCGACCGGGGCGTCGGTCATCAACCCGCTGCCGCCGAAGACCTGGACGGCGGTGTCGGTGACCCGGGCGAGGGTCTCGGAGGCGAACAGCTTCGCCATCGCCGCGTCCTGCATCGTCAGGCGTCCCTGGTCCAGCCGCCACGCGGCCTGCAGGGTCAGCAGCTCGGCGGCCTCGACCGCGACCGCGACGTCGGCCAGCTGGAAGCCGACCCCCTGGAACTGGCCCACCGGCTGCCCGAACTGCTCCCGGGTCGCCGCCCAGTCGAGGGCCGCGTCCAGCACGCGGCGGGCACGGCCGACGCTGGTCGCGGCCACCTGGAGCCGGCTCGCACCCAGCCACTCGTCCATCAGGGCCAGCCCACGACCCACCTCACCCAGCAGCTGGTCGCCGCCGACCCGGCAGCCGTCGAACACCAGCTCGCACTGGTGGTAGCCGCGGTGCGACACGCAGCTCGAGCCGCGGTGCACGGTGAACCCGGGCGTGCCCACGTCCACGAGGAACGCGCTGACCAGGTTGCGCGGGCCACGCCGGGTCTGCTCGCTCCCGGTGGCGGCGAACAGCACGACGAAGTCGGCCGTGTCCGCGTGCGAGATGAAGTGCTTGGTCCCGTTGATGACCCAGTCGGTGCCGGTGCGCTCGGCCCGGGTGGTCATGCTGCGGACATCCGATCCCGCGCCGGGCTCCGTCATCGCCAGGCAGTCGTGCCGCTCGCCGCGCACGGTCGGCAGCAGGTAGCGGTCCACCTGCTCGCCGGTGCAGGCCTGCAGGATGTTGCTCGGCCGCGCCACCAGCATCTGCAGGGCGCACGAGGCCTTGCCGAGCTCGCGCTCGACGAGCGTCAAGGACACCGCGTCCAGGCCGCCCCCGCCGAGTTCCGTTGGCATGTTGGCGGCGTACAGGCCGGCCCGCAGCGCCCGGGAACGGATCGCGGCCGCCAGCTCTGCGGGCACCTCGTCGAGGCGCTCGACCTCGTCCTCGTGCGGGTACAGCTCCCTCTCGACGAACGCGCGGATGGTGGCCACCACGCCGCGCTGCTCGTCGCTCAGCTCGAAGTCCACTACCCGACCGCCCCCTTCGCCTGCCGGGCAGTCGTGCCGGCCGGCAGGGTCATCACCTGGCCGACCCACCCGGGTCTCGGCAACGCTGCGTGCGCGTCCGTGATCTGCTGGAACCGGACGCTGACCGCGGGCGGCAGGGGGCGCACTCGCCCGGTCGCCGTGTCGACGTGCAGCAGCAGCTGCTCGCCGGTGGCGATCAACCGTCCGTGTGGGCCGATGATCTCGTGCGCCAGATGCACGCGTTTGGCGTCGACCCCCAACAGCTGCAGCGTCGAGTCGAGCTCGTCACCCTCGGCCGCCTCGAGCAGGTTCCGGATGTGCGTCTCGACCGTGAACAGCGAGCAGCCCGCAGCGCGGTACGCCTCGTCGATGCCGACGTAGCGAAACAGCGCATCCGAGCTGTCGCCCATCACCAGCAGGTAGCTCCACTCGCTCATGTGGCCGTTGTAGTCGACCCACTCAGGCCGCACGGTCGTGCGGTGCAGGTGCAGGGGGGCAGGAACCGCCCCGGGCTCGTCGATGGTGGACAACCTCCCGGACCCCCCGGCCTCGCAGACTTTGCACATTGTGCGCGGCGTGCTTCTATGGTGCAACGACTGTACGAACGGCCGGTGGCGCGGTCAAGGCCGCTGGCCGGTGGAACGGACCGCGACCGGGGCGGAGGTGACCGTGGCGCCAGGCACGGCCGGGTCTGCCGGCCTGGTCCAGTCCGTCGAGCGGGCGATCGCGCTGCTGGAGGCGGTGGCGGCCGGTGCGGCCGAGGGCGAGTCGGTCACCTCCCTCGCGGAGGCGTGCGGGCTGAACCGCGCCACCGCGTGGCGGCTGCTTGCCACCCTGGAGGCCTACGACCTGCTGTCGGTCGACCCCGCCACCCACCGCTACTCGATCGGTCTGGCAGTGCCCCGCCTGGCCGCCGCCGAGGGCGTCGTGGGGTTGGCGCGGCGCGCGCACGACGTCCTCGTGCGGCTGAACGAGCGCACCGGCGAGACGGCAAACCTGGCGGTCGCGCAGCGGCTCAGCCTCACCTACGTCGCCGAGGTCGCGCCGCCGTCGGTGCTGGCGGCCAACTGGATCGGTCGCGCCGTCCCGCTGCACGCAACATCGTGCGGCAAGGCACTGCTGGCCGGGCTGCCCGAGGACGAGCTGCACGCGGTGCTGAAGGGACCGCTGACCCGCTACACCGCCACCACGATCACCTCCGGCACGGCACTGCGGACCGAGCTCGCCGAGACGCGTGCGCGCGGGTACGGCGTCTGCGCCGGCGAGCTCGAGGACACCTTGTACGGCGTGTCGGCGGCGGTCCGTGACCCACGCGCGCGGCCGTTCGCCGTCGTGAGCATCTGGGGACCGCACAGCCGGGTGCCCGAGGCGCGGTTCGCGGAGCTGGGTGCGCTCGCGCAGCAGGCGGCAGCCGAGATCGAGTCGTCGTTCGAGCGACCCGGGAAGGCGGGGTCGTGACCGGGCTCGCGCACGGGCGCCCGCTGGCCGCCTACCAGACGGGGGTGCACCCCGACTGGCTGGACTACAACGCGCACATGACCGACTCCGCTTACGCCGTCGTGTGCAGCCGGGCCAACGAGGCGCTGCTCGACGCCCTGGGTGTCGGCGCGGCGTACCAGGCCAACAGCGGGTGCGCGGTCTTCACCGTGGAGGCGCACCTGCGCTACCTGGGTGAGGTCGGCCCGGACGCGCAGCTGCGTGCCGAGACGTTCCTCGTGGACGCGGACGCGAAGCGGTTGCGGGTGCACACCACCGTCCTGGCGGGGGACGCGGTCGTGCTCACGGGGGAGTACCTGTTCGTGCACGTGGACCAGCGCACCGGCCGCGTCACCGCCTTCCCGGCCGACCGCGACCTCGCGGTGCGAGCGGCCGTGGCCGCCCACCGGCCCCTGGAACGCCCGGCGCACCTCGGTGTCGGGGTCGGCGCGCCTCGGCCGAGTCGTTAGCGGCCTCGTCGTGACCGCCCGCGATCTCGGGACGCTCTTCGACCCACGCTCCATCGCGATCGTCGGCGCGTCGGACCAGCCCGAGAAGTACGGCAACTGGCTGGCCCGCCGGGCGTTGACCGGGCACCGCCCCACCTACCTCGTCAACCGGGTGCGACCCCGGGTGCTGGGGCGCCCGACGGCTGCCAGCCTGGTCGAGCTCGGCGAGCAGGTCGACCTCGCCGTCGTCGCCGTCCCCGCCGGCTCGTTCGAGGAGGCGGTGGACGACGCGCTCGGAGCGGGCGTCGGCGTGATCGTCGGGATCACCTCGGGTCTCGGCGAGCTCGGCGGCGAGCACCTGCGTCGACAGCGCGCCGTCGTCGAGCGAGTGCGGGTGGCCGGTGCACGCCTGCTGGGGCCGAACTGCCTGGGCCTGCTGGACCACTCGACCGGGCTGCACGTCTGCGCGCTGGACGTCCCAGCGGGCCCGGTCGCGCTGCTCTCCCAGAGCGGAACCGTGGGGATCGACCTGGCCGCCCAGCTGCACGTCCACGACCTCGGCCTCTCGCGGTTCGTCAGCGTCGGCAACCAGGCCGACATCGGCATCGCCGAGCTGGTCGACGCCTGTATCGAGCACGACGACACCACCGTGATCGCGCTGTACAGCGAGGGGTTCACCGACGGCCGTGGGTTCGCCCGCGCGGCCGCGCGCGCGAACCGGGCGGGCAAGCCGGTCGTGCTGCTGACCGCCGGCAGCGGGGAGGCCGCCGCCCGCGGTGCTGCCTCGCACACGGGGACCCTGGTCAGCCCGCGGTCGGTCGTCCAGGCAGTCTGCGACGCGGCCGGGGTCGAGCTGGTGCGGACCCCCACCGAGATGGCCGATCTCGTCCAGGCCCTCGTGCGCACCGCACTGCCACCGGGCCGGCGGGTCGCCATTCTCGCCGACGGCGGTGGGCACGGCTCTCTCGCCGCCGACGCGCTGGACGCACGCGGCCTCATTGTCCAGCCGTTCACCGCGGCGCTGCGTACGAGAGTGTCCGCCGAGCTGCCGGCGCACGCCGGCACGTCCAACCCGATCGACATCGCCGGCGCCGGCGAACGAGACATCGACTGCTTCCGCAGGGTCGCCGAGATGGTCGCGCACAGCTCGGAGGTGGACGCGTTCTTGCTGACCGGGTGCCTCGGCGGCTACCAGGACTACGGTGCCGAGCTCGCGGCCAAGGAGCTGCAGGTCGCCGACGGGTTGACCCGGGTGGCAGCGACCTCGGGCAAGCCTGTGGTGGCGAGCCTGGTGGTGGACCGCTCCCCGGCGGCGCGGGCCCTGCGGGCCGGGGGTGTCGCCGTCTACAGAGACATCGAACGCGCTGCCTGGGTGCTGCAGCGGCTGACGTGGCGCAGCCTGGCCGGCCCGCCACTCGTACCCGAGACCCCGGCAGCCCAACCGCCGGTCCGCGAGGTGGGCTACTGGCCCGCCCGGCGGGTGCTGACCGCAGCGGGCCTGCCGTTCGTGCGGGCAGCGGAGGTGGCGACCGGGCGGCAGCTGACGGTCGCGGCAGCAGGCCTCACCTACCCGCTGGTGCTGAAGGCGCTGGTCGCCGAGCACAAGTCCGACGGTGGCGGCGTCGTGTTGAACATCCGCACCCGCGAGGAGCTGCTGGCGGCGTGGGACGATCTGCAGGTGCGGCTGGCGCCCCCGAGCTGCTCGGTCGAGGAGATGGCCGACCTGAGGGACTCCGTCGAGCTGATCGTCGGTGTCGGTCGGGACCGCGCCTTCGACACCGTGGTTCTGGTCGGCTTCGGCGGCACCAACGCGGAGGTGCTCAGGGACACCCAGCTCGCGCTCGGGCCGGTCGACCCGGCGACGGCGTCCCGGATGCTGGGGCAGCTCGAGGGCGCGGTGCTGTTCGCCGGTTACCGTGGGCGTCCGGCCCTCGACGTTGGCCAGGCCAGCGCAGTGGTCAGCAGGCTGTCCCACTTCGCCGCTGCCCACCCCGAGATCAGCGAGGTGGAGTGCAACCCGCTCGCGGTCACGCCGCACGGGGTGGTCGCGCTGGATGCGCGCCTGGTGGTCAGCGGCGCTGCGGTCACCGACCCGCCGGTCAGCGTCGGCTGAGCCGCTCCAGCAGGTAGAGGTACGACCGGTAGGTGCGGCCGGTGCCGTGCTGCAGGCCGATCTCGCAGGTGCGGTTGCTGGTGAGGTAGTCGTCGTGGTCGGGTCCGGCGGCCAGCTCGCGGGCGACCGGCGCGGTCGCTGACTCGGTGAGCTCGGGGTGCAAGAAGCCGCGGTCGCCGGCCATGCCGCAGCACCCGCCGCCGCCGGCGACGACCACCTCGGCCGCCAGGTGGTCGGCGCTCGCCTGCAGCGCCGGCGCCGTGCCCGCGTGCTGCACCGAGCACACCGGGTGCAGAGCGACCGATCCGACCCGGCGCCCGACCGGCAGCTCCGGCAGCAGCCGGTCGGCGACGAACTGCACGCTGTCCAGCACGGTCACGTCCGCGAGCCGCTCCTTGTTGGCACCGCTGCAGTACGGCGCGGCGTCCAAGATCCCCTGCGTGCACGATGACGCGTCCACGACAAGCGGCAGTCGCCCGGCGTCGGTCCAGCCCCAGATCCGCTCGGCCAGCCGGTCGGCCATCGCCACCGTGCCGGACTGGTAGCCCTTGGACCGCCACGGGGTGGCGCAGCAGACACCGGCCACGTCGGGCGGGATCCACAGCGGCTGCCCGGCGCGCTCGGCCACCGCGACGAAGGTCCGCGGCAGCGTCGGGTCGGCGCCACCGGCGCCGAAGATCCGGTTGATGCAGGCCGGGAAGTAGACCGCGGTCGCCCCCTCGCGGGCGGTCTCGGGCAGTGCCGCCGGTGCCGCGGTCGGCGTCTCGGGGAGCCAGTGCGGCACGTTCTCGGTGCCGAGCACCCGTCGCGCCGCCGCCGTCATCGCCGCCACGGTGCGGTCCCCGCCGGCCCGGGCCAGCAGGTGCCCCGCGCGCAGCGCGCCGCGGGCACCGCGCTCCGCGACGGCGGCGTGCCGGGCGACCAGCCGGCCCACCCGGTCGGTGCCCTTCGAGTGCCGCTCGCGGCGCAGGTTCTTGACCATCTCGCCGGTGTTGATGTCGACCGGGCAGGCGATCGCGCACAGCCCGTCCCCGGCGCAGGTGTCGACGCTGGCGTACGCCTTGTGCTCCTCCAGCGCGGTCAGCAGGCCGGTGGCCGAGCCGGACTCGCGCTGGCGGGCCAGCTCGCGCTCGATGACGATGCGTTGCCGGGGGGTGGTGGTGAGCGCGCGGCTGGGGCACACCCGCTCGCAGTAGCCGCACTCGATGCACCGGTCGGCGACCGGGTCGATCACCGCAGAGGTCTTGAGGTGTTCCACGTGCGCGGTCGGGCTGTCGTTGAGCAGCACGCCCGGGTTGAGGACGCCGGCGGGGTCGGCGAGGTCCTTGAGCCGGCGCATCAGCGCGTACGCCGCGGCCCCCCACTCCGCCGCCACGAACGGCGCCACGTTGCGTCCCGTCCCGTGCTCGCCCTTCAGCGCACCGTCGTAGCGGACGACGATCAGCTCCACCAGGTCGGTCATGAAGCGGGCGTAGTGCTCGGTCTCCTCCGCACGGTCGAAGCGGGGGGTCAGCAGGAAGTGCAGGTTGCCGTCCTTGGCGTGCCCGAACACCACCCCCGGTGCGTAGCCGTAGCGGTCGAACAGCGCCGACAGGTCGACGGCCGTGTCGGCCAGGTGCTCGGTCGGCACGGTGATGTCCTCGAGGATCACCGAGGTGCCCTGCGGGCGGGCCGCCCCCACCGAGGCGAACAGGCCGTTGCGCACCGTCCAGTACTGCTGCTGCTGCGCGGGGTCGGTGGAGAACTCCGCGGGCACGACCACGGGCAGCTGCGCCGCGGTGTCGGTGGCCCGCTGGTGCAGCGCGGCCAGCTCGGAGCTGTCGGCGCTGCGGAACTCGACGAGCAGCCCCGCCGCGCCGTCGGGGAGCCCGGCCAGGTAGGGCGGCACGCCGGGCTGGTCCTCGACGGCACGCAGCGACGAGCGGTCCATCAGCTCGACGGCGCGTGCCCCGGCGTCACGGAACCGTGCCACCGCCCCGGAGGCTGCGTGCAGGTCGGGCAGCACGAGCAGCCCGGTGACGCGGTGCAGCTGCAGCGGGACGGTGCGGAGCACGACCTCGGCGATGAAAGCCAGCGTGCCTTCGGAGCCCACCAGCAGGTGCGCGAAGGCCTGCAGCGGCGACTCGTGGTCGAGCAGCGCGTTCAGCCCGTAGCCGGTGGTGTTCTTCATCCGGTACTTCGCGCGGACCCGAGCCGCCAGCGCCGGGTCGCCCAGCAGCTCGTTGCGCAGCGCGGCCAGGCCCTCGGCCAACGCCGGCTCGTTGTCGGCGAACACCTGCTCGGCGTCGCCGGCCGCGGTGTCGATGACGGTGCCCGTCGGCAGCACGAAGGTGAGCGACTCCAGCGTCTGGTAGGTGTTCTCCTCGACGCCGCAGCACATCCCGCTGGAGTTGTTGGCCACGATGCCGCCGACGCTGCAGGCGGCGATGCTGGCCGGGTCGGGGCCCAGCGCGGTGCCGTACGGGCGCAGGGCCGCGTTGACGTGTGCCGCGTTGGTGCCCGGGACGACCCGCACCCGGGCACCGTCGTCGAGCACCTCGACGCCCTGCCAGTGCCGCTGGACGTCGACCAGTACGCCGTCCCCTTGCCCCTGGCCGCACAGGCTCGTCCCGGCGGCGCGGAACGTCAGCGGGACGCCGGTGGCGTGCGCGGTGGCGAACAGTCCCTGGATCTCGTCAACGCCGGCCGCCAGCACCACCGCCCGGGGCATCAGCCGGTAGGCGCTGGCGTCGGAGGCGAACCGCACCAGGTCGATCGGTCGCGTCAGCACCCGCTTGGCGTCGACGATCCCGGTCAGCGCCGAGCGCAGCCACTCGGGCGTTCCGGTGGCGACGGCGTCGGCGACGCTCACCCGCGGTGCGGTCATGGGGTCCTCCACTGCGGCGGCGACCCCAGACGGACGGTGCCGCCAGCCGTGCCCAGTGTTGGGCATGGCCCGGTGGTGGTCACACGGGTGGCTCCCGCGGTACGTCCCTGGACACGACCTCGAAGCGCTGGGACCATCGGATGCCCGCAGCGCCGTGCGGGTAGCGGATGCTGTGGCGGGCGCGGGAGGCCGGCATGCAGGAAGAGCTGCTCAGCGATCTCCCGGTCGCCCTGCTCGAGGTCTCGGTCCTGCTCGGCGGCGCCGTGCTCGTGGGGCTGTTCGCCCAGCGCATCCACATCCCGCTGACGGTGGTGCTCGCCGTCGCCGGCATCATCGTCGTCGAGCTGGGTTTCGATCTCGCGGTCGCAGAGTTCGTCAGCGGCGCGGGCCTCAAAGAGCTGCTCGTCAACCTGTTCCTGCCCATCCTCATCTTCGAGGCCGCGCTGGGTCTGTCGACGCGGGAGTTCATGCGCAACCTCGTCGCGATCACCGCGTTGGCGACGGTGGCGCTGGTCATCTCCGCGGTGCTGGTGGGCTTCGGTCTGCACTACGCGCTCGGCATCCCGCTGGTCGTGGCGCTGCTGTTCGGGTCGCTCATCTCGGCCACCGACCCGGTGGCGGTGGTCGCGGTGTTCCGCGAGCTTGGTGTCCCGAAACGGCTGCTGACGATCGTCGAGGGCGAGAGCCTGCTCAACGACGGCGTCGCCATCGTCCTCTACGGAATCCTGCTGTCGGTCGCCACCGGAACCTCGCTGACCGTGGCCGACGGGGTGGTGGAGTTCGTCCGGGTCTCGGTTCTCGGGGTGCTGATCGGCGGGCTGATCGGGACCGTTGCAGTGATGCTGCTGCCGCTGATGCATCGGTTGCCGGCGGCGGCGTTCTCGGTGGCCACCGCGTACGGGTCGTTCGTGCTCGCGGAGGTCCAGCACGTCTCGGGCGTGATGGCGGCGCTCGCGGCCGGGGTCGCGATGGGCGGCATGCTGGAGAGCCGGGCCGAGCCGGAGGTCCGCTCGCTGCTGCACGAGCTGTGGGACGCGTTGTCGTTCATGGCCAACGCGTTGCTGTTCTTGTTCATCGGGATCGCGTTGGACTTCGACCTGATCCAGGAGAACCTCCCCGCCATCGGGGTCGGTGTCGCCGCCGTCCTGGTGTCCCGGCCGCTGGCGGTGGTGCCGCTGGTGATGCTGCTCGAGCGGGCGGCGCACATCCCACGGGTCGGGCACCGCAACTCCACGGTCGTGGTCTGGGGCGGCCTGCGGGGCGGTGTCGCGCTCGCCCTCGCCCTTGCGCTCCCCGTCGAGCTCGTGGAGCGGGAGCAGATCATCGCCCTGTCCGGCGGCGTGGTCCTGGCGACGCTGCTGTTCAACGCGACGACGATCTCGTTCGTCGTCCACGCCCTCGACCTCGACAAGACAAGCAGCTCCGACGAGTTCCTCGGCGCGCTCGCTCGACTGCTGGCCGTGAAGGCCGCCCGTGACCGCCTGGGGAAGCTGGGGTTCCAGGACCCCCTGGTGGACGCCCACCTCAACGTCGCCGAGGCGGACGCCCTCGACCAGTTCGACCGGTCCCACCTCAGCGCCGAGGAGGAGGTCAACGTCCTCACCCTGCGTGGCCTGCACATCGAGCGGGAGTCCCACCAGGGGCTGGGCGACGCCGGCCTGCTGCCACCGATCGCCATCCGCACTCTCCTGCAGGAGATCGACGACGAGATCGAGGAGGTCGAGTTCGGCAGCCTGCGGGTCGACGCGGCCCGCCGCGCGCACCTGCCCTGGTACGGCCGGGCGCACCGGTGGCTGCTCGGAAGACTGCCGGCTCCGCTGGGCGAGGACCTGACCGAGGTGGCCTACATCGAGGTCAGCGCCCGCCGCCTCGCCGCGGGCAAGGCGGCCGAGGAGCTCGAGCTGTTCAAGCAGCTGCCGAACGTCCAGGCCAGCCGTGTCGACGAGGCGAAGGCCACGTTCGTCCACTGGGAGGAGTCTGCGGCCGACGCCCTGGAGCGCCTCGACCATGCGATCGACCGGCCGCTGATGCACCGCCGGCAGGCCAAGGCGTTGAGCCGGATCGCCACGGTCGAGGTGCTCAACGAGATGGTGGCCGCCGGGGTGCTGTCGGCTGCGGTGGCCGAGCAGGCCGGCCTGCGGGTCTCGACCGAGGTGGACCAGGCCGGCACCTGACCCCCCGGGATGTGGCCAGCACCTGCTCAGGCACCTGCCCCGCGTCCGCGGCCGAAGAACAGCCGTCGAGGATGGAGCCGGCACCTGAACCATCACCGAGGGGGCGCACCATGGCGACGACCGAGATCAGCCCGTACTGGCGCAACTACGTCGCCGGCCGGTGGGTGGACGCCGTGGACGCCCAGCGGCGCGGGCTGCTCGACCCCGCAACGGCCGAACCCCTCGCCGAGGTCGCGCTCGGCGGGGTGGCCGACGTAGACGCCGCGGTGGCCGCCGCCCGGGCCTGCGCCGACTCGCGGGCGCTGGTGTCGGTGCGTCCCGTCCAGCGGCTGCGGTGGGTGATGGGTATCGGACGCGAGCTCGCATCCCGGCGTGACCGGGCGGCGTACGTCCTCAGCCGCGACTCGGGCAAGGCGCTGTCGGAGGCGTACACCGAGATCGACGGCACCATCCGCTACTTCGAGTACTACGGCTCGATGGCCGACAAGCTCGAGGGCCAGTACATCCCCCTCGGCGACGGCTACGTGGACTACACGGTGCCCGTCCCGCACGGCGTCTCCGCGCACGTCATCCCCTGGAACTATCCGGCCGAGATGGTCGGGCGCGGCATCGCGCCGGCGCTGGCAGCCGGAAACGCGGTCGTGATCAAGGCGCCCGAGCTGGACCCGCTGGTGTGCCATCTGGTGGTCGAGGCGGCCGAGACCGTGGGTCTGCCCGACGGGGCCATCAACCTGATCGTCGGCGACGGCCCGGTCGCGGGCGCGGCCCTGGTCGAGCACCCCGGGGTGGACCACATCGTGTTCACCGGGTCGGTCGCCACCGGGCAGTCGATCATGCACGCCGCGGCCGACCGGGTCGTCCCGACGGTGATGGAGCTCGGCGGCAAGTCGGCGGCGATCGTGTTCGACGACGCCGACCTCGACGCCCTGGTCGAGTCGACCCGGTGGGGCATCTTCACCAACGCCGGACAGGTGTGCTCGGCGATGTCGCGGATGATCGTCACCCCCGACGTGCACGACGAGGTGGTCGACCGGGTCACCGCGCTGGGCCGGGGGCTCACGGTCGGCGCCGGGGTCGACGACGCCGAGCTGACCCCGGTCGTGTCCGCGGGCCAGCTCGAGCGGGTCTCCGGCTTCGTCGAGCGGGCCGTGGCCGAGGGCGCAGGCGCCGCCGGCGGTGGTGCGGTCATCGACCGGGCCGGGTACTTCATGGAGCCGACCGTGCTCGTCGACCTCGACCCGCACGCCGACGTGGCGCGCAGCGAGGTCTTCGGGCCGGTGCTGAGCGTGCTCAAGGCCGACTCCGCCGAGCAGGCGATCACGATCGCCAACGGCACCGACTACGGGCTGGCGGCAGGCGTCTTCACCCGCGATATCGACCGTGCACTTTGGACGGCCGAACGTCTCGCCGCCGGGCAGGTCTACGTCAACGAATGGTTCGCCGGTGGTGTGGAGACACCGTTCGGCGGGATCAAGAGATCGGGCTTCGGTCGGGAGAAGGGCCAAGAGGCGCTGCACAACTACGTCCAGACCAAGAACGTGGGGGTCCGCGTACGCGGACCCCGGCATCGGTGACCGCGCGTTCCGGCGCCTGCCGCTTGGTCGCTCGTGGCGACCGTCCGACCTAAGCCCGTGCTCCGCGCGTCTCGAGGAAGGTGTACACCTCGGTGTCGTCCACCCCGGGAAACGTGCCGGGTGGCAGCGTCGCCAGCAGGTGGGACTGCGAGCGCGCGCTGGGCCAGGCCTGCCCGTCCCACCGGTGGGCGAGCTCGGGCGGCGGTCGGCGGCAGCACGACTCGTCGGGGCACCGCGACGTGGCGCGGGAACGGGACTCGCGGCCGCGGAACCACTTGGAGGCGGCGAACGGCACGCCGACGCTGATCGAGAAGTTGCCCGCGGGGGTGGACTCGGCCAGCGCGGTGCACCAGTAGGTGCCGTTGGGGGTGTCGGTGTACTGGTGGAACGAGCCGGTGGGGTCCGGCTGCCCGAAGATGGCGCGCGCCGTCCACTGCCGGCAGACCGGCTGGCCCTCGATGGCTCCGAACACGTCGGTGGGGAAGATCACCCCGTCGTTCTCGTACGCCTTGTAGATCGTGCCGCTCTCGTGCACCTTCATGAAGTGGACCGCCAGCCCGAGGTGGCGGGTCGCGAGGTTGGTGAAGCGGTGCGCTGCGGTCTCGTAGGACACCGCGAAGGCGTCGCGGATGTCATCGACCGACAGGTCACGGGCGGCCTTCGCCTCCTGCAGGAGTGGCACCACGTGCCGCTCGGGCACCAGCAGCGCGGCCGCGAAGTAGTTGACCTCGATGCGCTGCCGCAGGAACGCGGCGTGGCTGTCGGGATGGGTGTGCCCGAGCACGAAGTGGCCGAATGTCTGCAGGGCGACGGCCCGCGGGTCATGGCCCGCGGTGGGCCGTACGGGCAGGTAGATGCGACGGTTGCGCAGGTCGGTGACCGAGCGGGTGGAGTGCGGCAGGTCCGGCACGTGCTCCAAGGTGAAGCCGAGGTGGCCGGCCAGCGCGTCGATGACTCGCCGCGACAGCGGGCCGCCACGGTGCCCGACCGCGTCGAGCAGGGTGTCGGCTGCCTCGTCGATCTCGGCGTAGTAGTTGTCGCGGGCGCGCATCTCGTGGCGGAGGTCCACGTTGGCCCGCCGGGCCTCCTCCGGGGTGGCCGCGTGCATGCTGGCCCGTTCGGCCAGCTCCCGGTGCAGCCCGACCAGGGCTTCGAGCGCATCCACCGGGAGCCGCCTGCCCAGCCGCACCGCGGGCAGCCCCAGCGAGCGGTAGGACGGTGCGCGCTGCGCCTGCTCGAGGGTGATCTCGAGCGCGGCGCGCTGCGTTGGCGGCTCCGTGGCCAGCAGGTCCGACAGGTTGACGTCGAACGCCTCGGCGAGCGACTGCAGCAGCGACAGCTTCGGTTCCCGGTGCCCGTTCTCGACCAGCGACAGCAGTGAGGGTGCGCAGCCCACCCGCTCAGCGAGCTGCGCCAGCGTGAGCTTGCGCGCCCGGCGGTGGTGTCGCAGTTGATGGCCCAAGGTGAGGAGGTCGACCGACGCGCCAATCGTCACAGACATGACGCTACTGCAAGAATCGCAAATCTTCTGCCTGAAGTAGCTGCGAAGTTGACAGCCGCGGGCCTCACAGTGTTCTGGACAACCAATGCCCGCAGCGATGAAGGAGACTTCGATGACCGACACCCCCACCGGCTCGACCGGCGACGGGCGACCCGCCGCAGCGACCTCGGCTGCGGACTCCCGGGCCGCGGACGCCCTGGAGCGCAGCTGGCGCACGTCACCGCGGTGGGCGGGGGTCGAGCGCACCTACACCGCCGCCGATGTCATCCGGCTCCGCGGGAGCGTGCAGGAGGAGCACACGCTCGCACGCCGTGGCGCCCAACAGCTGTGGCGGCTGCTGCACACCGAGGACCACGTCAGCGCGCTGGGTGCCCTGACCGGGGGGCAGGCCGTGCAGATGGTCAAGGCGGGTCTGCGGGCGATCTACCTGTCCGGGTGGCAGGTGGCCGCCGACGCCAACCAGGCCGGCCAGACCTATCCCGACCAGAGCCTGTACCCGGCCAACTCGGTGCCGATGGTCGTGCGGCGCATCAACAACGCCCTGCTGCGCGCGGACCAGATCGCGCACGCCGACGGTGGCGCGGACCAGACCGACTGGCTCGTCCCGATCGTGGCCGACGCCGAGGCCGGCTTCGGTGGGCCGCTCAACGCCTTCGAGCTGGCGAAGTCGATGATCGCCGCGGGGGTCGCCGGGATCCACTGGGAGGACCAGCTGGCGTCGGAGAAGAAGTGCGGCCACCTCGGTGGCAAGGTGCTGATCCCGACCCAGGCCCACATCCGCACGCTGAACGCCGCGCGGCTGGCGGCCGACGTCAGCGGCGTCGAGACCATCATCGTCGCCCGCACCGACTCGCTGGCGGCGAACCTGCTGACCAGCGACGTCGACGAGCGGGACGCCCCCTTCTGCACCGGCGAGCGGACCGCCGAGGGGTTCTACCGGGTCGGTGGCGGCCGGGAGGCGGCGCTTGCGCGGGGGCTGGCCTACGCGCCGTACGCGGACCTGCTCTGGGTCGAGACCGGGACCCCGGACCTGGAGTTCGCGCGCTGGTTCGCCGACCGGATTCACGCGCAGTTCCCGGACCGGCAGCTCGCCTACAACTGCTCGCCGTCGTTCAACTGGCGGGCGGCGCTGGACGACGACCAGATCGCGCGGTTCCAGAAGGAGCTCGGGGCCATGGGGTACGCCTTCCAGTTCATCACGCTGGCCGGCTTCCACTCGCTCAACCACTCGGCGTTCGAGCTCGCCCACGGGTACGCCCGGACCGGAATGTCGGCCTACGTGCAGCTGCAGCAGGCTGAGTTCGCGGCGGCCGAGCGCGGCTACACAGCGGTGCGCCACCAGGCCGAGGTCGGCACCGGCTACTTCGACCAGGTCGCGACCGCGCTGAGCCCGAACAGCGCGACGACCGCCCTGGCGGGCTCCACCGAGGCCGAGCAGTTCAGCAGCTGACCCGTCGGATCACCGGCAGCACCAGGCGCGACGGGTGTGCGGCGGTGTGGTGCACCCGGTTGACCGCCTGCTGGACGTCGGCCGGGCCCTCCGCGGCGATCGTGCCACCGGTGTTGGTGTTGCGGTCGAACCGCGGGAAGTTGCTGCTCGACACGTCGAGCCGCACCCGGTGGCCGGCGGCGAACACGTTCGCGGTCGCGACCAGGTCGATGCGCAGCTCGTACACGCGGCCCGGCTCGAGCGGGGACGGCTCGGACAGCGAGTCGCGGTAGCGGGCGCGCAGGATGCCGTCGGTGAGGATCTCGGCCCGCCCGTCGGGCCAGACGTCGACCAGCTTGGCAGTGAAGTCGGTGTCGGGCGCCGAGGAGGAGGCGAACAGCACCAGCTCGACCGGTCCAATCACCGTCAGCGGCTCGGCGAGTGGCTCGGAGGTGTAGCAGACGACGTCGTGACGGCGCTCGACCTCGCGCTGGTCGCGCGGGCCGGCGTTGGCGCCGATGAACAGCCCCGGCAGGAACGTCGGCCCGCCGACGGTGGGCACCGGATCGCGCGGGTCGTACAGGAACACGTCCTCGGGGTCGTCGTCGGGGGCGGTGGTGTCGAGCCGGCCGTCACCGGCCGCGGCGTTGGCGCGGCCACCGCTGCGCAGGAAGTGGTCGACGTAGTCGGTGTCGGGTAGCGGCCAGTCGTCCTCGTCGCGCCACTCGTTGGCGCCCATGACGAACAGGCGCACCGGCTTGTCGGTCGCGGTGGTGTCCTCGCCCTTGAGCAGCTGGTCGAACCAGCGCAGCTGCATGCCGGTGAGGTCGGCGGCGTCGGTGCCCGACATCAGCCCGTACGAGCGCTCGGGGAACCAGCCGGCGACCGGGCCGTGCGCCCACGGGCCGATCACCAGCCGCTGCATGCGCTTGGCCTGCTTGCTGCCGCCGCGCTGCTTCATGCCGACGTAGTTGGCGATCGTGCCCTTGAGGAACAGGTCGTACCAGCCGCCCATGTTGAGCGCCGGAGCCACGACCTGCTCGTACGACTCCCTCGGCGCAGTGGCCCGCCAGTAGTCGTCGTAGGAAGGGTGGGCCAGCCAGTCGAAGTAGTACGGCGTCAGCTCGTCCAGCAACGGCATGTCGGTCAGAGGGAGTCGGCGGTAGAGCGCGTCGTTGCCGTCGACGGCCGCCACTACCTCGGCGAACCGCTCGGTGCCCCCGTCCGAGCCCAGCCGGCGCAGGGCCTCACCCAGCCCCAGCGACAGCAGGCACCAGTGCAGGTTGAAGCCGAGTTGGAAGGCGCCGCCCTGGTAGGCCCAGCCCTCGTAGTACTGGTCGGTGGTGATGAAGGGGGCGATGGCGCGCAGGGCGGGCGGCGCCTTCGTTGCGGCCAACCACTGGGTGGCGCCGTAGTAGGAGGCGCCGACCATGCCGACCGCGCCGGTCGACCACGGCTGCGCCGCGGCCCACTCGATCGTGTCGGCCCCGTCGTCGGCCTCGTGGACGAACGGGGTGAAGACTCCGTCCGACGCGCAGCGACCCCGCGTGTCCTGCACGACGACCGCGTAGCCGGCCTGCACGGCGCGCAGCGTGTCGAAGAAGGAGTGCGTGGTGGGCAGCTCCTTGTTGTACGGCAGCCGGTTGACCAGCGTGGGGTAGCGGCCCTCCTCGGTGGGGCGGTACACGTCGGTCGCCAGCGCCACCCCGTCGCGCATCGGGACCTGCACGAACTTGTGAATGGCCATGTCCATGGTGGCCTCCCTGTCTCGACAGGAGTCTCTCGCGCGGTGTGACCAATCGACGCTTCGTCCGTGACGCCTTCGAGATTCTCAGGCCGCTCTGGCGGCCGCAGGGTGACCCCGGTTGACCGTTCGTCGGGTTGGTGGTGCCCGGCCGGCACGGCTGTGATCGCCGGCAGGTGTTCGGCAAACGCCTACGACCGGCTCGACAACCGAGCAACCGCCTGACCCGGTGACTCCGGGCGGATAGCACCGCCAGCTGTCCCCGCCGTCAACGGGCGGCCCTCCGGCATCCAGCCGGGCGAGGGTTCGTGGTCGACTCGCGCCAGGCGGTTGGAGGCGGTTGGAGGCGGTGTGGCACCGGCGGGCCATCGCCACGGCGAGCAGTCCGTACGCGGTCCCGCCCAGGACGACCGAGCCGAACACTGCGAGCGTCACAGCGCCTCCATGGTGTGGTGTCGTGCGGTCTGACCATCGTCGCCAGCGCAGCT
>JBBSNM010000033.1:0-26546 GCA_038232655.1 Propionibacteriales bacterium | reverse complement strand
TCCGGCGACGACGCTCAGCACCACGCGCGGTCAAACGCAAGTACACCAAGTGGCACGTCAAACGCGCCGCGCACGACACCTGGCCACAACCGCGCCACGACCCCATACCCAACGTCGGAATGTGCTAACTGAACGGTATTGGGGCTAACGGGGCGCTAAGGCGCGGGGCCGACCCGTTGCAGCGGGAGGGTGCCGGTGGGCGAGCAGTTCGAGGTCGACCTCCTCGGCCCGATCCGCGCGCGGTGCGGCGGCGTCCCGATCGAGCTGCCGCAGGGGCGCGCGCGTGCACTGCTGGCCGTTCTCGCCCTGGCCCCGGGGCATGTCGTGTCGACCGACCGGCTCATCGCCGAGTTGTGGGGCTCGGACCCGCCGGCCACGGTGGCGACGGCGCTGCATGGTCACGTCTCCGGGCTGCGCAAACGCATCGACCCCGACGGTGCCGCTGCCCGAAACAGCCCACTGCTGGTGACAAGGCCACCCGGCTACGTCCTGGACGTGGATCCGGATCGGATCGACGCCCACCGCTTCCGTGCCCTCGTACGCACCGCCGGGACCGCGGAGCCGAGCGAGCGCGCGACGACGCTCCAACAGGCGCTCGCGATGTGGCGGGGCCCGGCGCTCGTGGGTGTCGACCTGCACGGTCCTGCCTGCGCCGAGGCGATCGCCCTCGAGGAGGTGCGGTGGGCGGCCTACGAGGACATGTTCGACGCCGAACTCGCGCTCGGTCATCACCACGGGCTGATCCCCGAGCTTGAGGTGCAGGTGTCGACGCACCCGCTCCGCGAGCGTCTGTACGGTCAGCTGATGCTGGCGCACTACCGGTGCGGCCGTCAGAGCGACGCCCTCGGCGTCTGGCAGCGAGCCCGCGCGACCCTCGTCGACCAGGTCGGCGTCGAGCCGGGGCCGGGGCTGCAGCGGCTGCACCGAGCAGTCCTCCGGCAGGACCCCGCCCTCGAGCTCCGCACGGCAGCCATCCCGACCTCCGAGCCCCAACCGGACGCCCAGGGAGTCGCCCACGAGGATGCCCGCGCAATGGCCGCCCGTGCCGGCGAGCTGCTGGCGGCGGCCGGGTCGCGGATCTTCGAGCGCTACTGGGACGCGGCCACCGCCGAGGAGTTGTTCTCCCGGGCCGAGGGCTTGCTCCCACCCGACCATCCCGGTCGTCAGGAGGTCTCCGACCGGATCCCGGAGACCCACCTGATGCTGGGCCGCCACCGCGACGCCGACGCACGCCTCACGCTGTCCCTCGCCGAGGCGCGCCGTCTCGGAGATCAGGAACGCGAGCTGAGGCTGCGCCTCGAGCGCGCCCGCATCCAGCTGTTCCTGGGCCCTGACCCGATCCCGCTGGCCGACATCGAAGCCGTCGCCGACCAGACGCTGGAGCGCGGGGAAGCAGCCGGCGACGACCTGGCCGTCTCCCAGGCGTGCTACGTCCTCACGCTTGTCCGGCACCGCCAGGGTCGGATGGAGGCGATGGAGGACGTCGCGCGGCGGGGCTTGGCTGCCGCCGAGCGCACCGACAGCCCGCGGGAGTGGCTGGCCGCGCGTTGGATGCTTGCGCTTGCCGTGGCCGAAGGGCCGACGCCGGTGGACGAGGCGGTCGCGACGTGCGAGGAGCTCGCCCGGATGCCCACGGGCCGACACCTCGGCGTCGTGACCGAGATCGCCCGCCTGCATGCACTGGCCGGGCGGCACGACGTCGCGTGGGAGCACATGGTGCAGGCCCGGCAGGACGTCGAACGCCGCCCCGGGATGCGGCGTCCGGCGATGTTCGTGGGCCAGCGGGTCGCGGAGGTCAAGACCCTCGCCGGACGGATCGAGCAGGCCGAACCTGACCTGCGTGCCGCGCTCGCTCTCGCGGACGACCTGGGCGAGGCGGAACAGCGCGCGCAATACGCCGCGCGCCTCGCTGTCGTCCTCGCCCTCAGGGGTTCGACCGGCGAAGCGCGCGAGCTCGCCCACCGCAGCGGGGAGGGCGCCCCTGTCGAGAGCCTGCCCGCGCAGGTCCTGTGGCGTGTCGCCGTCGCCGCCCTACCGGATGTCCGTGACGCCCCCGCCGAGCCCGGTCCCGCCGAGCAGGCGACCGCGATGATCCCCGACGACATGCGGCTGCTGGCCGCCGACGTCCATGCCATCCTGGCCGTCACGGACTTGTCGAAGAGTCACGCACGGCAGGATCGGTAGGACCACGGAGGTATCCCGGACTCCACGCGCGTAGACCTGGTGTCACCAACCAGGGAGGACGTCATGAGCGAGGTTCGCGTACTGAGCCAGGGATCCACAAGCAACCCGGCCGGGCTGAGGGCCTGGGCAGAGAAGTGGATCGAAGGCGCGCCGACGAACGAGACCGGGATCCTGTCCTGGGAGATGTTCATCGACGAACGAGCGGGAAAGGTCGCGTTCGTCGAGGCCTGGGCGAGTCCCGGGGATCTCGCAAAGCACTTCCAGTACATGATGACCAGCGGCCAAGCAGAAGGCCTCATGCAGGTCTTCGCGGGCGAGCAGGTCACCTTCCTGTCTCCGGTGACCGAAGAACTCCAACCGATCGTCGACCAGGTCCAGGCACTGACCATGGAGCAGGCCGCCGACTACGCCAGCTGAGCAGCGTGCAGGCGAGCCCTTCCACCAACGCCACGTAGACAGCCTCGTAGGCCGTGACGGGCAAGGCCGTCGAGGGTCCGGAAACGCGGTCGCGGCGACCGGGGGTTGCCCGACTACGATCGCCGCCACCGTCCAGCCCCACCGAGGAGGCCTCGTGCCCGATCTGACCGTGACCGTGCTGCGCACCGGCGAGCCGGACGCGCAGCTGGTGACGGCCGGTACCAAGGCGTGGGAACTGTTCCCCAACGACCAAGACGTCGTTGCCGCCCGGGTCGGCGGCGAGCTGCGCGACCTCGCGTACGAGCTGGGCGACGGCGACCAGGTGGAACCGGTCGCGGTCGACTCCGCCGACGGGCGCGACATTCTGCGTCACTCGACCGCGCACGTGCTGGCACAGGCCGTCCAGGACATCTTCCCCGACGCCAAGCTCGGCATCGGGCCACCAGTGCACGACGGGTTCTACTACGACTTCGACGTCACCGAGCCGTTCACCCCCGACGACGTGGCCCGCCTCGAGACCAGGATGCGGGCGATCATCAAGCAGAACCAGCGCTTCTCGCGCCGCGTCGTGTCCGACGACGACGCCCGCGCAGAGCTTGCCGACGAGCCGTACAAGCTCGAGCTGATCGGGCTGAAGGGGGCCGGCTCGGCCGAGCAGGCCGCCGAGGGAGCCAGTGTCGAGGTGGGCGCCGGCGAGCTCACCATCTACGACAACATCAACCGCAACGGCGAGACCGTGTGGAAAGACCTGTGCCGCGGCCCCCACCTGCCCACCACCAAGCGCATCCCCGCGTTCCGGCTGATGCGCACCGCGGCGGCGTACTGGCGCGGCAACGAGCACAACCGGCAGCTGCAGCGGATCTACGGCACCGCGTGGGAGTCCAAGGACGCGCTCGACCAGCACCTGCACCGACTCGAGGAGGCCGCTCGACGCGACCACCGCCGGCTCGGCCGGGAGCTCGACCTGTTCAGCTTCCCCGACGAGATCGGCTCCGGGCTCGCGGTGTTCCACCCCAAGGGCGGCATCCTGCGCAAGGTGATGGAGGACTACTCGCGGCAGCGGCACGTCGAGGGTGGCTATGAGTTCGTCTACACCCCGCACATCTCCAAGGCGGGGCTGTTCGAGACCTCCGGGCACCTGCAGTGGTACGCCGACGGCATGTACCCGCCGATGCACCTCGATGAGGAGCGCGCCGCCGACGGCACCGTCCGCAAGCCCGGGCAGGACTACTACCTCAAGCCGATGAACTGCCCCATGCACAACCTGATCTACCGGGCCCGGGGGCGGTCGTACCGCGAGCTGCCGCTGCGGCTGTTCGAGTTCGGCTCGGTCTACCGCTACGAATTGTCCGGGGTTGTGCACGGGCTCACCCGGGTGCGTGGCATGACCCAGGACGACGCGCACATCTACTGCACCCCCGAGCAGTTGCAGACCGAGATCCGCTCGCTGCTCACCTTCGTGCTCAACCTGCTGCGCGACTACGGTCTCGACGACTTCTACCTCGAGCTGTCCACCCGGGACGACTCCGACAAGTTCGTCGGCTCCCCGCAGCAGTGGGAGTCCGCGACCGACGCGCTGCGCCAGGCCGCCGGTGCGAGCGGCCTCGAGCTGGTCCTCGACCCAGGAGGTGCCGCGTTCTACGCGCCCAAGATCTCGGTGCAGGCACGGGACGCCATCGGGCGAACCTGGCAGATGTCGACCATCCAGGTGGACCTCCAGCTCCCGGAGCGGTTCGGGCTCGAGTACACCGCCGCCGACGGCTCCCGGCAGCAGCCGTACATGATCCATCGGGCGCTGTTCGGGTCCATCGAGCGCTTCCTCGCGGTGCTCACCGAGCACTACGCCGGCGCGTTCCCACCGTGGCTGGCGCCGGTGCAGGTGGTGGCGATCCCGGTCGCCGAGCGGCACCTCGACCACCTTTCCGCGGTGGCCGCGAAGCTCAAGCAGGCCGGCATCCGGGTCGAGGTCGACGCGGCGGGGGACCGGATGCAGAAGAAGATCCGCACCGCGCAGCTGCAGAAGGTGCCGTACATGCTGCTCGCCGGGGACCGCGACGTCGACGGCAATGCGGTGTCGTTCCGCTACCGCGACGGCGCACAGGACAACGGCGTGGCGGTGGACGAGGCGGTCGCTCGCATCGTCGATGCCGTCGCGTCCCGTGCGGTTCGGTGAGGCGCCGATGAGCGCCGGCGACCTGCTGCAGCGGCTGTGGGCCCCGCACCGGATGGCCTACGTCACCGGCGACGACGCCAGCTCGCCGGAGCAGGACGACCAGTGCCCGTTCTGCCGCATCCCGGCCGGCGACGATGCGGAGTCGCTGGTGGTGGCGCGCGGCGAGCTGACCTACGCGGTGCTCAACCTGCACCCGTACAACCCCGGCCACCTGATGATGGTCCCGTTTCGGCACGTCGCCGAGTACGAGGACCTGACCACAGCCGAGGCCGCTGACGTCGCGCTGCTCACCCAGCAGGCGCTGCGGACGGTGCGCACGGTGTCCGCGCCGCACGGTTTCAACGTCGGGCTCAACCTCGGCGGCGTTGCCGGCGGGTCGGTGGCTGATCACCTGCACCAGCACGTCGTGCCGCGGTGGTCGGGTGACGCCAACTTCATCACGGTCGTGGGTGAGACCAAGCTGTTGCCGCAGCTGCTCGCCGACACCCGTGACCTGCTCGCCAACGCCTGGCAGAGCTGAGCTAGGGGGTGGGGGTGGGGAGTTTGTCGAGGAGGTGGCTGGGCAGCGGCTCGTAGCGGGCGAACGCGCGCGAGAAGGTCCCCGTGCCGTGGCTCAGCGAGCGCAGATCGACGGCGTAGCGCACCAGCTCGAGTGCCGGCACCTCGGCGTGCACAACCGTCCGGCGACCGGGGACGGCCTCGGTCCCGAGCACCCGCGACCGGCGGGACGACAGATCACCCATCACCGCGCCGACGTAGTCGTCCTCGATGAGTACGTCCACGGTGTCGATCGGCTCGAGGACGCTGACCCCGGCTGCGGCGGCGGCCTCGCGCAACGCCAACCCGCCGGCGGTCTGGAAGGCCATGTCGGAGGAGTCCACGCTGTGCGCCTTGCCGTCGACCAGCGTGACCGAGATGTCGACCAGCGGGTGACCGGTGGCGACCCCGCGGGCCATCTGCGCCGCCACACCCTTCTCGACGCTGGAGATGAACTGCCGCGGCACCGAGCCGCCGACCACCTTGTCGACGAACTCGAACCCTGCGCCGTGTGGCAGCGGCTCCACCTCGATCTCACACACCGCGAACTGGCCGTGCCCGCCGGACTGCTTCACGTGCCGGCCGCGTCCGGCGCCCGCCCGGGCGAACGTCTCGCGCAGCGCCACCACCACATCCACCCGGTCGACGCTGACCCCGTAGCGGCTGCGCAGCCGCTCGGTCAGCAGGTCCGCGTGCGCCTCGCCCATCGTCCACAGCAGCAGCTGGTGGGTGTCGGCGTTGTGCTCGATACGCAGGGTGGGGTCCTCGGCCGCGAGCCGCATCAACCCCTGGCTGAGCTTGTCCTCGTCTGCCTTGGTGTGCGCCTCCACCGCTACTGGGTACAGCGGCTCGGGCAGCTGCCACGGCTCCATCAGCAGCGGCCGGTCCTTGTCCGACAGGGTGTCCCCGGTCTCGGCCCGTGTCAGCCGCGCCACCGCGCAGATGTTTCCTGCCACGCACTGCGGTACGGGCCGCAGCGTCGCGCCGAGCGGAGACGACAGCGCACCCACCTTCTCGTCCTCGTCGTGGTCGGGGTGACCGGTGTCGGCGTCCCGGTCTGCTCCGGCGGCGTGGGCGGCCTGCGACCGAAACGACGACGAGTGTCCGGACACGTGCACGACCGACTCCGTGCGCAGCGTGCCGGAGAAGACGCGGACCAGCGACACGCGGCCCAGATAGGGGTCGGTGGTCGTCTTGATCACCTCGGCCAGCAGCGGTCCCGCCGGGTCGCACGTGCTGCCATCGACCCGGGCGCCGGCAACGGTGAACACCGCCGGCATGGGGTGTTCGGCCGGGGCCGGGAAGGCCTCGGTCATCACCTCGACGAGCTCGACCAGCCCCAGGCCGCTGGTGGAGCAGACCGGGATGACCGGAAACAACGAGGCGCGCGCGATCGCGGTCTCCAGGTCGGCGACGAGGATCTTGGTGTCGATCTCCTCGCCGCCGAGATAGCGGTCCATCAGGCCCTCGTCCTCCGAGCCCTCGATGACCGCCTCGATCAGCGCACCGCGTGCCTCGGTGACCTGCGCCGACTCGTCCGCGGTCGCCGCTCGCTGGCTGCGGCCGGCACCGTCGGGCGTCCAGCCGGCGTAGTCGAACACCTGCTGCGACAGCAGACCGGCCAGCGCATCCGGTGGGCTGCCGAACGGCAGGTACAGCGGTACGGCCGTGTCACCGAACGCCGTACGCACCGCGGCGAGGGTGGCGGCGTAGTTGGCCCGCGGGTGGTCGAGCTTGCTGATCACCACCGCCCGCGGCATGCCCACCGCCTCGCACTCCTGCCACACCGCGCGGGTCACCCCGTCGACCTGGTCGGTGGCGGGCACCACGAACAGCGCACAGTCGGCCGCTCGCAGCCCTGCGCGCAGCTCACCGACGTAGTCGGCGTAGCCGGGGGTGTCCAGCAGGTTGACGGTGACGTCCTCGACCGGCAGCGGCGCCGGCGACAGGCCGACCGAGCGCTGCTGGCGGATGGCGGCCTCGTCGTGGTCGGTGACCGTGCTGCCGGCCTCCACGGTGCCGGCGCGGGTGATCACGCCGGCGGTGAGCAGCAGGTGCTCGACGAGGGTGGTCTTGCCGGCCCCGGACGGACCGACGAGGACCACGTTGCGTACCTGGTCCGGCCGGTCGGGCACGGCCGCCGGGGCGCTGTTGCGCGACGTCGATGCTCTATCCGCCATGTTGGGTCGCCTCTCGCACGCTGGTCCCCAGCCAACACCGGGTTGACGGTCCGGCACAAGGGCATCGCTGGGTAGCCTGGGAGCCACGATGCTCGAACGCTTCCGGCAGTACTGGACCGCGATGCTCGCCCCCGTCGCCGACGCGCTGTTGCGGGCCGGGGTCAGCCCCGACGTGGTCACCTTGGTCGGCACCATCGGCGTCAGCGCCGGCGCGCTGGTCTTCTTCCCGCAGGGCATGCTGTGGGTGGGTGTGCTGGTCATCGGCGTGTTCGTGTTCTCCGATCTCCTCGACGGTCACATGGCGCGCTCGTCGGGGCGGTCGTCGCGCTGGGGCGCTTGGCTCGACTCCACGCTGGACCGCATCGGTGACGCGGCTATCTTCGGTGGGCTGGTGCTGTGGTTCGCGGGGGGTGGCGACAGCCAGATGCTGATGGCCGTGGCGCTGTGGTGCCTGGTGATGGGGTCGGTCACCTCGTACGCCCGCGCCCGCGCCGAGAGCCTCGGCATGCAGGCCAAGGTCGGCATCGCCGAGCGCGCGGACCGGCTGGTCGCCGTCCTGCTCGCGGCGTTCTTCGCCGACGCGCTGGACCTCGAGATCCTGCTGGCAGTCACCTTGTGGGTGCTTGCCGTGGCCAGCACGATCACGGTCGCGCAGCGGGCGCTGGCAGTGCGCCGCCAGGCCGCCGCCGTCGGCACGAGGTGAGCGTGACCGCGCGGGCGTGGGGCTGCGGGTGAGCGGACGCGAGCGGGTCGGTGCCGGTGCCTACCGGCTGGGCTGGGCGCTCGGCTCCCGGGCGCCCGAGCCGCTGGCCGAGCGGCTGCTGGTTGCCGTCGCCGACCGGTCCTGGCGTGCCGGCGGCGCCGGTGTCCGGCAGCTCGAGCGCAACCTCGCCCGGGCCGCGCCCGGCCTGGACGCCGACGGGCTCCATGACCTGGCCCGGGCCGCGATGCGTTCGTACCTGCGCTACTGGGGTGAGGTGTTCCGGCTGCCGCGCTGGTCGCAGCGGGAGGTGCGCGACCGCGTCGTGCTGCACGACGCGCACCGGTTGCACGACGCGTACGCGACCGGTCGCGGTGTGGTGGCCGCGTTGCCGCACAGCGGCAACTGGGACCTCGCCGGTGCGTGGGCGTGCGCGAGCGGCATGCCGCTGACCACCGTCGCCGAGCGGCTGCAACCCGAGCGCCTGTACGCCGACTTCGTGGCCTACCGCGCCTCGCTCGGCATGGAGATCCTGCCGCTGTCGGGTGCGGGCTCGTCCATGCGACTGCTGCTGCAACGGCTGCGTGCCGGTCGGTTCGTGCCGCTGCTGGCCGACCGTGACCTGTCCCGGGGTGGGGTGGTCGTGCCGCTGTTCGGCCAGCCGGCGAGCCTGCCGAGCGGGCCGGCTCGGCTGGCGCAGCTCACCGGGGCGACGCTGCTGCCGATCACCTGCGACTACGGCGGCCCCGAGGGGGCAGCGGGGCAGATGCACCTGCGCATGCACGAGCCGGTGCCGCACCTGCCCGGGCGTAGCGGCACGGTGGCCATGACGAGTGCGGTGGCGGACGCCTTCAGCCACGCCATCGTGGCCGAGCCGGCCGACTGGCACATGCTGCAGCGGGTGTTCGTCGCCGACCCGGCGGGTGCCGGCACGCCCGCGGCGGCCAGGTCTGCGCAGGTGGGCCCGTGAGGGTCGGCTCGTGAAGGTCGGCATCGTCTGCCCGTACGCACTCGACGTGCCCGGTGGTGTGCAGCAGCATGTGCTCGAGCTCGCCGACGCGCTGCTGGGCCTGGGCCTGCAGGTCAGTGTGCTGGCCCCGGTCGAGTCGGCGACCCCGCAGCCTCCGCACGTCGTGGCCGTGCCCGGTGCAGTCGCGGTGCCCTACAACGGTTCGGTCGCCCGGCTGTCGTTCGGACCCACCGCGGTGCGGCGGGTACGTCGCTGGCTGGCCGAGGAGCAGCCCGACGTGCTGCACGTGCACGAGCCGGCGGTGCCGAGCCTGTCCCTGCTGGCCCTGCGGTCGGCCGAGGTGCCGGTGGTGGCCACGTTCCACGCGTCGATGACCGACAGTTCCCGGGCCCTGGCCGCGGTCGCCCCGGTGCTGCGCCCGGCTCTCGAGCGCATCAGCGCCCGGGTGGCGGTCAGCCAGGCGGCGTTGGGGACGATGCAGCGCCATGTGGGCGGCGCCGGCATCGTCATCCCGAACGGCCTGCGGGTGTCGCGCTTTGCCGCCGCCCGAGCCGAGCCGCGGTGGTCAGCCGCAGCAGGCGGCGCCGTCGTGTTCCTCGGCCGCATGGACGAGCCCCGCAAGGGGCTCGGGGTGCTGCTCGACGCCTGGCCGCAGGTGTCGGCCGCGCGCCCGGACGCCAGGCTGCTGGTCGCCGGACACGGCGACGCCGCACGGGTACGCGCGCGTGTCGTGGCCGGCTTGGACGCTGCCACGGCCGGCACCGTCGAGGTGGTCGGGCCGGTGACTGCGCCGGACAAGGGCAGGCTGCTCGCCTCCGCGGATGTGTTCGTAGCGCCGCACACCGGCGGTGAGAGCTTCGGGATGGTGCTGGTCGAGGCGATGGCGGCCGGTGCCCCGGTGCTGGCCAGTGACCTGCCGGCGTTCGTCGACGTGCTGCAGGGCGGGCGGGTGGGCCGCCTGTTCGCCGTCGCCGACGCGGCGGCGCTCGCGACCGGTGTCATCGATCTGCTCGACGACCCGGTGGGCAGGTCGGCCACCGCCCGCCGCGCGGCCCGCGCCGTGCAGGCCTACGACTGGTCGGTGGTGGCACGGCGGGTGCTGCGCGTCTACGAGGCCGTCGCCGGCAGCGGTCGGGTCGCGGCCCGCCGGCGCAACCCGGGGAGCGCAGTCCTGGGGGATGGACGCGTGTCGTCGTGAGCGCCGAGATTCTTGCGGTCGTTCTAGGCTGCCTGCTGGTGGTGGGGACGCTGGGCGTCCTGCTGAGCACCACCGCTGGCCGGCTCGACCGGCTGCACATCCGGCTCGCCGCCGCACAAGCGTCGCTGGACCGCCAGCTCGTCGATCGCGCCGCGGCCGCCGCGGACGTGGCGCACAGCGGTGCACTCGACCCCGCCGGCTCCGTGCTCCTGCTGGCCGCTGCCGATGCCGCCCGGCAGGCGACCACCCGCTCTGCCCGCACCGGCGACGTGCACGGCCGCGACGCCGCCGAGTCGGCCCTGTCAGCCGATCTGCGTGCGGTGCTCGGCGACTTCGACGCGGTGACCGCCGCCTGGCGCGCCCAAGCGGCCCGGCCGTTGCTGGTCGAGCTGGCCGAGGCCTGTGACCGGGTCCGCCTGGCCCGCCGCTTCCATGACGACCTGGGTGCCCGCACACGGGCGATGCGCCAGCGCCGGCTCGTGCGCTGGTTGCATCTGGCCGGACACGCCGCCTGGCCGGTCGTGGTGGGACTCGACGACGAGCCACCGGCCGCACTGCTGGCCGTCGCGGACCGGTCCGGCAACCCAACCGCCGCCTAGCCGGTGCCCACCGCGCCGCGGCGTACGGCGCGCGCGGAAGCGGTCGTACGATGGGCAGGCACCCCCGACGACCCACCCAGCGCATCGCGAGGCAACCCGTGACCGACAGCAGCACCCACCTGGACGCGACAACCGCCACGACCGGCACAGCGGGGGTCAAGCGCGGCATGGCCGACATGCTCAAGGGCGGCGTGATCATGGACGTCGTCACCGCCGAGCAGGCCAAGATCGCCGAGGACGCGGGCGCGGTCGCGGTCATGGCGTTGGAGCGGGTGCCGGCCGACATCCGGGCGCAGGGTGGGGTGTCGCGCATGAGCGACCCGGACATGATCGATGCGATCGTGGCCGCGGTGTCGATCCCGGTGATGGCCAAGGCGCGAATCGGCCACTTCGTGGAGGCGCAGGTGCTGCAGAGCCTCGGCGTTGACTACATCGACGAGTCCGAGGTGCTCACCCCGGCCGACTACGCCAACCACATCGACAAGTGGCGCTTCACCGTGCCGTTCGTGTGCGGTGCGACCAACCTCGGCGAGGCGCTGCGCCGCATCACCGAAGGTGCCGCGATGATCCGCTCCAAGGGTGAGGCCGGCACCGGTGACGTCTCCAACGCCACCACCCACATGCGCACGATTGGGGGCGCCATCCGCCGGCTGACCTCGATGAACCCCGACGAGCTGTACGTCGCCGCCAAGGAGTTGCAGGCGCCGTACGACCTGGTGGCCGAGGTCGCCAGCGCCGGCCGGCTGCCGGTGGTGATGTTCACCGCCGGCGGCATCGCCACCCCCGCCGACGCCGCGATGATGATGCAGCTCGGCGCCGAGGGCGTCTTCGTCGGCTCCGGCATCTTCAAGTCCGGCAACCCCGAGCAGCGGGCGGCCGCGGTGGTCAAGGCGACCACCTTCTTCGACGACCCCGACATGGTCGCCAAGGTGTCGCGCGGTCTTGGCGACGCGATGGTCGGCATCAACGTCGACGACATCCCGCAGCCGCACCGGCTCGCCGAGCGCGGTTGGTGAGCCGCCGGTGACGAGAGCGGCCGGAGGCTTCTTCCGCTCCGCACCGAAGGTTTCAGCACGCGACCGGCTGGCCGACCTCGCCCGAGTGCACGTGCGCGCGGGGCTGCTCGACCCCGAGACCATGCACCGCGACGTCGCCTCCGCCGTTGCCGCTGACCTGTCCGGTGAGCGGGAGCCGGCAGCAACCGCTCGGACGTTCCTTGCCGAGGCCCGCGCCGAGCTGCTGGCCGAGCAGGCGGGCTGGCAGCACCCGACCGACCACGAGCGGTTGCAGGACGCGCTCGCCCACCTCGAGCAGCAGCGGGTCGTCGTCTTGCAGGCCGTCGACGACCACTGGGTCGCCGACGCGGAGCTGCGGCGGCAGGCCGCGGCCGGTGCGGCCATCGTCGGCGTCGTGTGGTTCACCGCGCCCGACGTCTGGCACGCCGTCGACCACGGCATGCTCGAGTTCAACGTCTGGCACGCCGATAGCGCCAACGTCGCACCGGGCGAGCCGCTGCTCGATCTGGTGGTCTCCACGCTCGCCGACCATGACCTGGCCGCGCACTTCGACGAGGGTCGGGTCGAGGTGGCAGCGAGGTGGCAGCGGCCGCTGGCTGCCCCTGACCGCCCCTGACCCGGATCGAGCACCTGACACCCAACCGGGGAGCCGCTGGCCCGCGCCCTCCCTACGATGATGGGATGGTCCAGCCGGTCGTCGGGGTGCTGTCGCTGCAGGGCGACGTTGCCGAGCACCTGCGTGCGCTCGACGCCGTCGGTGCGACGGCGATCGCCGTGCGCCGGGCAGCCGAGCTCGACGCCGTCGACGCATTGGTGCTGCCCGGCGGTGAGTCCACCACGATGATCCGGCTGGCCAAGGCGTTCGACCTGCTCGGACCGCTGCGGGCACGCATCGGCGGCGGCATGCCGGCACTGGGCACCTGCGCGGGGATGATCTTGCTGGCCGACCGGATCGAGGGGGGTAGCGAGGGTCAGGAGAGCATCGGCGGGCTCGACGTGACGGTACGTCGCAACGCCTTCGGGCGCCAGGTCGACTCCTGCGAGACCGCGGTGCAGTTCGCCGGCCTCGACCGGCCGGTGCACGCGGTGCTCATCCGCGCCCCTTGGGTGGAGAAGGCCGGCGCCGGCGTGCGGGTGCTGGCCCGGGTCAGTGGCGGGCCGGCCGACGGTAGGATCGTCGCGGTCCGCCAGGGCTCGTTGCTCGCCACCTCGTTCCACCCGGAGATGACCGGCGACGACCGGGTGCACCGACTGTTCGTCGACGAGCTGGTGCGTCCCGTGCCAGGTGCGTGAGCGCACTGGCGCCAGACCTGGCAGCAGAACGCGAGGCGAGAGGACCAGCGCCATGTCCGGCCACTCCAAGTGGGCGACCACCAAGCACAAGAAGGCTGTCGTCGACGCCAAGCGCAGCAAGCTGTTCGCCAAGCTCATCAAGAACGTCGAGGTGGCGGCCCGGATGGGCGGCGGCGACCCCGGGGGCAACCCGACGCTGTACGACGCCATTCAGAAGGCGAAGAAGTCGTCGGTGCCGAACGACAACATCGACCGCGCGGTCAAGCGTGGCTCGGGTGCCGAGGCCGGCGGCTCGGACTGGCAGGCGATCATGTACGAGGGGTATGCCCCGGGTGGGGTCGCCTTGCTGGTCGAGTGCCTCACCGACAACCGCAACCGCGCCGCGGGTGATGTGCGCACGGCGATGACGCGCAACGGGGGGTCGATGGCCGACGCCGGCTCGGTGGCCTACATGTTCACGCGCAAGGGCGTCGTGATTGTGCCGGCTGAGCAGGACGGTGCCCAGCTGTCCGAGGACGACGTGCTTGCGGCGGTGCTCGACGCCGGCGCCGAGGACGTCACCGACATCGGCGAGACGTTCGAGGTCATCTGCGAGTCGACCGACCTGGTGGCGGTGCGCACCGCCTTGCAAGACGCGGGTCTCGACTACGAGTCGGCCGAGGTGTCGTTCGTACCGTCGGCGACCGTTGAGGTGGACCGTGCCGGCGCTGACCGGGTGCTGCGGCTCATCGACGCCCTTGAGGACTCCGACGACGTGCAGAACGTGTTCGCCAACTTCGACGCCTCCGACGAGGTCATGGCTCAGCTCGGCTGACCACAGGGGCTGTCGCTTTCGCCTGGATTGTCGGTGGCGGATGCTGTGATAGGCACATGTTCGACACCGTGCTCGATGCGCTGGCCGAGGTCACCGGCTGCGATCGTGACGCGCTGAACGATCTGGTCGGGTCGGCGCGGCAGCCCGCCGAGCTGTCCCCGGCGATGCTGGTCCGGCGGATCTCCGCGCACGAGCGGCTGGCCGACGCCGTGCAGGCGTCGCAGGCCCACGACCTGGCCGCGTTCGGCGCGGCCAGGCAGGCCGCGGACCGCGCCGACGGGTGCGGCCCGCTTCTCGAGGGTCGCACCGCCGGGATCGAGATCGCGGCGGCGCTCGCCGTGGCCACCTTGACGGCGCAGTGTCGGCTGCACGCGGCGGGCCGGGCAGTGCATGACCACCCGCGGCTGCTCAGCCTCGTCGGCACCGGGCGGCTGTCCATGGCCGGGCTGCGCCGAGCTCTTGCCGCCACCGACGTGCTCGAACCCGACCTGCGCCGGCGGGTGGACGGCCAGCTGGGCGCCGACGCGTCCCGTTCGCGGCTGACCCCGGGCCAGTTGGCCAAGGCCGCCGAGCGGCGGGTGCTGGCGGCGGACCCGGAGGCGGCGGCGAAGCGGGCTGCGGCGGCCCGCCGCGCCCGCAGCGTGCGGATGGGTGATCCGCACGACGGGGTAGCCGGGGTCTACGCCACCTTGCGCGCCGAGGAGGCATGGGCCGCGCACCAGGTGCTGGACCGCACCGCCCGGGGGATGCGCCAGCAGGGCGACCCTCGTGACCTCGACACCCTGCGGGCCGACCTGTTCGTCGAGTGGATCACGGGCAGCCCGACGGCACCGGACCAGTCCGCCGCTCCCAGCACCTGGCGTTCCCGGGAGGGCTGGGACCCCTGGACCTGGTCCGACCCGCCACCGCCGGTGGCAGACCCCGACCCGGACCCCTGCGAGGCGGCCTGGGACGACCTCGCCGAGCCCGCAACCACCCCGCCGACCCCGCCGACCCCGCCTGAGTCTGCTGTCGACCCACCGCAGGCGCTGCAGCGACGGCTGCCGGCGGACGTCGAGGTGCAGGTCGTGATCTCCGCAGCGACGCTGCTGGGGCTGGACAACGAGCCGGGGCTGCTGCGCGGCTACGGCGCGGTCCCGGCAACAGTGGTGCGCGACATCGTCGACGGCGCAGACCGAGCCGGGGCACGGACGGTTCTGCGCGGACTGTTCGCCGACCCCGTCGACGGCCGGCTGGTGGCGATGGACTCCAGCGCCCGCTTCTTCGCCGGCGGGTTGCGCCAGTTCGTGCTGGCCCGTGACCAGAGCTGCCGGTTCGGCGGCGGGCAGATCGTCGACGTGGACCACGTCATCGACCGCCACCGTGGCGGACCGACCACCGCAGCCAACGGTCAGAGCCTGGGCAAGCTCGCCCACGTGCTCAAGGACCATCCCGGCATCAGCGTCACCACCCTGCCGCCAGTCGCAGTCGGTGACGGGCTCGACCACCTCCGTGCGCACGCCCCCGACGTCGAATGGACCCTGCCGACCGGCGACACCCGGATCAACTCGCCGCCCCCTGTCCTCGGGCCAGGCAGCCACCTGGTCGAGACGATCAGCCATGCCGGCGAGGAGCCATCCAGCCTGCTCGAACGGCAGCTGAGAGGGCTGCTGGCAGCTGCCAGATGAGAATGCCCGCGCCGGAGGTATCACCGGGACACGCGCTCGCTCCTGGTTATTGCGACGGGGGATCCCCTGGGTCGGGGGGCCGGGAGGATCGGGGGACGCGGAGGGTGTGGCCGGTGAACCCGCCCCACCCTCCGCGCGCTTCCGGCACCCCGCCCGGCGCGTCGGCCCTCAAACTGTCGCACCCAGCGCGTACGTTCGACGTCGAACACGTGTTCTAGCGCGAGGGTGGGTGAGCGAGATGCGGGTGCTGGGCGTCGACCCCGGGCTGACCCGATGCGGTCTCGGTGTCGTCGACGGTGCCCCCGGGCGTGCGTTGAGCCCGCTGGCGGTGGACGTCGTACGCACCTCGCCGGACGCTCCGCTCGCGCAACGCCTGGTCGATGTCCATCAGGCCGTGCTCGCCTGGATCGACACCCACGCTCCGGACGCCGTCGCCGTCGAGCGGGTCTTCAGTCAGCACAACGTCCGTACCGTCATGGGCACCGCCCAGGCCAGCGGGGTGGCGCTGGTCGCCGCGGCGCTGCGCGGCCTGCCGGTCGCCGTCTACACCCCCAGCGAGGTCAAGGCGGCCGTCACCGGCAACGGGCGGGCCGACAAGGCGCAGCTGACAACGATGGTGACCCGCGTCCTGCGGATGGACGCCGCCCCGCGCCCCGCCGACGCCGCCGACGCCCTCGCGCTGGCGGTTTGCCACGCCTGGCGCGGAGCCGCCCAGGGCAGGCTCGCGCAGGCACAGGCCGCCCAGCTGTCGCACCCTGCGCCCGACTCCGATCAGACGGGGCGCACCCTGGTCGCCGACGGCAGGTCGGCGTGATCGCCTCGGTGCGGGGCCGGGTCGTCGCGCTGACCCCGTCCACCGCCGTGATCGAGGTGGGGGGCGTCGGGATGCAGGTGCAGTGCGCACCGGGCACGTTGGCCGAGCTGCGGCTCGACCAAGAGGCGACCGTCGCCACCTCGCTGGTGGTGCGCGAGGACTCCCTCACCCTGTTCGGTTTCGCCGACGACGACGAGCGGGCGGTGTTCGAGCTGTTGCAGACCGCGAGCGGGGTGGGTCCCAAGCTGGCCCAGGCGATGCTGGCGGTGCACCCCCCGGACCAGCTGCGGCAGGCGGTTGCCGCAGAAGATCTCGCCAGCCTCACCCTGGTGCCCGGCATCGGTCGCAAGGGGGCCCAGCGCATCGTGCTCGAGCTCAAGGACCGGCTGGGCGCGCCCGCGCGGACCGCACCCACCGGAACTGCGCGCGGGGTCGCGGGCGGTGCGCCAGCCGCGGCCGGCTGGCGCGAGCAGGTGCACAGCGGGCTGGTCGGCTTGGGCTGGCAGACCCGCGAGGCCGAGTCGGCCGTCGACGCGGTGAGCGAGCTCGCCGACGAGCAGTCGGCAGCTGGCGGCACCGACATTGCGGTCTTGCTGCGTGCTGCCCTGCGTGCGTTGTCGCGGGCCTGAGCAGGCAGGAGGGTGGTGAGGGCATGGCAGACGAGGCGCGTGAGGCGGTGACGCCGCTGGCCACGGGCGAGGACCGTGCCGACGACTCGACGCTGCGGCCACGCTGCCTCGAGGACGTCATCGGGCAGACCCGGGTGCGCGAGCAGCTGGCGCTGGTGCTGCAGGCCGCGCGCGGCCGCGGGCGTACGCCCGATCACGTTCTGCTGTCCGGCCCTCCCGGGCTCGGCAAGACGACGCTGGCGATGATCGTCGCCGCCGAGATGGGTGCGCCGCTGCGCATCACCAGCGGCCCGGCACTGCAGCACGCGGGTGACCTCGCGGCCATCCTGTCCGGGGTCGCCGAGGGCGAGGTCCTGTTCGTCGACGAGGTGCACCGGATGGCCCGGGCCGCCGAGGAGATGCTGTACCTGGCGATGGAGGATTTCCGCGTCGACGTCATCGTGGGCAAGGGGCCCGGCGCCACCGCGATCCCGCTCGAGATCCCGCCGTTCACCCTGGTCGGTGCGACCACACGTGCCGGTCTGCTTCCGGGCCCGCTGCGCGACCGGTTCGGCTTCACTGCCCAGCTCGACTTCTATGCCGACGACGAGCTTGCGGCGATCGTGCACCGCTCCGCTGACCTGCTCGCCATCGACCTGCGCGCCGCCGGTGCCGCCGAGATCGCCGGCCGCTCCCGCGGCACCCCGCGGATCGCCAACCGGTTGCTGCGCCGGGTCCGTGACTTCTCCGAGGTACGTGCCTCCGGTGTCGTCGACGCCTCGGTGGCCCGAGCCGCCCTCGAGCTGTACGAGGTGGACGAGCAGGGGCTCGACCGTCTCGACCGGTCGGTTCTCGACGCCCTCTGCCGACGTTTCGGCGGCGGTCCGGTCGGTCTTGGCACCCTGGCGGTCGCGGTCGGGGAGGAACGCGAGACCGTCGAGGAGGTGGCCGAGCCGTTCCTGGTCCGCGCCGGGCTGCTCGCGCGCACGCCGCGGGGTCGGGTCGCCACCACGGGCACCTGGCGTCACCTCGGCCTCACCCCGCCGCAGGCCCTCGCTGACCAGGCGGTCGGTCTGGCCGCGTTGTGGGGCGACGAGCCAGCCGAGGGGGGCGCGTCGGGCAGCGGCTAGACTCCACCGCTGGCCGTGGCGATGTTCCGGCCGCCGTCATCCAGTCGTCTACGCCGGGAGCCGTGGTGAACGCCGAGCAGGTTGCGGGGCTGCTGCCCCTGCTGCTGATCGTTGCGGTGTTCTGGTTCCTGGTCATGCGGCCGGCCCGTCGCCGCCAGCAGGACGCGGCAAGGCTGCAGCGTAACCTGGCTGTCGGGGACCGGATCATGCTGACGAGCGGCATCTTCGGCTCCGTCCGAGCCATCGGGGACGAGTCGCTCGAGGTGGACGCGGCCCCGGGGGTCGTGCTGAGCGTGCACCGCCAGGCCGTTGCCAAGATCGTCGAACCGCCCGGCAGCGACCAGGGTGACGATCCCCGGGCATGACACGTTCGCGACCGACAACGGGAGAGATCTGAGTGGCGACGAACGCGAGCCGACCCGGCCGCGTCCTGGTGTTGCTCGCTGCGGTGATGGGGCTGCTGCTCGGCCTGGTCGCGTACGGCGGCGACTGGTCCCCGCGGCTGGGGCTCGACCTGCAAGGCGGCACCCGCATCACGCTGCAGGCCAAGTCCTCCGAGGGTGGCGACATCACCCCGGACAAGCTCGACCAGGCACAGCAGATCATCGCCTCGCGCGTCAACGGCAGCGGCGTCGCCGCGGCCGAGGTCAGCACCCGCGGCGGTGACCAGATCATCGTCGAGATCCCCGGCGAACGCCGCAACGACATCGTCGACGAGGTCGGTCGCACCGCCCAGCTGCGCTTCCGGCTGGTATGGGCGGGGCCGGCAGCCGGCCAGACCCCGCCGCAGCCCCCGGACGCCGAGACCCCGGGTGGCGCCGGTAACGGCGGGAACGGTAACGACGGCGGCGGCAGCGGCGGAGGGGGCAGCGGCGGAGGGGGCAGCGGCGGAGGGGGCAGCGGCGGAGGCAGCGGCAAGGGCAAGAACAACCGTGTGCTCAGCCCGTGGATGCTGTCCGGTGGCGGCCAGGACCCGGCCGACGAGCAGACCGACGGCGGCCAGGGCGGCGGCCAGCGCGGCGGCGACGACCAGTCGGCCGGCGCAGCAGATGTCGGCGACATGAGCGTCCAGCAGATGGTCGACACCACCCTGACCGGTGCCCCGCCAGCGAAGTACACCGAGGCCTACTCGGCGCTGACACAGGAGTTCAACCAGTACACCTGCCCCGACGGCGAAGGCGACGAACCGGTCGACGACCGACCCAGTGCCGCCCTCATCACCTGCGACGACGACGGCGCGAAGTACCTGCTCAGCCCCGCCATCATCGAGGGAACGTCGCTGCAGGACGCCACCGCCGGCCTGCGCCCGCAGTCGCCGGACTGGGCGGTCAACCTCGACCTCGACGGTGACGGGACCGGCGTGTTCGCCGACGTGTCCCGCGAGCTGGCAGGTACCGGCAGGCTGTTCGCAATCGTGCTCGACGGCCAGGTCCTGACCGCCCCCACCATCAACAGCACCATCACCAACGGCCAGGCAGAGATCTCGGGCTCGTTCACCCAGACCAGCGCGACCGCGCTGGCCAACTCGCTGCAGTACGGCGCACTGCCGCTCAGCTTCGAGGTCAACGGGGTGACGCTCGCCGGCCCGACGCTGGCCGGCTCGCAGCTGTCGGCGGGCATCCTGGCCGGCATCATCGGGCTGATCCTGGTCGTCGTCTACTGCATGTTCTACTACCGCGGGCTCGGGCTGGTCGTCATCGCCTCGCTGGGCATTGCCGCGTTCTTGACCTACGAGCTGGTCATCCTGCTGGGCAAGGGGGTCGGGTTCACGCTCACGCTGCCCGGAATCGCCGGGTTGATCGTCGCCGTGGGCATCACGGCCGACTCGTTCATCATCTTCTTCGAGCGGCTGCGCGACGAGGTGCGCGAGGGCAAGTCGTTGCGGCTCGCGGTCGAGGCGGGCTGGAAGCGGGCGCGGGCGACCATCCTGGCCGCCGACGCCGTGTCGCTGCTCGCCGCAGTGGTGCTCTACACCTTCGCGATCGACGAGATCCGCGGGTTCGCCTTCGCGCTGGGGCTCACCACCGTGATCGACGCCATCGTCGTGTTCGTCTTCACCAAGCCGCTGGTCACCCTGCTGGCCAGGACCAAGTTCTTCGGCGAGGGCCACAAGCTCTCCGGGCTGGACGCCGGGCACCTGGGCATCGAGGGCCGCCGGGTCACCGAGTTCGCCCGCACGGCGCGCAGACCGCAGGGGGTCAGCTCATGAGCAGGTTGGCGACGTTCGGGCAGCACCTCTACACCGGCCGGGTCTCGTTCGACTTCGTCGGCCGGCGCAACCTGTGGTACCTGATCTCGGCCCTGATCGTCGTCGCCGCGGCCACCGGGCTGCTCTTTCGGGGTCTCGAACCCGGCATCGAGTTCAAAGGTGGCGTCGAGTTCAACGCCAGCATCCAAGCCAACGACGAGAGCGTCGAGACGATGCGCGACGCGGCCCTCGACTCGGGTGTCGACGTCGGCAGTCCGCTGGTCACCACGTCCGGGCCGGACGCGGTGCTGGTGCAGACCCAGCCGCTTGACCAGGGCGCTGCCGACCGGGTCGGGGACGCGCTGCGGGAGGCGGGGGCGCAAGACGTCAGCCAGGAGCGGGTCGGGCCGACGTTCGGCGGGCAGATCCTCAACCGGGCGGTCCTGGCGCTGGCCGTGTTTCTGGTGCTGGTCGTGCTGTTCATCGCCGGCTACTTCCGGGAGTGGAAGATGTCGGTGGCCGCCATCGTGGCGCTGCTGCACGACGTCTTGATCACGGTCGGCGTCTACGCGTGGTCGGGGTTCGAGGTGTCACCGGCGACGGTGACCGGGCTGCTCACGATCTTGGGGTACTCGCTGTACGACACGGTGGTCGTGTTCGACAAGGTCCGCGAGAACACCCGCAACTACCAGACGAACCTGTCGCGTACGTATGCCGAGCACGCCAACCTGGCGGTCAACCAGACGTTGGTCCGGTCGATCAACACCACCATCACCGCGCTGCTGCCGGTGCTGGCGCTGCTCATCGTCGGCACCGCTGTGCTGGGCACCGGCCCGTTGAAGGACCTGGCGCTGGCGCTGTTCGTCGGCATGGCGGCCGGTGCGTACTCGTCGATCTTCATCGCCACCCCGCTGGCGGTGCACCTGAAGGAGAATGAGCCGGCGGTCACGGGCCAGGCCGAGCGGGTCGCCGCGCGGCGTGCTCGCACCATCGCAGGACCCGGTGCTGGTGACGATTCCACCTCCGAGACCGCCGGCGCGGCGGACGAAACGTCCCCACCGGGTGGCGCGACCCGGGTAACGTCCGGCGGTGCACCCACCCGGGCGCCCCGTCCGACCAGGGCGGTCTCCGAGGGGCGCAGGCAACCCCAGCGCAAGCCGCGCTCCCGGCGCGGCCGATCGAACGGACGGAGCAGCTGATGACCAACCCGGTGGACGCCGCGCTCGACCGCCTGGTGCGCGATATCGCGGACTTCCCGCAGGCCGGGATCGTCTTCAAGGACATCTCGCCGCTGCTGGCCGACCCCGAGGGTTTCGCGACCACGGTGGCGGCGCTGGCCGAGCGCGGCCGGCGGCTGGTCCCCGAGGGGGTCGACGCGGTGGTCGGTATCGAGGCCCGCGGCTTCATCTTCGCGGCGCCGGTGGCCCTGGCGCTCGGCGCCGGCTTCGTGCCGGTGCGCAAGCCCGGCAAGCTGCCCGCCGCGACCCACGAGGTGTCGTACGCGCTGGAGTACGGCACGGAGACCCTGCAGATCCACCAGGATGCCCTGCGCCCGGGCGATCGGGTGCTGATCGTCGACGACGTGCTTGCCACCGGCGGCACGCTGCGCGCCACCACTGATCTGGTCGAGCGGTGCGGCGCCCACGTGAGCGGGGTGGCGATGCTGCTCGAGCTGTCGTTCCTCAACGCCCGCACGCGCCTCGACGGCCTCAACGTCGACGCCCTGCGCGTCGTCTGACCCGCCTAGACTGGACCTCTGCGTCAGGAGGTGCGGGTGGCTGAGGACAGGTCTGTCGGCGTCGACGTGCCGCGAGCCACCGAGCCGCCGGACGTCGTGGCGACGGCGCCCGCGTCCGGTGCGCGCATGCGCAACCGCCTCGCCCGGCTGGGAACCCGCGCGCAGCACGCCCACCCGGTGCTCGAGCCGCTGCTGGCGATCGTGCGCGGGGGCGACCCGAAGGCCGACCTGGTCCTGCTCCAACGCGCCTACACCACCGCCGAGAGGTGCCACGAGGGGCAGTGGCGCAAGAGCGGTGACCCCTACATCACCCACCCGCTCGCGGTCACCACCATTCTCGCCGAGCTCGGCATGACCGTCCCGACGTTGTGCGCCGCGCTGCTGCACGACACCGTCGAGGACACGTCGTACACGCTGGCCCGGTTGAGCGACGACTTCGGCGCCGAGGTCGCGTCCCTCGTCGACGGCGTCACCAAGCTCGACAAGGTCAAGTACGGCGACTCCGCGCAGGCCGAGACGATCCGCAAGATGGTCGTCGCGATGAGCAAGGACATCCGCGTCCTCGTCATCAAGCTGTGCGACCGGCTGCACAACATGCGCACGCTGCGGCACGTGAAGGCCGAGACACAGGAGCGCAAGGCCCGCGAGACGCTGGAGATCTACGCCCCGCTGGCGCACCGGCTCGGCATGAACACAATCAAGTGGGAGCTGGAGGATCTCGCCTTCTCGACGCTGCACCCGAAGGTCTACGACGAGATCGTACGCCTGGTCGCCGACCGGGCACCGGCGCGCGACGAGTTCCTCGCCTCGGTGATCGACGGTGTCAACGCCGACCTCAAGGCGGCCAAGATCAAGGCCACCGTCACCGGGCGACCCAAGCACTACTACTCGATCTACCAGAAGATGATCGTGCGCGGCCGCGACCTGGCCGACATCTACGACCTGGTCGGCATTCGCATCCTGGTCGAGTCGATGCGCGACTGCTACGCCGTCCTCGGGGTGCTGCACGCCCGGTGGAACCCGCTGACCGGGCGGTTCAAGGACTACGTCGCGATGCCGAAGTTCAACATGTACCAGTCGCTGCACACCACGGTCGTCGGTCCGCAGGGCAAGCCGGTCGAGCTGCAGATCCGGACCTACGGCATGCACCGGCGGGCCGAGTACGGCGTCGCCGCGCACTGGAAGTACAAGGAGGACCTCGAGGTCGCCACCCCGTCGCCGGCCGCTCGCGGCGGCACCGGGTCCAGCGGCAAAGACACGGCGCAGGGCGAGATGGCTTGGCTGCGTCAGGTGATCGACTGGCAGCAGGAGACCGGCGACCCCGGCGACTTCCTCGACTCGTTGCGCTTCGAGATCGGAAGCGGCGAGGTGTACGTGTTCACCCCGCGCGGCGACGTGCGGTCGCTGCCGGCCGGCGCGACCCCGGTCGACTTCGCCTACGCGGTGCACACCGAGGTCGGGCACCGCTGCATCGGCGCCCGGGTGAACGGGCGGCTGGTCCCGCTCGAGAGCGTGCTCGACAACGGCGACGTCGTCGAGGTCTTCACCTCCAAGGCGGCCGGCGCCGGTCCGAGCCGCGACTGGCTGAACTTCGTGGCCAGCCCGCGGGCGCGCAGCAAGATCCGGCAGTGGTTCACCAAGGAGCGGCGCGAGGAGGCCATCGAGCAGGGCAAGGACTCCATCGCCCGGATGATGCGCCGCGAGGGGGTGCCGCTGCAGCGGCTGCTGAGCCACGACACGTTGCAGACGATCGCCGAGGACCTGCACCTCAGTGACGTCTCGGCCCTATACGCCGCCGTCGGCGAGGGCAACGTCGGCGCGCAGAACGTCGCACGCCGGGTCATCGACCTGCACGGCGGCGACGCCGGGTCGGAGGAGGACCTGGCCGAGGCGGTGGTGCCGAGCGAGGCTGACGGCCGGCGGCGGGTACCGCGCGGTGACGCCGGTGTCGTGGTCCGCGGCACCAGCGACGTTCTGGTCAAGCTGGCCCGCTGCTGCACACCGGTGCCCGGCGACCAGATCGTGGGGTTCGTGACTCGCGGCGCCGGGGTGTCGGTGCACCGAGCCGACTGCTCCAACGTCGCCAACCTCAAGGCGCAGCCCGACCGGATCGTCGGGGTCGAGTGGGCGCCGTCGGCGCAGAGCCTGTTCCTCGTGGCGATCCAGGTCGAGGCGCTCGACCGGGCGCGGTTGCTGTCCGACATCACCCGGGTGCTGTCCGACCAGCACGTCAACATCTTGTCGGCGCACCTGCAGACCGGCCGGGACCGCATCGCCAAGAGCCGGTTCACCTTCGAGATGGGTGATCCGACGCACCTTGGCCATGTGCTTGCTGCCGTACGGCTGATCGACGGCGTGTTCGACGTCTACCGCGTCACCCAGTAGCCACCATCCGCGCAATATTTCGCACTGATCCGCGGGTTTTGTCCCGCCGATCCGCGGATCGTTGTCACCATCTTCGTGGCAGCACCGGCTCGCGGTCCAAGAGGCGGCCGACCTCGATCTCGAACCAGGGGTCGGCGCCGAAGATGTCGGCCTTGCGACAGACCACGAGCCGCCATCCTTGGACGTCTCGGAGCCACCCACGGCGTCCCTCGTCCCTGAGGCGGTCCCCTTCCTCGGTGTGGTCCTCCGCGCCGTCGTACTCGCAGCCAATCAGCAGATGCGGATAGGCCGAGTCGAGTCGGTACCGACGCCGGCCGTTGCGATCGAGCACCCAGAACTGCGCCACGGGCCTGGGAAAGCCCGCGTCCAGCAAACGCAAGCGCTGCCACGACTCGCCGGGCGACTCGGTCAGCGGTTCGACCCACCGGGCCAGCTGGCGCGCCTGCACGATGCCAGGAAAGCCGGCGAGGCCATCGATGCGGTGCTGCAGGCCATCAGGCATGATGAGGCCGGCGTGCGCGAAAGCATCGGCCGCGGACAACGCGAATGGTCGCTTCAGTCGACGCAGCAGGTCCACCGCAGTGCGCTCAGGCACGGTGATGCGCAAACCGGTCAGCTCCGTGATGTCCGCCTGCGGCATGATCCCTTCGACCGTAAGGATGCCGGCGGCCCGGCAACGCGTGGAGCCGTGCGGCACCACGCATTCGGGTGTCATGACGAACCGATCGTCGGGCTGGAAGGCATCGATCCCGAGGACCCAGGCAGCGGTCGTCCCGAACAAGACCGCGTACGACGGCATGACGAGCTGCAGGCAGGTGGCGCGGAGGTCGCGCGAGTCAGGGACGGCGGCGTCGACGTAAACGGAATGCAGGACCCGTCGCAGCACCCCGGCATGGACGGCCTCACGGAGGTCGCGGTCGTGCAGACCCATGTCCAGAGCTTGCGCACGCGTGAAAGGAGTACCCGAGTTCGTCGCGGCTGAAGGGTGGGAGGTGGCCGACATCGCTGCAGTTTGCCCGCGTTGGGGCGATTCTCGCATTCGTTATCCACAGGCCCTAGGTCACCGCGGATCGTGGAGACAAAACCCGCGGATGGCGGGGACAAAACCCGCGGAGGGCGGGGAGGCTCAGGGGGAGAAGTCGGCGAGGGCCCGGCGGGCCTGCTCGAGCCAGGCCTCGCGGGCCTCGATGGCCGCCTGCGCGTCGCGGAGCCGCCGATCGTCGCCGGCCGCTTCGGCCGCCGCGGCCTTGGCCCGCAGGTCCGCCAGCAGCTTCTCCAGCTGCGCGACCGTCGCCGCGGCCCGGGCGTGCGCCTCCGGGTTGTTGCGGCGCCACCGCTCCTCGTCGGCCGTACGCAGCGCAGACTCGACCGCGCGCATCCGGTCCTCGAGCTCGCGCATCTGATCGCGCGGCACCTTGCCCGCGGCCTCCCAGCGCTCGGCGATGTCGCGGAACGCCGCCCTGGCCGCGGCGACGTCGGTGACCGGCACCAGCGCCTCGGCCTCGGCCAGCACCGCGCGCTTCACCTCCGCGTTGGCGGCGAACTGCGCGTCGACCTTGGCGTTGGCGGCGTCACGGGCGTTGAAGAACGCGTCCTGAGCAGTGCGGAACCGCTGCCACAGCGCCTCCTCCTCGCGCCGGCCCGCCGACCCTGCGGCCTTCCACTCGCGCATCAGGTCGCGAAAGCGGCCGGCGGTGGCACCCCAGTCGGTCGAGTCGGCCAGCGTCTCCGCTTCGGCGGCGAGCTTGACCTTGACCGCGCGCGCCTCGTCGTGCTGCTCGTGCAGCTGGGCGAAGTGCTGCTTGCGGCGGCGGCTGTACGCCGAGCGCGCCGACGAGAAGCGACGCCACAGCGCCTCGTCGCTCGCCTTGTCGATGCGGGCCTGCGCCTTCCAGCTGTCCATCAGCTCGCGGAGCCGGTCGGCGCCGCCACGCC
>JBBSNM010000032.1:0-27174 GCA_038232655.1 Propionibacteriales bacterium | reverse complement strand
CCGGCGGGCCGCGGTGACGGCCGCCCGGCGCAGCCGCCGCTCATGGTCGCGCCCTGTCGGCCGCTCCCTCATCGACACACCCCTCGCCGTGCCTGCGGACGGGCGCCGATTCTACCGGCCGGGCGCACTCACTCGAACGGGTCGATGCCCTCGGCGGCAGCGACCGCCCGGATGTCCTCGGCAACCTCGGGGTCGGCGTCGGCATACATCTGCTCGACGAGGGCGCGGCCCCGCCCGGCCCGGCCCTGCTGCTTGAGCAGCGACGCGGCGGCGAACGTCTCGGTGTAGCCCAGCTCCGGGCCCAGGGTCGCCCCGAACGCCGCCAGCGCCTCGGCCACCCCCCGCCGACCGTCCTGCCCACGCACCGGCTCGTAGATCGTGATGCGCTCCAGCTCGTGGGACAGCCGGTATCCCGGCACCTGCTCGTCCCACGGCTCTCGGGAAGCCTCACAGCGCCCGGGCCGGGCGCACTGGCCGTTGATGACAACGTGCACCGGGCCGCTGCGGGGCAGAGCCTGCAGGTCGACGGGCTCGTTCTCTATCGTCGCAACGTACGGGGTGTCGCCCATGTAGCGCGGACTGCCGAGGAAGGGCTGGCGCGTCTGCCCGACCGGGCTAGGACGGCCGTACAGCACGATGGCGTCGTCGGGCAGGTCCTCGGTCAGCGCGGCCGACACCTGGTCGAAGTCCGGCGCCGCGTTGGTGACGACGATCGTGGTGGTCAGCGGGAGCTGCCCCAGCAGGACACCTCCGAGCAGCACCGCCAACCCGACCCGCAGCGACCTCGGGCTGGCGCGGTCGGTCACCACCGTCGCCAGCGCGACCAGCAGCAGCACGAACGCCGATAGGAAGAAGAACGCCGCCCGAGCCCGGTACGGCAGCGTCTCGAACGAGAACTTGTTCAGGTAGTGGTAGACGAGCACGAACGCGACCGGCCCCGCCAGCAGCGGCCACCAGATCAGCCAGCCGAACAGCCGCCGTCGCGACGCGGTCAGCGCCAGGGCGGCGACCAGCGCGACTGCGGTGAGCGGCCACCACGAGTACCAGTACGCCAGCAGCGGGACCACGGACGTTGCGATCTCCGCGGTGCCCTCGCCGAGGCGGCCGACGAAGCCGGTCGGGCTGGTGTCCAGGAAGTTGTCGGCGGTGTAGGCGAGCAGCAGGTACATCGGCACGCTGACCACGAAGAGCACGCCGAGGCTGATCGCGATCACCGGTCGCGTCTGCGCCCAGGTGAACCGCCCCCGCAGCGTGAACCACGCCAACGTCGCCGCCATCCCGCCCAGGAACACCGTCGGCTCCGGCACCCGCGTCAACGGCAGGGCGACCGCGGTGACCCCGGCGAGCACCAGCCAGCCGGTCCGGCGCTCGTCCAGCCAGCGGTGCACGGCGTAGGCGAACAGCAGCATGAAGAACAGCGGCAGGGCGTACGGCCGGGTGTAGGCGCTGTAGCGCACCATCAGCGGGGCGGTGGCCAGCACCCACACCCCGAAGGCTCCGGCGAACCCCAGCCGCAACCGGCGCAGCAGCAGGCTCAGCAGCACCAGGATGCCGATGCCCGCGAGCACCGGCACCAGCCGTTGCTGCAGCTGCCCCTGGCCGAACAGGTGCCGGAACAGCGCGCCGAGCAGCGGGTCGATCGGCGGCTGCCGGGTTGCGGTGACGATCTCGACGGGGTCGTTGCTAGCGTACGGTGCGATCTGGGTCAGCTCGTCATAGCTGAACGGCTGACGGAAGGCCGTCACGACGATCAGCGCCGCGCCGACCACGACACCGGAGGCATACCACCCGATGTCGCGGCCACCACGAGCCGGCGTCTCGTCGTCGGTGGGGTGCGTCGCGGGCACCACTACCGCGCCCATCCCTGCTCCCCCTTCGCTGCGGCGTGTGCGGCCGTGTCCCCGCGTCACCATACGGCTTGGCACCCGACCGCCGACCTACGAGGCGAGGACCTCGGCGGCGCGGGCGCACCGCAGTGGGCGACAACTGGTCACGCGCGGCGCTGGTCGTGACGCATGTGTGCCCACCTTCGGCCAGCAGTCAGGCGTTCAGGACTCGACCTTCGGATAGAGCCTCGTGGCGTACTCGACGCCGTAGTAGCGCCCGCCCGGATTCGCGCACGTTCGGCCTCGGTGCTGAGCTCGGTCCAGGGTGGGTGACTCATGGTCGGCCTGTCGTCGCGAGGGCAGCGGTGGGGTGGATTCACCGTACGACCATCGCCCATCCGGCATCGCGCTGCACCGCTGCCAGCCCCCAGCGCTGGTAGCGTTTGCGCTGGGCGCACCGCTGCGCCCGACCTCCTTGACCGGCGGCCTGCGCCCGCCGGCTGGTGTGGAGGCAGAGGTGGCCGCATGCCATCGCGGCGCGAGCGACCCGGTTGACCTCGATCGAGCCGGTGGCCGCCGCACCCACAGCGCAGGAGTCGGTGCGGCAGTGGCCGCCGCGAGGGGTCGACGATGACCGAACGCAAGAAGCTCAAGGCACGCGTGCGCGCCCGGATGGCCCGCACCGGCGAGACCTACACCACTGCGCACCGCCACGTCGCCGTTGGCGACGAGAACCCGGCCGGCCGGTCGCCCTTCGAGCACCGTGAGTCTGCGCTGAGCCGGCTGCTGCTCGCGCACGCGGGTGTGCACGTCAGCGAGCCGATGGCCTGCGGCCTCGGCGGCGGCATCGGGTTCCTCTACGCCGTGTTCGAGTACGAGGACGCCGACCACCCGGTGCTGACGATCGTGGCGCAACACCATCCACAGCCCTGGCTGGAGGCCATCGCGGGCCACATCGGCGCTCGGCTGGCCACCCAGCACTCCACCAGCCCCCGACCGGCGCTGACCAAGCTCGACCGGGTGCTGACCGACGGCACCCCAGCGCAGCTCACGGTGGAGCGCGGCCGGCTGCCGTGGCACGACGCCACCCACCCACAAGCAGCGGCCGACCCCTACCCGGTGGTCGTGACCGGTCGCCAGGACGACGCCTACCTGGTCACCGACCGCGACGACAGCCCTCGACCGCTCGACCGCGGCCAACTCGGTGCGGCTTGGGCAGCACACCGCAAGGGCCGCTTCGCACTGAGCACGCTGGCGCCGCCGGCCGGGGCGGTGGACCTGGCCGCCGCGGTGCGTCGGGCGCTCACCACGACCACCGACCACCTGACCGGCCCAGTGCTCGGCCACGCCTTCGATGCCAACTTCGGTCTGAGCGGGATGGCCAGGCTGAGTGCCGACCTGCGCGACACCCGGACGAAGTCCGGCTGGGTGAGCAGGTTCGGGGAGCCGGCCCCGTTTGCGTACGTGCTCGCCCGGCTGGCCGAGTGCCTCACGACGTCCTACACCGGGGCGGCCGGGACCCGCCCGCTGTACGCACGGTTCCTCGTCGAGGCGGCTGGGCTGTTCGAGTCCCCGCAGCTATCGCAGGCGGCCGAGCGCATCGACGCGGCAGCCGCCCAGTGGCGGGCAGTCGCGAACGCTGGGTTGCGCACGGACGCCGACCCGCAGCCGGCGCACGCGCGCGCCGCCCAGCCCCAGTTCCAGCACCAGCCACAGTCCCAGCCCGCCGAGCTGTTCACCGCGCTCGCGGACCGGGTCGACGCGGCCGCGGAGCACGAGCACGCGGCTGTGGAGCTGATCCGGCGGGCGTTGCGCTGACGAGGCGAGGACAGAGTCGACGCACCCCGAGGCGCACCCGACCACGGGCACGGAACTGGGCGCGGGCACGGGCGCTGTCCCACCCCGTCGGCCGGCTGGGGGCGTCAGGGCACCTTGACCAGTGACTCGCAGCCGGTCGCGGTGTCCACGCCGGTCCCGCCGTTGCAGCGGTCGCGCGCACCGCGCCCACCCGCCAACGTGTCGTTTCCGCCCTGCCCGGCGAGCCGATCGTTGCCTGCCAGCCCGGACAGGAGGTCGTCACCGGCGCCACCGCGCAGCACGTTGCGCTTGCTCGACCCGCGGAGCACGTCGGTCCCGGACGAGCCGAGCACGTTCTCGACCCGGCGCAGCGAGTCGGTGCTCTCACCCACCGCCGTGCCAGCCACCAGGTTGACCTCGACCGCCGCGGTGAAGGTGACGGTGTCCGAGCCGCGGCCACCGTTGACCACGTCGGCACCGGCCCGCGGCATCAACACGTCGTTCCCCCGCTTGCCCCGCAGCCGGTCCGCACCGCTCATCCCCCACAGCTCGTCCGACCCGGCCGCCCCGACCAGCGTGTCATCGCCGTCCCAGCCCCGAATCAAGTCGCGGCCCCGACCGCCGACGATCCGGTTCGCACCGTCGTCACCTTCGAGCTCGTCCGCGTGGGCCGAGCCGCGCAGCGACTCGACGTCGGCACGCAGCACGTCGGCGCCGTCACCGTCCGCCCATCCGAGTCCGCGGGTGCCGTCAATGTGGGCCACGCCCGGCAGGAAGGCAAACACGCGCTCGGGCGCGTTCTGGAAGTCCACGGTGTCGTTGCCGCTCCCCCCGATATAGGTGTCGCCGCCTCCCGCACCGCGCAGCACGTCGTCGCCACCACGACCACAGATCGCATCGTCACCGGCCGTACCGATCAGGACGTCGTCACCGTCGGTGCCACGCACGGTGCACTTGTCGCGTGGAGTCACCCGCGTGGACGGGTCGGAAGCCGGACCCCACCCGTCGCCCTGGTCAGCCGTGACCGTGAACGTGTAGCCCACCCCGTTGTCGAGGAACCGCAGGGTCGCGTCGGTCTGGGTGCCCTCGACGTACTCGGTCTGCCCGCCCGGGTGGGCCCGCACCCGGTAGTAGGTGCGACCAGGGTCGGCGTCGACGGGCGCGGACCAGGTCACGTGGGCGGTGTTGTTGCCGGCAGCCGCACGCACGTGGCTCGCCGCCCGCGGGTCGTCAGGGGAAGCCGCCGAGACCCCCGACGCGGCGCCGACCAGCAACAGCGCCGAGGCGGCCACGGCGGCCAGCCGGCGGAGGTGCTGGCGACCGGACGGTCGCGATCGGGCCTGGACGACGGGTCGGACACCGGATGCTGACATTGCTGGCCCCTCACGACGCGCGGTCAGGAGCAGCCCCCGGCCTCAGCCCCCTGCAAAGGGGTGCACCCGGGACAGACAATAACGGTCTGTCACGACCACCGCACAGATACGGCAAAACTCATCGTCTGCCCGCTTTGGTGGTCAGTCGCTGTGGATCGGCTCGGCGAACCTGTGCGCATCCCGACCCGACAGCTTTGCCTCGTACATGGCCTCGTCCGCGCGGTGCAGCAGCATGTCGGGGTCACTGGTCCCCGCCTCGAACATCGCTATCCCGATGCTCATGGTCCGGCAGACCGGTTGCTCCAGGCCGTCGATCCCGATGGGCTCCGCGGCCACGACCCGCAGCCGCTCCGCCAGCTCGCTGGCCTGGACCGGTGACAACCCGCGAGCCACGACCACGAACTCGTCGCCGCCCAGTCGCGAGACCATGTCGCTGTCGCGGGCGGCCGCCTGCAGGCGACCGGCGATGGCGATCAACGCCCGATCGCCCACGCCGTGGCCGAGGGTGTCGTTGACGAGCTTGAAGCCGTCGACGTCACAGAACAAGACGGCCCCTTCCTGGCCGGGCTCGCGGTCGGACTGGATCACCTCCACCAGTCGCCGCCGCAGCGTGCGCCGGTTGGCCAGCCCGGTGAGAACGTCGTTGTCGGCTCGACGGGCGAGCTCAGCCTCGGCGGCTCGACGGTCGCTGATGTCCTCGATCTGGCTGACAGCGCTGAGCGCCCGCCCGTCCGCACTCCAGACGATCGATGTCGTCGCGGTCACCCAGATCGTGCTGCCGTCGCTGTGCAGGTAGCGCTTCTCCGACTGTTGCGGGCTGCTGGCCGCCCGGCCACGACGGAGGACCTCGCTCAGGCAGGCGGCCTGACCGGCCCGGTCGTCGGGATGGGTGATGTCGTCATCCAAGCTGCGCAGCAGGTCGGTCTCGCGTCGGCCCACGATGCGGCAGAAGGCCGGGTTCACACGGAGGTAGCGGCCGGCGTCATTGCGGTCCAGGCCGACCACCGCCATGCCCGAGCCGGCGCCCTCGAACACCTGCCGGAACACCTCCTCGCGGGCGCGCAGCTGGTCGGTGAGCCGGGCGTTGTTGATGGCGATCCCGGCCTGGGTGGCGAACATCTCCAGCAGCTCACGGCGGAACAGGTCGGGTTTGCGCCGGTCGCGGGGCAGATCGACCGACAGCACACCCACCACCTCGCCGGCCGGCGAGCGCAACTGGGTGAACAGCGCGTCCAGCGGATGCCAAGCGTCGGGATCGTCGGCGATGTCGACGTCGGGGACCCAGCCCAGCGGTTCACCCGGGGGCAGGCGCTCGTGCGGTACGAAGTGCAGCGCACCCCAACTGTCCGACATGGCGAGCTCGGCTGCATAGCAGTCCGCCGGAAGCCGGCGGCCCAACAGCTGCTCTCGAGCCTCTGGCGGGCCAGCGACCGCCAACGTCTCGTACGTGGCGTCGTCTGCCAGCAGGCTGACCACCGCAACCTCGAAGCCGACGGCATCCTGCACGCCCTCGACGACCGCCTGCAAGGTGTCCACCAGGCTGCCGCCGCTGCTGACCCGCACGACGGTCTGGTGCAGCCGCCGCAGCGCATCCATGCCGGTCACATCGGTCTTTGCTAGCACTGGGCTCCTCTGCCGCCTGGGAACTGCCGGGTCCGGGACGGAGGGGGTCCAACGCCGGCGGACGTGAATACGTTACGGCTAACCCTGCTCAGCGTGCAGCCGTACCGATGATCGGCCTTGCGATCGGTCGACTGCACCCGGTGGGCTCGGTCGCCCCGAGCGCGGCGGTTTCATCGGATCGTCACCTCGCCGTGACGGGGTCGACGAGCCCGCTACCTACCGTCGGCGGCATGGCTCCACGGACCATCCGGCTGGCCAGGCGCCTGCCCGCCAGGCTCCACCCCGATGCCGCGTTCGGGCTCGAGCAGGCACGCCGCAAAGCCGTGGGCGCCGCCTTGGCCGTGACCCACGCTCGGCACCGGCGCGAGACGTGGGAGCGTGCGCTCGCGGCCCGCTCGACCGGTTCACTGCCGGTGGACGAAGACCAGCGCCCGGTCGTCGGTTGAGACCTCGAGGCGGTCGAGCAACCGGCGGGCACCGTCGGTGAAGCCCTCGCGCCCCATCCGCTCGGCCTCACCGAGCAGCTTGTCGATGCCCAGGGTGAAGTCACGCTCGGCGGTCTCGACAAGCCCGTCGGTAAAGAGCATCAGCGCGTCGCCGTGCTGCAGTTGCCCAGTGGTGGGCACGAACTCGGCCTCGGCGAACAGCCCCAACGCCGGCCCCGACGAGCTGTGCACCTGCCAGCGCCCGGAGCCGGCGTGCAGTTGCACCCCGGGCGGGTGCCCGGCCGTGCGCAGCTCGAAATGGCCGGTGCACAGGCGGAGTGACAGGTGGGCGGCAGTCGCGAAGCCCTCACTCCACTCCTGCCGCAACAGGTAGTTGTTGGCGGCCGGCAGGAACTGCTCGGCAGGCAGCGCCCCCAGCAGCCCACCGAAGGCGCCCGACAGCAGCAGCGCCCGGGTTCCGGCCGCGAGGCCCTTGCCGGAGACATCGACCACGACGATCTCGACGGCGTCACCGCGCTGGGTCTTGGCCGCGACGATGAAGTCGCCGGCGAACTGCGCTCCACCCGCCGAGCGCATCACCGCCTCCGCCGACCAGCCGGGCGGCAGCGGGGGCAGTTCGGACTGGGAGTTGAGTCGGTCTCGCAGGTCGATGAGCATCGACTCCCCGGTGGCACCCAGCCGGTTGCGGCACACCGCGACCACCATCACCATCGCGAGGGTGGACAGCACCACGACCGTCGCCACCCGCAGCGGGGTGACGTCGAGGACAACGAGCGCAGTCCCGACCGAGGCGGCCTGGGCGGCGAGCAGCACCAGGAACAACCGCAGGGGCAGCAGCAGGCTGCCGAGCAGCAGCGACACACCGAAGGCGCTGATCGGAACCCACGCCTGCCGGGTGACCAGCAGGAACAAGGTGCCAAAGGTCAGGCACAGCAACCCCAGCAGGAGCAGCCGGTGCGCGTCCTGCGAACCGGCCGTGAGCACGCTCGACCGCCCCCGGCTCTCGTCGAGCGGGGCGGGTCGAGGGCGCCCACCCTCGGGCAGTAGTCCGACCACTCAGCAACTCTAGCCGTCGGATGGTTGCGCCGGGCCTGGACGCTCACCCTGCTAGGGAGGCTGGCATGACGGGCACCAGTACAGCCGGCGCCCAGCCAGCTCGGCGAACGCCACCGGCTCGGCACACACCAGGCAGCGCTCCCCCGCCCGGCGGTACACGTAGTGGCGGGGTCCGCTGCGCCGGCGGCGCCCGTGCTCGGGTCGCAACGTTGCGATCCTGCCGGTCCGCACACCGTCGGCCAGCAAGGCGACGAGGTCGTCCCACAGTGCCTCCCAGGCCGGCCGTGGCAGGGACCGGCCGGGCAGATAAGGGTGCAGCGCGTGCCGGAAGAGCACCTCGGCGCGATAGACGTTGCCGATGCCCGCCAGCACGCCCTGGTCCATCAACAACGCAGCCAGCGGTCGGCTCGAGCGCGAGATGCGGTCCCAGGCACGCTCGGGCTCGGCGTCGCGGCGCAGCGGGTCGGGGCCCACCCGCGCCACTAGCTCGCCGCGCTCACCGTCGGAGAGCACCGCACATACCGCTGCGCCACGCAGGTCGAAGAACGTGTCGACCCCCTCGATGCGCAGCCGTACGGCGCCGACGGGGGCCGGCGCCGGCCCGTCTCCGAGGTGGGTTCGGCCGAACAGGCCCAGGTGTACGTGCACCTGGCGGTCGGGGCCGAAGTCGATGAACAGGTGCTTGCCGACGGCATCGGCCCTGCGCAGCAGGGTGCCGTCGACGAGCGCGGCGCCGGCGGCGAAGCGACCCTGCGGGCTGCTCACCCGGACGCGCTCACCGCCGAACGCCCGGCGCAACGAGCGCGCCAGCCGGTGCAGCGTGTGCCCTTCAGGGATGGCTCGCGCCGCTCATGAGGGCAGCGGGGGCAGCGTGCCGGACCGCTCGTAGTCGGCGAGCATCTCGATCCGCCGGGCGTGCCGCGGCCCACCGGTGAACGCCTGGCTGACGAAGGCCGTCACGAAGGACAACGCCTCCTCGATGCTGTGCATCCGGGCGCCGACGGAGATGACCTGCGCGTTGTTGTGCTGACGGGCCAGTTGGGCGGTCTCGACAGTCCAGGCCAGCGCCGCACGCACACCGGCGACCTTGTTGGCGGCGATCTGCTCGCCATTGCCGGAGCCGCCGATCACGACCCCGAAACTGTCCGGCTCGGCGGCTACCGCCTCGGCCGCGCGCAGGCAGAAGGTCGGGTAGTCGTCGTCGGGGTCGTACGTCGCGGGCCCGTGATCCACCACCTCGTGGCCGTCGGCAGCCAACCGCTCCGCGACGGCGGCCTTGAGCTCGAGGCCGGCATGGTCGGAGCCGAGGTGCACGCGCATGGGTCGCAGTCTGGCAGAGTCCGCGCCCGCCGGCCGGTGGCCCGGCTCAGTCGAAGATCGGCCCCTGCTCGCGGGTGCGCTTCAGCTCGTAGAAGCCCGGCGTGGCCGCGACCAGCCGGACCCCGTCCCACAGCCGGCCGGCGTCCTCGCCCTTCGGCGCCGGGGTGACGACCGGCCCGAAGAAGGCCGTGCCCTCGACCGAGATGACCGGCGTACCAACGTCTATGCCCACCTGGTCCATGCCGGCGTGGTGGGACTTGCGCAGCGCCTCGTCGTAGTCGGTGGAGTCCATCGCGTCCGCGAACTCCAGGGGCAGCCCCACCTCGCTCAGTGCGGCCTCGACGGTGGCCCGGTCGCGCGCCGCCTCGCCGGGGTGGAAGCGGGTGCCGAGTGCTGTGTACAGGTCGGGCAGCACCTGATCGCCGTGCTGCTCGGCGGCGGCGATGCACACGCGCACCGGCCCCCACGCGTAGTCCATGAGCTGCTGGTACTCGTCGGGCAGGTCCTTGTCCTGGTCGAGGTAGGCAAGGCTCATCACGTGAAAGCGGGTCGTGATCGGCCGGACCCGCTCGACCTCGAGCATCCAGCGCGACGACAGCCACGCCCACGGGCACATCGGGTCGAACCAGAAGTCTGCGACGGCGCCCTCGGTTTCGTTCATCGTTCAAGCATAGGTGCGGTCAGGCCGGCGCGGCTGGTGGCGCAGCCCGCCGGGGTGTGACTGCGTGCGAGGCTTTGCCCATGCCTGGCCAGAATCTCACCCGCGATGAGGCGCAGCAGCGGGCGTCGCTGCTGTCGGTCGACTCCTACGTCGTCGAGCTCGACCTCACCACCTCTGAGCACACCTTCGCTTCGACGACGACGATCAGTTTCTCGTGCGCCGACCCGGGCGCCTCGACGTTCGCCGACCTCGTCCACTCCACCGCGCACGAGATCGTGCTCAACGGCCAACCGCTCGACCCGGCCGAGGTCTACGCCGACAGCCGGATCAGCCTGGACGACCTGCAGGCCGTTAACGAGCTGCGAGTGGCCGCCGACTGCACCTACTCCCGGGTGGGCGAGGGGCTGCACCGCTTCGTCGACCCGGCCGACGACCGGGTCTACCTCTACAGCCAGTTCGAGGTGCCAGACGCCCGCCAGATGTACACCACCTTCGAGCAGCCCGACCTCAAGGCGACCTTCGAGCTGCACGTGACCGCGCCGGCGGGCTGGGCGGTGGTGTCCAACGCGCCGACCCCCGAACCCGAGCCCGGCCCCTCCCCCGACTCGGCGGTGTGGCGTTTCGCGCCGACGGAGCCCATCTCGACCTACATCACCGCGCTGGTCGCCGGCGAGTACGACGTGGTGCGTGATCTCTACACCGGTGAGTACGAGGACATCCCGCTCGGCGTCTTCTGCCGCCGGTCGGTGTCCCAGCACCTCGACGCCGAGGCCATCTTCGAGGTCACCAAGCAGGGGTTCGCGTTCTTCGAGTCGCTGTTCGCGATGGGCTACCCGTTCGGCAAGTACGACCAGCTGTTCGTGCCGGAGTACAACATGGGCGCGATGGAGAACGCCGGGGCGGTCACCCTGCGCGACGAGTACGTCTTCCGCAGCCGGCAGACCCGCGCCGCCTACGAGGGCCGCGCCAACACGATCTTGCACGAGATGGCGCACATGTGGTTCGGCGACCTCGTGACCATGCGCTGGTGGGACGACCTGTGGCTGAACGAGTCGTTCGCGGAGTGGGCGGCCCATCACAGCTCGGCGCGGGCGACGGAGTACACCGATGCGTGGACCGCGTTCACCAACGCGCGCAAGAACTGGGCGTACAAGCAGGACCAGCAGCCCTCGACGCACCCGATCGCCGCCGACAACACCGACCTCGAGGCGGTCGAGGTCAACTTCGACGGCATCACCTACGCCAAGGGCGCCTCGGCACTGCGCCAGCTGGTGGCGTGGGTGGGTGAGCAGGAGTTCGTGGACGGCCTGCGCGGCTACTTCCGCCGCCATGCCTGGGACAACACCGACCTCAGCGACCTGCTCGACGCGCTCGAGGAGACCTCTGGTCGCGAGCTCGGGTCGTGGGCGAAGGAGTGGCTGCAGACTGCGGGCGTCAACACCATGCGGCCGGTGGTCGAGGTCGACGGCGAGGGCCGGTATACCTCGTTCGCGATCGCCCAGTCCGCCACGCCGGACTTCCCGACACTGCGGCGGCACCGGCTCGCGGTCGGTCTGTACGACCGCGCGGGCGACCAGCTGGTGCGGCGCCGTCGAGTCGAGCTGGACGTGCGCGGCGCGCAGACCGAGGTCGCCGAGCTCGTCGGTGAGCGCCAACCCGACCTGCTGCTGCTGAACGACGACGACCTCACCTACACCAAGATCCGCCTCGACGAGCGGTCCCTCGCAACCGTCGTCGAGGGCATCGGCGACCTCGCGGAGTCGCTGCCACGCGCACTCGTGTGGGGCACCGCCTGGGACATGACCCGCGACGCCGAGATGGCCACCCGCGACTACGTCACGCTGGTGCTGCGCGGCGTCGGCACCGAGACCGACCTGACCGCGGTGGACGCACAGTGTCGACAGGCCCAGCTGGCGGTCTCGACGTACTCCGACCCCGCAGCGCGGGCCGAGCTGAGCGCGCGGTGGGAGTCGGGGCTGTGGTCGCTGGCCGACGAGGCTCCCGCCGGCAGCGACCACCAGCTTGCGTTCGTACGAGCCGTCGCCAGGGCCACCCACACCGACGGGGCGGTGACGCGGCTGCAGGGGCTGCTCGACGGGTCGGCGCCGCTGCCAGGTCTGGCGGTCGACACCGACCTGCGCTGGTCGCTGGTGACAGCCCTCGCCCGCTGCGGTGCGGTGGGATCGGAGGCGATCGCCGCCGAACGTGCGCGCGACAACACCATCGCCGGGCAGGAGCACGCCGCCGCCGCCCTGGCCGTGCGGCCGGTGGCCGAGGCAAAGGAGCGGGCGTGGGAGGACGTGGTGGTGCGCTCCGACGTGGCCAACGAGACCCAGCGGTCCATCGCGCTGGCCTTCCAGGTGCCCGACCAGGCCGCGGTGCTCGAGCCGTACGTCGAGCGCTACCTCGACGTGGCGGCCTCGGTGTGGGAGACCAAAGGCACCTACCGGGCGACGCTCATCTTGCGCTGGATGTTCCCGTCGGCCGTGGTCGACCAGGTGACCGTGCGGCGGGTGCGCCAGTGGCTGGACGGGACGGACGCCAACCCGGCGGCCCGGCGGCTGGTGGGCGAGGGGCTGGCCGACCTCGAGCGGGCGCTGCGCTGCCAGGCCCGCGACGCGCGACGCTGACCCGGCCGGGGGGCCGTCCCCCCGGGCGGCTAGCCCTGCGCGGTGTGCAGGCTCTCGGGCCGGCGAGCGTGGTCGCCGAGCTGGTACAGCCCGTGGATGATGCCGCCGGCGAGGTCACCGGCGGCGCACGAGGTCTGCATCGACAACGCCACCAACGCGCACGCGGAGTCGTCGAGCACCTGCTGGGCGCCGGGGCCGGTCACGATCTCCAACGCACGCGCGGATGGGTCGACGAACACCAGCACCGCGGTGTCCGCGGACGGCAGTGCCGCCTGCCTGGCCCGTGCGGCCGACCGCGGCTCCTCACCGGTTGCGCCGACGTAGACGTGGAAGGTCAGCTCGGACATCCGCTCCGCGTCGCGGCGGGCACGCTCGATGCCGCGGCGCTGGTCAAACGTGAACGGCTCACCAGCGGGCACCTGCGCCACCTGCCTGCTCGTTCGATGTCGCGACGGAGGTCTGCTCGGCGCCGGCGACCGCCGTGGAGCCGCCGGCCGGGACGAGGCTCGCACCGGTGGACCGGTCCGCTGCCCCTGCGGGCTCGAGAGCCGGCTGACCGTCCGCGGCGCCGAGCTCGTCCGGGCCGCCGAACCACAACGGCTCTCCCCACCACGCTCGACCGGAGCCGGGCTGCGGTCCGTTGGCGAGCCGCGGCACGATCGTGAGCAGCGCGATCAGCGCCGCCAGCGCCAGCGGGATGCCGCCGAAGATGAGCACCGCCTGCAGCGTCGACAGCGCGTCGGTGTCCGGCCACGCCGTCGGTGTCGAGGCCGACGCCGGGCTGGCCACCGCCACCGAGGCCCCGGCCACCGTCACGGCCATCACGACCGGGCCCGCCAGCAAGCCAGCCGCCCGCGCCACCCCTGCGGTCGTCGTACGCATGCCGAGACGATATCCGCATCGACCCGTGGGATGCGACCGGACGCCCGCACACCGGGCGGCGACAGGGCGTCACACTTGTCCGGTGACCGAGCTGCATGAGCTCACCGCTCTCGACCTCGCCGCTGCGTACCGCAGCCGGGACACGTCGCCGCGCGAGGTGGTGGACCACCTGCTCGCCCGGATCGACGCGCACTCCGACGCGGTGGGCGCCTTCGTCACCGTCACCGCCTCGGCCGCACGGCGGGCCGCCGACGCGGCCACCGAGCGGCTGCGGCACTCGCCGGCGGTGACCCCGCCGCTGCTCGGTGTGCCGACCGCCATCAAGGACCTCAACCAGACCGCCGGGGTCCGCACCACCTTCGGCTCTGTGGTCACCGCCGACACGATCCCGCAGGTGTCCGACGAGCTGGTGCTGCGGATCGAGCGGGCCGGGCTGATCAGCCTCGGCAAGACCAACACCCCGGAGTTCGGGAGCCCTTGCTACACCGAGCCCGAGGTCGCACCACCGGCCCGCACCGCCTACGACTTGCAGCGATCGGCCGGTGGGTCGTCCGGCGGAGCCGCGGCCGCGGTCGCGGCCGGGTTGCTTCCGCTGGCGCAGGGTTCCGACGGCGGCGGCTCGATCCGGATCCCGGCGAGCGTATGCGGCCTGGTCGGCCTCAAGCCCAGCCGCGGGCGGGTCAGCTCCGCGCCGGTCTACGGCGACGTGAGCGGCCTGTCCGCCGCCGGCCCGCTGGCGACGACCGTCCGCGACGCCGCTGCACTGCTGGACGCGATGGCCGGCCCGGCCGTCGGCGACCCGACCTGGGCGCCTCCACTCGCCGCCGGCGACAGCTTCCTGGCCGAGTGCGACCAGCCGCCCGGGCCACTGCGCATCGCCCGCTTCAGCCACCCCCCCATCGCCGACGGGCCGGTGCACCCCGAGGTGCTCGCGGGCTACAACCGCGCCACCGCCCTGCTCGAGACCCTTGGCCACCGGGTGGAGGACGTCGACCTGGGGCTGCCGGGCTCGACGGTGGCGCTGTTCGAGACCGTCTGGTTTGTTGGCGCGGCGTCGTGGCCGCTCCCCGCCCAGGCGGAGAAGCGGGTACGACCCCTGACCCAGTGGTTGCGGGCACGGGGTCGCGCGGTTTCCGGGCCGGGCTTCGCCGCCGCCCTGGTCGGCATGCGCCAGGCAGCAGCCGCCGTGATCGCTCACCTGGCGCCGTACGACGCGGTGCTCACCCCCACGCTGGCCCAGCCGCCCGTCGTCGTGGGCGGCCTGCGCGACGACGCCGACCCGGCGGCCGACTTCGAGGCGCAGAAGCGGTTCACCCCGTTCACCGCGGTCTGGAACGTCACCGGGATGCCCGCTGTGTCGTTGCCGCTGCACTGGACGGTGGACGCGCTGCCGGTGGGAATGATGCTCGCCGGCCGGCCCGGTGAGGACGCCTTGGTCGTGCGGCTGGCCGCGCAGGTCGAGGCCGCCCGCGCCGTGGAGGGGCGCTGGCCGCACCCGCGGACGCCGTTCACCGCCGCGCACGGATGGGCGCGTGCGTGAGCCGGACGACGTGAGCGTGGACACGTTGCGGCCGGCTGGGTTGAGCCGCGGCGGCCTCGTTCTCTAGCGTCGGGGCCGTGTCACTGATGAATTTCCCCTTCGCCGACGGCGAGCTCGACTGCGAGCGGACGGACAACCTGTGTCGGCTGGTCTACCGGTTCACCGACAACGAGGCCGCCGCCGAGACCGTGCAGTGGTTGGTCGCCAAGCCGCTCGCGATCGGCGGCCTGCTGCTCGGTGCGGTGGTCGTCCGGTGGCTCGTGCACCGGTTGATCGACCGGCTGGTCACCAAGGCGGCCGGTGGCGACGGCCCCGGGATCCTGCAGCGCACCAAGGCGCACGAAAAGCTCGTCGGGGCCAACCCGGCCGCCTTCGAGCGCCGCGCCCAGCGGGCCGGCACCATGGGCTCGCTGCTCAAGTCGGTCTCGACCGTCGTGATCTTCGCCGTGGTCGGCTTCATGGTCATCGCCGAGCTCGGCTACAACATCGCGCCGCTGATCGCCAGCGCCGGCATCCTCGGTGTCGCCATCGGCTTCGGTGCCCAGAGCCTGGTGTCGGACTTCCTGTCCGGCGTCTTCATGATCTTCGAGGACCAGTACGGCGTGGGCGACGTGATCGACATCGGCGACGCGTCGGGGTCGGTCGAGGCGATCGGGTTGCGCGTCACCCGGTTGCGCGACATCAACGGCACCGTCTGGTGGGTCCGCAACGGCGAGATCTCGCGCATCGGCAACATGAGCCAGAACTGGTCCCGCACCGTGCTCGACATCCCGGTCGCGTACGGGGAGGACCTCGGCCGGATCCGCGAGGTCCTGGGCGAGACCGCGAGGGATCTGTACACCGACGACGACTACCGGGCACTCATCTTGGAGGAGCCGGAGGTGTGGGGCGTCGAGCGGTGGGACGCCGACGCTGTCGTCGTGCGGGTGGTGCTCAAGACGGCGCCGTTGGAGCAGTGGAACGTGGCCCGGGAGCTGCGGGAGCGGATCAAGGACCGCTTCGACGAGCTGGGCATCGAGATCCCCTTCGCCCAGCGGGTGGTGTGGATGCGGCAGGGTGAGCCGTTCGACAACCAGCCCGGCGACCAGCGTGCGGTGCCGACCAGTGCCTTGGACAACGAAGCGGGCGGCGGGTCCACCGGCGACACCCAGGAGCATCGCGCCGATCGTCGTGCCGACGACGCCACCAGGCTGCCCACCGACGAGGCGACCGAGGATCCGTCGGAGGACTCGTCCGAGGACTCGTCCGACGAATCTGCCGAGGGCGAGGATCGGTGATCGACACCACCGCCTGACCTGCGGTGCGACGTCCGAGCGGCGACGATGGGTGCATGCTGCCTGAGACCCGCCGTTGCCTTGTGACCGGCGCCACCGGCTACGTCGGTGGCCGGCTCGTGCCCGAGTTGCTCGCCGCCGGCCACGAGGTGCGGGTGATGGTGCGCGACCCCAAGCGGGTCCGCGGACAGGCCTGGGCCGACGACGTCGAGATCGCCGAGGCCGACGCGACCGATCCCGCTGCGGTCGGCAAGGCGCTGCACGGCGTGGACGTCGCGTACTACCTGCTGCACTCGATCGGCAGCGGGGCGGGGTTTGTCGACACGGAGGCTGACATCGCCCGCACGTTCGCCGACGCCGCCGCGGACGCCGACGTCCAGCGGTTGGTCTACCTCGGTGGGCTCGCACCTCAGCACGAGGATCTGAGCGCCCACATGGCCTCGCGCCAGCGGGTCGGCGAGATCCTGCTCGACTCGCCGGTGCCGACCGTGGTGCTGCGTGCTGCCGTCGTGATCGGCTCAGGGTCGGCAAGCTTCGAGATGTTGCGTCACCTCACCGAGCGGCTACCGGTGATGATCACGCCCAAGTGGGTGGACAGCCGCCTGCAGCCGATCGCCATCCGTGACGTGCTGCGCTACCTCGTCGGCTGCGCCACGATGCCGGCCGACGTCAACCGGGCCTTCGACGTCGGGGGGCCGGACGTGTTGACGTACAAGGAGATGATGCAGCGCTACGCCGCGGTGGTGGGCCTGCCCAGGCGGCGGATGCTGCGGGTTCCGGTGCTCACCCCGCGACTGTCCAGCCACTGGGTCGGCGTCGTCACGCCGGTGCCGAGCGAGCTGGCCAAACCACTGGTCGAGTCGGTCAAGCACACCGCGGTGACCTCCGAGCACGACATCGCCGAGCACGTGCCAGACCCGCCCGAGGGCCTGATCGGCTTCGACCGCTCCGTCGAGCTGGCGCTGACCCGCATCAAGGACCTGCAGGTGCCAACCCGTTGGTCGTCGGCCAGCGCCGCCGGCGCCCCCAGCAACCCGTTGCCGTCCGACCCTGACTGGGCAGGCGGCGACCTGTACGTGGACGAGCGCACCCGGGAGGTCGACGCACCACCCGAGGCGCTGTGGCGGGTGGTCGAGGAGATCGGCGGTGAGAACGGCTGGTACTCCTTCGCGTCCGCATGGCGGGTTCGCGGCTGGCTGGACCGGCTCAGCGGCGGGCCCGGCCTGCGCCGCGGCCGCCGCGACCCCCGCGACCTGGTCGTCGGCGACGCCCTCGACTGGTGGCGGGTCGAGGAGGCCCACGACGGTCGGTTCCTGCGGCTGCGCGCCGAGATGCGCCTGCCTGGCCTGGCCTGGCTCGAGCTGCGGGTGGGCTCGGACGACGGTGGCACCACAACGTTCCACCAGAAGGCCCTGTTCCACCCGCGGGGATTCCTGGGGCACGCCTACTGGTGGGCGGTCTACCCCTTCCACGGCATCGTGTTCGGCAGCATGCAGCGCAACGTGGCGGAGGCCGCCGAGCGGCGGGCCGCGGACCCCACGGCCGACCTGCGGCCGTGATCGCGGTCCCGACCGCGCAACCGAGTGCGGCGTACGCGGTCACCGCTCGCGCCGGCGGTGACCCACAACACCGCACTCGACGCCAGCGCGCGGCCTGCTCCGGCCGGCAGCACCCGGCTCGCGCCCACGGGGCAAGATGGGGTCGTGAGCGCACCAAGGCAGCAGACGTTCTACGAGGCGATCGGCGGCGCCGACACGATCCGCCGGATCGTGCACCGCTTCTACGCCGGCGTGGCCGACGACCCGGTGCTGCGACCGCTCTACCCCGAGGCCGACCTGGCACCCGCCGAGCGCCGTTTCGCGATGTTCCTCGTGCAGTACTGGGGCGGGCCGACTGACTACTCCGAGGAGCGCGGACACCCCCGGTTGCGGATGCGGCACGCACCGTTCGCAGTCACGCACGAGGCCCGCGAGCACTGGTTGCACCACTTCCGTGCCGGTCTCGACGAGGTCGCGCTGCCCCCCGAGCTGGACGCGGAGTTCTGGGCCTACATCGAGCGCGCCTCGTTGTTCCTGGTCAACACCCACGACCCGGTCGTCGACCCGGAGGCGCAGACCGGCTTCCGGCTGTGAACCTGGCGGTCACTCCTGCAGCATCGCCAACACGGTCCGCTCCTGCGGGGTGACCCGTCGGGGGCGTCCGTCGCCGAGCGTGATCGGCACCAGCACGGTCGCGGCGCGGGCGTACACGGTGCGGGCGCCGTCGGGGTGCTCGTCGAGCACCTCGTACTCCACGGTGAACGCGGCGGCACCGACACGCGACACCCACATCTCGATGCGCACCGGATCGGGGCGAAAGACCAGCGGGCGCAGGTAGTCGATCTCGGCGCGGGCCACCACGACGCCCTCGGCGAGCCGGTCGGTGCCGCGCTGGGGGGCGTGGGTGAAGAACATGTCGACCCGGGCCTCTTGCAGGTACTCCAACCAGGTGACGTTGTTGACGTGCCCGTAGGCGTCCATGTCTGCCCACCGGGGCTTGAGCTCGACGACATGCCTGGCCATCCCGCCATCCTGCCGGTCGTCGGCACCGAGTGGGTACCGTGGACACGCCGCCACCGCCACGAACACCCCAGGAGTCGCCATGCCCGAGGCCGTCATCGTCGCCACCGCGCGCTCCCCGATCGGTCGGGCCGGCAAGGGCTCGTTGCGCGAGCTGCGCCCCGACGACCTGGCCGCCACCATCGTGGCCACGGTGCTCGAGCGGCTGCCCGAGCTCGACCCCGGCGACATCGACGACCTGCTGCTCGGCTGCGGGCTGCCCGGCGGTGAGCAGGGCTTCAACATGGCCCGGGTGGTGGCGATCAAGCTCGGGTACGACCGGCTGCCGGCCGCGACGATCACCCGCTACTGCTCGTCCAGCGTGCAGACCACCCGGATGGCCTTCCATGCGATCAAGGCCGGCGAGGGCGACGTGTTCGTGTCCGCCGGCGTGGAAACCGTCTCGCGCTACGCGAAGGGCAGTTCCGACAGCTGGCCCGACACGAGGAACCCGTACTTCGACGACGCGCGCCGTCGCACCGAGGCCGCGGCTCTCGGTGGGCTGCCCTGGCACGACCCGCGCGCGGACGGGGATGTGCCCGACATCTACCTGGCGATGGGCCAGACCGCCGAGAACGTCGCCGAGATGCGCGGCCTAACCCGCACCGAGTTGGACGAGTTCGGCGTACGCAGCCAGAACCTCGCAGAGAAGGCGCTCGTCGACGGGTTCTGGGCCCGCGAGATCACGCCGGTGACCGCCCCCGACGGCACGGTGGTGTCCACCGACGACAGCCCACGCGCCGGGGTCACGATGGCGGGGGTTGCCGACCTGAAGCCGGTGTTCCGACCCGGCGGCGTCGTCACTGCCGGCAACTGCTGTCCCCTCAACGATGGCGCTGCCGCGGTCGTCGTGATGTCCGACACGAAGGCCGCCGAGCTCGGGTTGACCCCCCTCGCGCGGATCGTGTCCACCGGGGTGACCGCGCTGTCGCCCGAGATCATGGGGCTGGGCCCGGTCGAGGCGTCCCGGCAGGCGCTGGCGCGAGCGGGCATGAGCATCGGCGACATCGACCTGGTCGAGATCAACGAGGCATTCGCAGCCCAGGTGGTCCCGTCCTACGCCGACCTGGGGATCGACCTCGACCGGCTCAACGTCAACGGCGGCGCGATCGCGGTCGGCCACCCGTTCGGCATGACCGGCGCCCGACTGCAGACGACCATGCTGAACTCGCTGGACTGGCACGACAAGCAGACCGGCCTGGTCACCATGTGCGTCGGTGGCGGCCAGGGCATGGCGCTGGTGCTCGAGCGGCTGTCCTGACCGGTTGACCCGCTGACCGGGGCCGGCCCGCTGGCGAGCCGGGGTCAGGCCTGCCTGGCGGCCTGCACCATCAGCGCGATCGACACCTTGTCGCCGATCATCAGCCGGCCGCTGTCGAGCGGCATGTTGAAGTCGATGCCGAAGTCCGAGCGGTTGATCTCGCCGGTGGCCTCGAACCCGGCGATGGTCTGGCCGTAGCCGTTGACCTCGACGCCGAGCACCTCCAGCGCCAGCTCCACCGAGCGCGTGATCCCGTTGAGGGCGAGGTCGCCGACGAGCACGAACCGGCTCCCGCCGGCCGGGCGCGGTGCGGTGGAGGTGAAGGTCATCACCGGCTGGGTGTCGACGTTGAAGAAGTCGCTGGAACGCAGATGGTCGTCGCGCTGGGCGGTTCCGGTGTCGACCGACGCCAGCCGGATGGTCGCGCTGGCCGTTGAGGCGAGCGGGTCGTCGGCGACGACGGCCGTGCCCTCGAAGTCGCGGAACACCCCGCGGACCTTGCTCATCAGGTGCCGAACGGTGAACGAGACCTCGGAGTGGGACGGGTCGACGACCCAGGTGCCGGCGTCCAGGCCGGGGAGAGTGCTGACGGTGGTTTGCGACATGATCTGCTCCTCAAGAGTTGGTTGAAGTGTAAACCACAGCCTAGGGGGGCAGCCGTTTTAACAGTCAACTACCTCTGAGTTACACTGGAGACCATGAGCGACACGGGGACTGCGCGCTGGCTGGACGGCGACCAGCAGGCAAGCTGGCGGGCGTTCCTTTCCGGCACCACGCGGCTGTTCGAGCGGTTGGATCGTCAGCTGCGCGAGCACGCCGGCATTTCCTTGCCCGAGTACGAGATCTTGGTCCGGCTCTCGGAGGCACCGGACCGGCGACTGCGCATGGCCGAGCTGGCCAGCTCGCTCGCGCACTCCCGCAGCCGGGTGACGCACACCGTGGCCCGGCTCGAGGCAGCGGGTGCGGTGATCCGACGCGCCTGCGCAAGCGACGGGCGGGGCGTCTTCGCCCTGTTGACCGACGAGGGGATGCAGATGCTCGTGGACGCGGCGCCCGGACATGTGGGCGCCGTGCGTGAATACCTCGTGGACATCGCCAGCCCGGACGACTTCGAGGCGGTCGGGCGGGTCTTCGGCGCCACCGCCGAGATGCTCGCCGACGACCGCTGAGGTCGCCCGGCGGCGGGACTCAGACGGCCCGCTCGAGGAACGCCGAGATGATCGGCCCGGCCGTGCGGCCGCCGGACTCGCCGGTCTCGACGAAGACGGCCACCGCTAGGTCGCCCCGGGCGGCGATCATCCAGGCATGGGTCCGCAGCGGGTCTGTCGTGCCGTACTCGGCCGTCCCGGTCTTGGCCAGCACCCGCCCGGGCAGCTCGGCCAGGAAGCCGGCGCTGCCGTCGTCCACGACCGCGCCCATCAGGTCGCGCAGCTGAGCTGCCTCGCGGGCTGTGAGCGGTTCGTCTGCTGCCGGTTCGCTGTCGCCGAGCTCGTCCTCCGCGGGCAGCAACCGCGGCACGACGGTACGACCCCGGGCGACGGACGCGGCCGCCGCTGCCATGACCATGGGGGAGGCGATGACCTTGCCCTGCCCGATGGCGGCGGCGGCGTGCTCGGTGGCGGTGGCCGTGTCGGGGACGGACCCGAAGTAGGCCGGGAACCCCAGGTCGTGGTCGACGCCGACGCCCAACGCGGCGGCGGCCTGCACCAACGATCGCTGGGGGAGCTGCTGCGCGGCGGTGACCAGGGCGGTGTTGCAGGAGTTGGCGACCGCGGTGCGCAACGTGATATCACCGAGCCGGTCGGCCGGGTAGTCGTCGTAGTTCTTGAACGACTTGCCGTCCACGGTCGTCGTCTGGGTGCACGACACCGTGGTCTTGGGGGTCGCGCCGGCTCGCAGCAGCGCCAGGCTGGTGACGACCTTGAACGTCGACCCTGGTGCGTACTGGCCCACGGTGGCGGTGGAGTAGCCCTGCGAGCCCGGGCCGCTGGCGGCGGCCAGCAGGTGGCCGTCGGACGGGCGGACCGCCACCAGCGCACTGGCAGGGCCGATGTCGGAGAGCAGCTCCTCGGCCAGCAGCTGGTGCTGCAGGTCGAGCGTCGTCCGCAGCGGCTGGCCGCGAACGGGCGGCACACGATGCAGCCTGCGCGCCCGTCCCGCATCGTCCACCGCCTCGACGCGCACTCCCGCGGCGCCGCGCAGGGTGTCGTCGTAGCGCTGCTGCAGGCCGGACAGGCCCACCTGGTCGCCGACGTCGAGGCCCCCGTCGGACCGCTCGATGAGCTCCGCGGTGGCCTCCCCCACCGTGCCGAGGATCGGCGCGGCGAAGCCGCGGGTGGGGGCGAGCGGGATGTCGGCGTCGATGGCCAGCGCCCCCGGGATGCTGCCGACCCCTCTGCGGATCCGCGGCGTTACGTCGTCGGCGCGCAAGACGATGGCCTCGACGAACGCCTCACCCCCCGCCTCGCTTACCCGGTCGGCGAAGCTGTCGACGTCGACGTCGATGTCGACGAGGCGGGCGAGCTGGCGGGCCGAACGAGGTGCCCGCCGGCCGGCGACGTTGGCCTTGTCGATGCCCAACCGCTGCACCGGCCGACCGGTGACCAGCGCGGTGTTGCCGGCGCCGAGGATCTCGGCTCGCGGCGGCTGGACGGTCACGGCCCGCAGCACCTCGCCGCTTCGCAGCCCGGGCGCGACCAGCGACGGCTCGATCAACACCGACCAGCCCGCGTCGTCGCGGCGCAGGTTTGCCGTCGTCTGGTAGGTCCAGGTCTGGTCGTCGCGGCCGGGCAGGTCCCACCGGTAGTCCAGGGACGCCTCCGCGGTCGTGCCGCCGGTCCCCTCGCTGACCTCGCTGACCTGCACGGCGGGCGGCTGGTCGCCCATCCCCGCGACCACCCGGTCCCACCAGCGCTGTGACCGCTCGCCGGACCGGTCGGTCACGCGTACGGTGTCGAGACTGCCCTCGGTCAGGGCGGCTGCCAGCTGGTCTGCTGCGGCCGCCGTGCTGTCGGCGGAGTCCGCACCGGCACCTGGTTCGTCGCCGGACCCGGTGCAGCCGCCCAGCAGCACCGCGGCCGCCAGCGCGGCGGCGGCCAGCCGCCGGGCCGGTGGGCTGGCTGGCATCGTCACTCCCCCTTCCGACGCGTCGCCGGGCCGCTCAGTCGCGGGTCAGCCGGCGGTAGGTGACCCGGTGCGGGCGGGCGGCCTCGGCACCGAGGCGCTCGACCTTGTTGGCCTCGTAGTCGGCGAAGTTGCCCTCGTACCAGAACCACCGGGAAGGGTCCTGGTCGGTGCCCTCCCAGGCGAGAATGTGGGTGGCGACCCGGTCGAGGAACCACCGGTCGTGCGAGACGACGACCGCGCAGCCGGGGAACTCCAGCAGCGCGTCCTCCAGCGACTGCAGCGTCTCGACATCCAGGTCGTTGGTGGGCTCGTCGAGCAGCAGCAGGTTGCCGCCCATCTTGAGCGTCAGCGCCAGGTTGAGCCGGTTGCGCTCGCCGCCGGACAGCACACCGGCCGCCTTCTGCTGGTCGGGGCCCTTGAAGCCGAAGGACGCGACATAGGCGCGGCTCGGCATCTCGAAGTGCGCCACCTTGATGTGGTCGAGCCCGTCGGACACGACCTCCCACACGTTGCGCCTTGGGTCGAGCCCGCCGCGGCTCTGGTCGACGTAGGACACCGAGACGGTGTTGCCGACGGTGAGGCTGCCGGCGTCGGGCTGCTCCTCGCCGACGATCATGCGAAACAGCGTCGACTTGCCCACCCCGTTGGGTCCGACGACACCGATGATGCCGGCCCGCGGCAGCGAGAAGGACAGGTCCTGCATCAGGGTGCGCCCCTCGAACCCTTTGGTCAGCCCCTTGGCCTCGAGCACCACGTCGCCGAGGCGCGGCCCGGCGGGGATGTTGATCTCCTCGAAGTCGAGCTTGCGGTTGCGTTCGGCTTCGGTGACGAGCTCCTCGTAGCGGCCGAGCCGGGCCCGGTTCTTGGCCTGGCGGGCCTTGGGGTTGGACCGCACCCAGGCCAGCTCCTGCTCGAGGATGCGCTGCCGCTTGGCGTCCTTGCGCCCCTCGACCTTGAGCCGCTGCTGCTTGGTCTCCAGGTACGTCGAGTAGTTGCCCTCGTACGGGAACGTGCGCCCGCGGTCGAGCTCGAGGATCCACTGCGCGACGTTGTCGAGGAAGTAGCGATCGTGGGTGATGGCCAGCACGGCGCCGGGGTAGCTGGCCAGGTGCTGCTCGAGCCACTGCACGCTCTCGGCGTCCAGGTGGTTCGTGGGCTCGTCCAGCAGCAGCAGGTCGGGCTGCTGCAACAGCAGCTTGCACAGCGCGACCCGGCGACGCTCGCCGCCCGACAGGTGGCCGACGGGCGAGTCGGGCGGGGGGCAGCGCAGCGCGTCCATCGCCTGCTCGAGCCGGGCGTCGAGGTCCCAGGCGTTGGCGTGGTCGAGGTCGGTCTGCAGGTCTCCCATCTCGGCCAGCAGGGTGTCGAAGTCGGCGTCGGGATCGGCCAGCTCGGCGGAGATCTCGTCGAAGCGCTCCTTCTTGGCCATGATCGGCATAACCGCCTCCTGCACGTTCTGCAAGACGGTCTTGTCCTCGGTCAGCGGAGGCTCCTGCAACAAGATGCCGACGCTGGCGTCGGGATCCTTGACGGCATCGCCGTTGTTGGCGTGCTCCAGGCCGGCCATGATCTTGAAGAGGGTCGACTTACCGGTGCCGTTGGGGCCGACCACACCGATCTTGGCGCCGTGCAGGAAGGCCAAGGTGACGTTGTCGAGGACGACCTTGTCGCCGAGCGCCTTGCGGACGTTGCGCAGCTGGAAGACGTAGTCAGCCATGGACGACGAGCCTAGGTGGTGACCACCTCCTGGGGCGCAGTGGCCTGCTCCCCCGGCACCACCGGTTGCGGCCAGCGACGGGCGTCGACGTCGTGGTCGCTGCTGCCGTCGCCGGCACGATCAGGGTCGCCGGCAGGATCGTGGTCGTGGCGCCGAGGCTGGTCACCCGCGCCGTTCGGGGCCTGCTGCTCGGCCTGCCCGTTCTTGCGCCGGCGCAGGAACGCGCTGGTGCCACGAGTCAGGTCGTGGCCGATGGCGATCGCCTCGAGCTCGAGCCGGGACCGTTCCTCGTTGTGCTCGTCTCGCCACACGTGGGTGGTCAGCCGGCCGAAGACGATCACTGGTTCGCCCTTGCGCACCGACGACGACACGTTCAACGCCAGCCAGCGCCACGCCTTGACTGTCAGCCACACCGTCTCACGGTCGCGCCAGCCACCCTGCGAGGCGTCGAAGTACCGCGACGTGCTCGCGAGCCGGAAGGTCGCCCGGGCATGGCTCCCGCTGCCCTCGTAGTAGTCCACATCGGTGCCGACGAACCCGACCATGGTGGTGTAGACGTCGTTCATGCGATCGGTCCTCTCGCTGGGGTGCGTACGTCAGCAGCCTGGTCCGTGGTCGACCTGGTGGCGGCGCAAGCGGGCACGCCTGTGGGCGCCGCCCAGCGGGCGGGTGGGCTGTGGACAAGCCGGGGTCACTCGCTGGCGTCAGCCGCCACTGGCGGTCAACGGCTGGGGCGCGCCCGGTGCCGTCCGCGGGAGTGCGGCGCGCGGCACGGTGGCCAGCGGCGGCATGATGACGTACGGCCGCCAGCTGTGCATGCGCACGAGGTGGGCGGTGACCCTGGCGACCCCGTCGGGGGGTGCCGTGCCGCGCAGCACCCGGTCATGCATGAGGGCCATCTCGGTGGCGGCCCGTTGGTAGGCGTGCAGGCTCTTGCCCGCCTGCTTGCCCGCGACCCGGGTGGCGAAGCGCCGAGCGGCGGCACGGTCGCCGAAGCGCACCAGCCAGTGGATCTCGGCCGGGTGCAGCCAGCCGCGCCGGGCCGCGTCCGTGAGCGCACCGCGCACCAGGTCGGCCTGCTTGCGCTGCACCCGCAGCGCGAGATAGCCGGCCAGCGCGAACAGGGGCACCATCAGGCCGGCGAAGACCGCGAAGAAGCCGAACCCGGCCCACAGCAGCGTCGAGCCGTTCCAGGCCGCGTGCAGGCCGACCGCGCAGGCGTATCCGAGCAGCGGCGCCACCACCCGCAACCAGCGACGGTGGGTCAGCACGGCAACAGCGACGCCGACTCCGGTGGCGGCGGTGAAGAACGGGTGCGCGAAGGGGCTCATGATGCCGCGGGCGGCGAAGACGTTGGTGGCCGCGACCGGACCGCTGTAGTCGGGGATCAAGGTGCCGGCGTAGGCGTTGGCGTAGTAGAGGACGTTCTCGGTGAACGCGAACCCGATCCCGGCAAGCCCGGCGTAGATGAGTCCGTCGAGCAGGCCCGCGACGCGGCGACGGCGCACTAGCACCAGGACGCAGAGCATCCCCTTGGCGAACTCCTCGCTCACCGGGGCGACCACAGTGAGCAGCACCGTGCGGGGCACGTCACCGGCCCAGAGGTCGATGAGCACCTGGACCAGCAGCGCGAACGAGGTGGCGATGACCGCGCCCCACAGTAGTGCGGCCGCGACGAATCGCCGCGGCTCGGGCTCGTAGCGGTCCAGCCACAGGAATGCCGCGACGAGCAACGGCGGCGGGATGGCCGCCAGCATCACCGCCACCACGACGCCACCGACACTGGCCCCGTCCGGCCTGGTCGTCAGAAAGATCAGCCCGACCGCGCCCAGCAGGGCAAGCACACACAGGCTGACGATCAGCACCGTACGACCGCGCCCGCGGTCGAGACGCGGGCGCGGCAGCCCGCTGCCGCTGCCGGGCGGCGCCGGCGCAACGTTCCAGGACATGCCTCCAGGCTACGGCGGACACCGCGGTCTGGGCAGCGTCGTTATCGTGGGGCTGTGGATGACCGGTCGTGCCGACCGTCGTTTGTGGGCGCTCGT
>JBBSNM010000031.1:0-27189 GCA_038232655.1 Propionibacteriales bacterium | reverse complement strand
GGTGTCGCGGTTGGCGCCGAACTCGTCCAGGTCGTCGCCGTGCAGCGGCAGGTCGGCGACAAGGTACTTGCTGAAGATGTCGCGCGCCGACTCCGCGTCCGGCCGCTCGATCTTGATCTTGACGTCCAGTCGCCCGGGCCGCAGGATCGCCGGGTCGATCATGTCCTCGCGGTTGGACGCGCCGATCACGATGACGTTCTCCAGCCCCTCGACGCCGTCGATCTCACTGAGCAGCTGCGGCACGATGGTGTTCTCGACATCGGAGCTGACACCGGACCCGCGGGTGCGGAACAGCGAGTCCATCTCGTCGAAGAACACGATGACCGGGGTGCCCTCCGATGCCTTCTCCCGAGCCCGCTGGAAGACCAGCCGGATGTGCCGCTCGGTCTCGCCGACGTACTTGTTGAGCAGCTCGGGCCCCTTGATGTTGAGGAAGAAGCTCCTGCCCTCCTGGCCGGTCCTGGCCGCGACCTTGGTGGCCAGCGAGCTGGCCACCGCCTTCGCGATCAGCGTCTTGCCGCACCCAGGCGGGCCGTAGAGCAAGATCCCTTTCGGCGGCTTGAGCTGGTGCTCGGTGAACAGGTCGGGGTGCAGGTAGGGCAGCTCGATGGCGTCGCGGATCTGCTCGATCTGGATGGCGAGACCGCCGATGCTGAGGTAGTCGATGTCGGGGACCTCCTCGAGGACCAGCTCCTCGACCTCGGACTTCGGCACCTTCTCGTAGACGTACCCGGCGCGGGCGTCCAGCAGCAGCGAGTCGCCGGCCCGCAGCTTGATCTCGCGCAGCGGCGCGGCCAGCCGCACCACCCGCTCCTCGTCGGCGTTGCCGATCACGAGGACGCGGTCACGGTCGGCGAGCACCTCCTTGAGCATGACGACCTCGCCGACGTTCTCGAACCGCTGCGCCGCGACGACGTTGAGGGCCTCGTTGAGCATGACCTCCTGGCCCCGCTCCAGCTCGTCGGTCTGCACCGTCGGGCTGACAGCAACGCGCATCTTGCGCCCGCCCGTGAACACGTCGACCGTCCCGTCGTCGTGCGCGCTGATGAACGTGCCGTACCCGGCCGGCGGCTGCGCCAGCCGGTCGACCTCTTCCTTGAGCGAGGTGATCTGGTCGCGGGCCTCACGCAGCGTGCCGGCGAGCCGGTCGTTCTGCGCGGTGACACTGGACAGCCGTGCCTGTGTCTCGGCCAGCCGGGACTCCACGGCGCGGGTCTCGCCCGGTGCGCCGGACAGCCTGCGGCGCAGGTGCTCGACCTCGGCGCGCAGGTAGTTGACCTCGGCGGTCAGTTCGCCCGTGGGGCGCGACTCGTCGGTGGGACTCATGCGGGCCACCTCCGTCCGTACGTCTGCAGACCTCTGCGACCTTACCCCGCAGTTTCGGCGTACGGGTGCACCGCAGACCCCCGGCGCGTGGCTGTGACCAGATCGTCATGGTGACGATCCGTTCGGGCCACGCCGCGGTCAGCGTGCCGACCCTGGCCACCAGGGGCGCGCCGGTTCCGACGTCATGACGACCCAGCCAGCCCGGCTAGCGCCCGCGGGCGCCGGGCTCTGCGTCGACGGCGGGCGCCACGGCCACCGGAGGCAGCTCGGGTGGCCGCGGGCCGGTGTAGTCGGGGCCGTACGCGCCGGGTGCGGGCCGCCGCTTGCGTGTCGGCGGCGCGTGCCCGGCCGCCATCCTCCGCGCCGTGACCAGGAACGCGGTGTGGCCGACCATGGTGTGGTCGGGGCGCACCGCCAGGCCCTGCAAGTGCCACGAGCGCACCATGGTTTCCCACGCGTACGGCTCGGTGAAGCCGCCGTGCACGCGCAGCGTCTCGACCACCCGGCTCAGCTGGGTGGTCGTCGCCACGTAGACGCACACGATGCCGCCCGGCGTCAACGCGTCGGCCACGGCGTCGACGCACTCCCACGGCGCGAGCATGTCGAGCACGACCCGGTCCACGTCACGGTCGTCCGAGGCCGGCAGCAGCTCGACCAGATCGCCCACGTGCAGCCGCCAGGCGGGGTGCCGGCCGTCGAAGAACCGGTCCACGTTGGCTTCGGCGACCGCGGCGAAGTCGGGCCGCCGCTCGTACGACGACACCTGACCCAGCGGGCCAACGGCGCGCAGCAGGTGGGCGGTCAGCGCACCCGACCCGGCACCGGCCTCGACCACGTGCGCGCCGGGAAACACGTCAGCCGACGCGACGATCTGTGCGGCGTCCTTGGGGTAGATGACCGCCGCACCCCGCGGCATCGACACCACGTACTCCCCCAGCAACGGCCGGAAGGCCAGGTACGGCGCACCGCCCGACGATGTCACGACCACCCCCTCGGACCCACCGAGGAGGTCGTCGTGCTCGATCGCGCCCTTGTTGGTGAAGAACTTGTCGCCCACCGCAAGCAGCACGTTGTGTCGCCGGCCCTTGGCATCGGTCAGCCGAACCCACTCACCGGGGCGCAGCGGCCCCCGCCGCACCCCCGCCCAGGCCTCGGCGCCCGCGTCCGTCATGGGGGGCAACCCTAGTGGGGGTGCGACGCCGCGACCGGCTCAGGCGTGGCTGAACGCCCGGTCCACGTCGGAGGTGACGAGCAGCCCGGCCACCGATCCGTCCGCGTCGACCAGCACGTACTCGCTGGCGGGCGTGTCCTGCATGGCGCGCAGTAGCTGCTCGCCGGACAGGTCGGCGGGCAGCAGCAGACCGACCTCGACCGACCGGGCGAGCGAGCCGGCGCTCACCCAGGGGCGGCGATCGGGCGGGGTGGCCAGCACGGCCTGCTCGTTCACGATGCCGACCGGGGTGCCATCGGTGGCGACCACGACCAGCCCACCGGCCTTGGCCTGCTGTGCCTGCCGGATCGCCTCGGCCAGCGGCAGGTCGTGGGCCACCGGATGCGCGGGCCGGGCCAGCCTGCGGGCGCGCAGCGTGGGCAGCCGGGTGCGCAGCCGCGCCTGGGTGATGGCCTGGCTGGCACCGGTCCACAAGAAGGCGGCGATGATCACGGCGAAGATGATGTCGACGACCTGTGGCTGACCGTCGTTCAACGCCGCTAACACGAACGGGTAGGACAGCACCAGTACCGACAGCGCGCGCCCGGACCAGCCGGCGACCAGGGAGGCGGTGAGCGGCCGGCCGGTGGCGCCCCACACCAGGGCCCGCAGCACCCGGCCGCCGTCGAGGGGCAGCCCCGGCAGCAGGTTCAGCACGCCGATGATGAGGTTGGCCGCCGCCAACGCCTGCAGGGCGAAGCGCAGCAGGCCGTCGGGCGCGAACGGCACCGCGAAGTAGGCCGCCACGCCCACCGCGAGTGATGTCAGCGGCCCGACCACGGCGATCACCGCCTCGCGGACCGCCGTCGTGGCCTCCTCGGCGATCTCGGTGACGCCGCCGAGGAAGTGCAGCTCCACCGAGCGCACCCTCATGCCGTACGCCTTGGCCGCGACCGCGTGCGAGATCTCATGCAGCAGCACCGACAGGTACAGCAGCACCGCGAAGGCCGCACCGGCGACGTATGCAAGCGCGCCCAGGCCGGGCTGCACCACCTCGATGCGCGGCGCCATCAGGAACGCGATCAGCCCGGCCACGAGGAACCACGACGTCCGGACGAACACCGGCACCCCGGCCACCGTGCCGAGCTGCACGATGCCGGCTCGACGGGCCGGTGCCGTCGGCGGTTGGCTCATACCCCCACGCTAGCCGCCCGCGCGACAGCCCCCACCACGTTGTCACCGGCACACGGTGTTCTAGCAACCGTGTGCCGGTGACAACTGCGGGCTGTCGGTGGCGGCTCCTACGGTGTGTGCATGACAGTTCCCGTGACCGAGCCCGCGTCCCCGGCGGCCGACGACCCGCTCGGCAGCCTGTCACCGTCACGGGCGGCCGACTTCATGAGCTGTCCGTTGCTGTACCGCTTCCGCACGATCGACCGGCTGCCCGAGCCGGCCGACCCGGCAGCCTTTCGAGGGACGTTGGTGCACGCCGTGCTGGAGCGGGTCTTCGACCTGCCGGCGGCACGCCGGGTGCCGGCCGAGGCGGAGGCCCTGCTCGAGCCGATGCTGGCAGCGGCGCGCGCGACCGACCCGCGGGCCGCGGCGATGTTCGCGCCACCGGGTGAGGCTGAGCCGGTCGATGTCGAGCGGGTCGATCGCGCGGAGTTCCTGGAGCAGTGCCGGGCCCTGCTCACCACCTGGTTCACCCTGGAGGACCCGAGCCTGCTCGAGCCGGCCGAGCGGGAGCTCTACGTCGAGCACGTGCTCGACTCGCGGCTGCTCCTGCGCGGCATCGTCGACCGCGTCGACGTCGCGCCGACTGGCGAGATCCGGGTGGTCGACTACAAGACCGGCCGCTCGCCGTCGGAGCACTTCGAGGCCAAGGCGCTGTTCCAGATGAAGTTCTACGCCCTGGTGCTGTGGCGCACCCGCGGCGTGCTGCCGGCGCTGTTGCAGCTGGTCTACCTGGGCAACAGCGAGGTGGTCCGCTACGTGCCTGACGAGGCCGACCTGCTGGCCACCGAACGCAAGCTGGAGGCGCTGTGGGCGGCGATCAGCCGGGCCACCGAGAGCGGCGACTGGCGGGCGCGGCCCTCGGCACTGTGCGGCTGGTGCGCACACCAGGCCCTGTGCCCGGCCTACGGTGGCACCCCCCCGCCGCTGCCCGACGGTGCGCCGGTCCGACCACGTGCGGATCCGGCCGCTATCGACGTGGTCGAGCGGGAGGTGGTTCAGCCTGGTTGAGGCTGCGCCGGTGCCTGGGCTGCCGCCAGCTCGGCGTCGAAGTCGGCCAGCAGCGCCGCGACCGCTTCCGGCGACTCGGGGTGTGGCCCGTTCATGTCCTGAGGTGCGCCCGACCCGGTCAGGTGATACGTCCGGTTCGTCCGCCCCGGCTGCTCGCCCGGTCAGCCGGTGCCCACCATCTCGGCGGCGTCCGCGGGCTGGATCTCGCCGCTCTCGATCTGCTCGGCGTAGTGACAGGCGGCGCTGTGCCCGGGCCGCAGCTCGCGCAGCGCGGGTCGCTCGTCGTCGCAGCGGGTGGCTTGCCGGTACGGGCAGCGGGTGTGGAAGCGGCAGCCCGTCGGCGGGTCGGCCGGCGACGGGATGTCGCCGCGCAACAGGATGCGCTCGCGATGGTCCTCGACGTCGGGGTCCGGCACGGGCACCGCCGACATCAGCGCCCGGGTGTAGGGGTGCAGCGGTGACCGATAGAGATCGTCGGAGTCGGCCTGCTCGACGATGCCACCGAGGTACATCACCGCGACGACGTCGGAGACGTGCCGGACGACGGCGAGGTCGTGTGCGATGACGACGTAGGTCAGCCCGAGGCGCTCCTGCAGCTCCTCCAGCAGGTTGAGCACCTGTGCCTGCACCGACACGTCGAGTGCCGACACCGGCTCGTCTGCGATGACCAGCGCCGGCTCGAGGGCCACGGCGCGCGCGATGCCCAGCCGCTGGCGCTGACCGCCCGAGAACTCGTGCGGGTAGCGCAGCGCCGCCCCCCGGGGCAGACCCACCAGCTCGAGCAGCCGGCCGACGGTGTCGGCTTCCACCGGCTTGCCATGTGCGCGCAACGGCTCGGTGATCAGGGTCTCGACGCTCTGGCGGGGGTTGAGGCTGGCCATCGGGTCCTGGAAAACCATCTGCATCGAGCTGCGCTGGTGCCGCAGCTGCTCACCCCTGAGGCTGGCCACGTCGACGCCGTCGTACTCCACGGTGCCCGCGGTGAGCGGCACCCCCAACCGCAAGATTCCGCGGCCCAGGGTCGACTTGCCCGAGCCCGACTCCCCCACCAGGCCCAGGGTCTGGCCGCGGCGCACGTCGAGGTCGACCCCGTCGACGGCCCGCACGTGTCCGACGGTGCGCTGCAGCAAGATCCCCTGCTTGATGGGGAAGTGCACCTTGAGGCCGCGTACGCGCAGCAGCACGTCGTCGGGCTCGGCGGAGCGCTCGGCGCTCAAGATGCCTCCCGGACGTCGATCGGGTTGAAGCAGCGCAGGGCCCGCTCGTAGCCCGGCTGGGTCTCCCGCCCCACTCCCTTCAACAACGGCGTCTGGGTGGTGCACTCGTCGACCCGGTTGCCACAGCGCGGCGCGAACGCGCACGAGTGCGTCCACGGCAGGGCGTCGTTCGGCGAGCCGGGGATCGGAGTCAGCGGTTCGCCGCGGGCAGCGTCCAGCCGCGGGATCGACCCGAGCAGGCCGCCGGTGTAGGGGTGCCGAGGCTCCCCGAACAGCGAGCGCCGCGGCGCGGACTCGACCACCCGCCCGGAGTACATGACGTGGACCTCGTCGCACAGCCCTGCCACCACCCCGAGATCGTGGGTGATCATGACCAGCGCGGTCCCGGTGCCCGACACCAGCTCGCGCAGCAGCTCCAGGATCTGCGCCTGGATCGTGACGTCGAGAGCGGTGGTCGGCTCGTCGGCGATCAGCAGCCGGGGCTCGCAGGCGAGGGCGATCGCGATCAGCACTCGTTGCCGCATCCCGCCCGACAGCTGGTGCGGGTACTCCTTGAGCCGCCGCTTGCCGTCGGCGATGCCGACCCGTGTGAGCAGGTCGACCGACACCTCCCGCGCCTCGGCCCTGGACAGCCCCTTGTGCCGCTGCAGGACCTCGCCGATCTGCACCCCGATCGGCACGACCGGGTTCAGTGACGTCATCGGGTCCTGGAAGATCATCGCCATCTCGGCGCCGCGAAGGTCCCGGCGCTCCTTGTCGCCGAGCCCGAGCAGCTCGTCGCCGTCGTAGCGGATCGAGCCGCGCACGGTGGTGCTGCGAGCGGGCAGCAACCCCATCACCGCCAGCGAGGTCACCGACTTGCCGCTGCCGGACTCCCCCACCAGCGCGACGTGCTCACCCGGCCGGACCGAGAAGCTCACCTCGCTGACGGCCTCGACGTCCCCCCGAGCGCCGTGGAACACCACCGCCAGGTCGTCGACCTCGAGCAGCGGTGCGTGCCGCTGGCCCGGCGTGCCGGTCATCGTGCTCACCTCCGCTGCCTGGGGTCCAGGGCCTCGCGCAGGGCCTCGCCGAACAGGGTGAAACCCAACGCGGTGACGGCGATGCAGACACCGGGATAGATGGCCAGCCGCGGGTCGTTGCCGAACCGCTCCTGGGCGGCCACCAGCATGCGACCCCACTCGGCGACCGCCGGGTCACCGTCACCGAGCCCGAGGAAGGACAGCGCCGCGACCTCGATGATGGCGGTGGCCAGGGCCAGGGTTGCCTGCACGATGGTGGGCCCCATCGAGTTGGGCAGCACGTGGCCCATCACGATCCGCCGCCGGCGGATGCCCAGCGCGTCGGCAGCCAGCACGTAGTCGGACTTGCTCTGCGACATCATCGAGCCGCGCAGCAGCCGGGCGAACACCGGCACCTGCGCCACCCCGATGGCGATCATCACCGACAGCTGGCTCTGCCCGATGACCGCGGCGACACTGACCGCCAGCAGCAGGCTAGGAATCGACAGGAGGATGTCGACGAGCCGCATCACCGCGGTGTCGACCTTGCCGCCGAGACCCCCGGCCGCCAGCCCGAGCGCCGCGCCGACCGACAGGCCGAGCACGGTCGAGACGACCCCAACGATCAGCGACTGGCGGGCGCCGTAGATCAGCTGGGTGAGCATGTCGGAGCCGAACGAGTCGAGCCCGAGCAGGTGGTCGGCGGACGACCCCGGCACCGACTGGGGGGTCACCTGGCCGGCCCACTGGGTGCTGGCCGGCTCGTAGGGCGCCAGCAGCGGTGCCGCCAGCGCGACGACGACGAAGACCAGCACGATCGCCGCCCCGGCGATGGCCAGCGGGCTGCGGCGCAGCCGCCGCCAGGCGCCGCGCAGCAGGCTCTCGCCGGCCGTGCCGGTGTCGAGCGGTGCGGGCTCACGCGCACCGCTGGGTACGGTCGGCGCCAACGTGCTCATGAGACCCGCACCCGCGGGTCGAATAGGCCGTACCCGAGGTCGACCGCGAGGTTGACCAGCGAGTAGATCAGCGCGATGAACAAGATGTAGCCCTGCAGGACCGGGTAGTCACGCTGGGAGATGGCGTCGAACAGGTAAGACCCGATCCCGTTGAACGAGAAGACCGTCTCGGTCAGCACCGCCCCCGACAGCAGCAGGCCCACCTGCAGCCCGATGGTGGTGAGCACCGGCAGCATGGCGTTGCGCAGCACGTGCCGGCGGCGCACCACCGCTGGGTGCAGCCCCTTCGCGTCGGCGGTGCGGACGTAGTCCTCGCTGAGCACCTCCGACACCGACGCCCTGGTGATGCGGACGATGATCGCCAGCGGGATCGTCCCCAGGGCGACGGCCGGCAGCACCAGATGTACGAGCGCATCCCAGGAGGCGTCGAACTCGCGGGTGAGCAGGCCGTCCAGGACGTAGAAGTTCGTGATGTGGGTGGCGTCGATGCGCGGGTCCTGGCGCGACGAGGTGGGGAACCAGTCGAGCCGGATGGCGAAGACCAGCTTGAGCAGGATCGCCAGGAAGAAGACCGGCACCACCACGCCGAGCAGCGAGCCGGTGATCACCGCCCCGTCGACGGCCTCCCCCCGTCGTCGGGCGGCGGCGTAGCCCAGCGGGATGCCCAGCACCACCGCGAACAAGATCGCGAACAGCGCCAGCTCCACCGTGGCAGGGAACTGCTCGAAGAAGGTCTCGGTGACCGGCCGACCATCGCGGATGGAACTGCCGAAGTCGAGCCGAACCAGCTGGCCGAGGTAGGCCCAGTACTGCTCCAGCAGCGGCTTGTCGAAGCCGTACAGCTCGCGGATCTGCTTGATCCCCGCCGGGGTGGCCCGCTCGCCGAGCAGCGAACGGGCCGGGTCGCCGGGCAGCGCCCGGATCCAGACGAAGAGCAGTATGGACAGGCCGAACAGGACCGGGACGAGCAGGGCGAGCCGGCGCAGCGCGAACCTCAGCATCGCCTCGGCACTCCCTCTCGGCTAGCCCGAAGTTCCGGCTGCCCGGACCCGGCGTGGTGCACCCGCGGTCACTTCTCGACCGTGACGCCGTTCCACACCTCGTCGTTGACCGGGCTCGGCTCATAGCCCTGGACGTCGGGGGCGAAGGCCAGACTCGGCACCGGGCTCGCCAGCGGGATGCCGGGCAGGAACTCCATCACGTCCTCACTGATCTGCTTGTAGGCGGTCACCTGCTCGTCGACCGTGCTGAGGCCGCGCGCCTCCGTCAGCGCCTGGAAGAGCTCCGGGTTGTCGAAGCCCCACTCCTGGGTCTTGGTGCCGAAGAAGACGCCGAGGAAGTTGTCCGCGTCGTTGTAGTCGCCGGTCCAGCCCAGCAGGTGGATGCCGTGCTTGGAGGTGCCGGTGGTGACGCCGAGGTAGTCCTCCCACTGGTCGGCGGTGGGCTTCACGGTGATCCCGACGGCCTTCAGTTGGCTGCGCAGCACGTTGAACGTCGCCTCCGGCGAGGGCATGTATGGTCGGCTGATCTCCGTCGGGTAGTTGAACTCGAGGGTGAGGTCGGACTGCCCCGCGTCGGCGAGCATCTGCTTGGCCAGCTCCGGGTCGTACTCGTAGGTCTTGACGTCCTCGGAGTAGGAGTTGACGAGTTCGGGCATGAACTGCGTGGCCGGCTCGGTCCCCTCCGGCAGCGAGGCGCTCACGACCTCCTCCTTGTTCACCGCGTGCGCGATCGCCTCGCGGACCTGCTTGTTGTCCAATGGCTTGCGGGCCTGGTTGAAGCCGAGGTAAAGGACGTTGAACGCGTCGCGGTTGGCGATGGTCATCCCCTCCTCCTCGAGCTTGGAGATGTCGGCCGGCCCCACCAGGTCGAAACCGTCGACGTCGCCGGAGATCAGCGCGTCTCGACGGGCGCCGGGATCGGCGATGGCCACCACGATGGCCTGGTCCACCTTGGCCTTCTCGCCCCAGTAGTCGTCGTTGCGCTCCAGCGTGACCTTGCTGCCCTTGTCCCACGAGCCCAGCACGAACGGCCCGGTGCCGGTCGGGAACTTGTTGGCGTACTCACCCTTGCGCGGGTCCTTGCCGGCCGGCACCGAGTACTTCTCCAGCGCGGTGGGGCTCTGCATCGAGAACGCCGGCAGCGACAGTGCGGCGATGAAGCCAGCGAACGGGTCCGTCAGCGTGACGACGGCCTCGAGGTCGCCGGTCGCCTCGCACGACTCGTAGATCCCGTCGGTGTTCTTGCCCTTGGCGAAGCCGCGGAAGGTCTTGCCGTAGTAATACGACAGGTCCTCGCTCTGGGCGATGCCCGTCGGTGTGTTGTACCAGCGGTCGAAGTTGAAGCAGACCGCCTCGGCGTTGAAGTCGGTGCCGTCGGAGAACTGCACCCCCTCCCGCAGCTTGAACGTCGTGGTGAGGCCGTCCTCGCTGCGCTCCCAGCTCTCCGCCAGCAGCGGGGCCGGGTCGGCGGTGCCCGGCTTGGTGCCGACCAGGCCCTCAAAGATCTGCCGCGCCACCCGGAAGCTCTCACCGTCACTGGCGTAGAACGGGTCCAGCGTCACCGGCTCGGCCGAGCCGGCGAACACGAAGCTGCCGCCGGACTCACCCGAGCCCGAGCCCCCGCCACTCGACCGCTCGCTCTCGGCGCAGCCGGCGGCACCCACCGCCAGCGCGCCGGCAGCGACCAGCGACACGGCGCGCCGGCCCCGACCGGCGCGGGTGAGTGGCAGTCTCATGTTTCCTCCTGTCGATGACGGCACCGGGGGCAGCCCCAGCCGCCGCGACCCTATCCAGCGGACAAGACGGTGGAAACACCCGTGATGTCACGAGTGGGTCACGGATCGACCACCCGTCAGGGCACGGCGCACCCACCCCCGCGCGCCCCGCACCCCGCCGCGCGCCCCGTAAACGTTGCGGCCGGTCCCCTTACGTGGCGTGCATGCCACGTCAAGGGTCGCCGCGCCGCGTAAACGTTGCGGCCGGTCAGCGCGCGTTGTAGTACGTCGCCTCGGGGTGGTGCAGGATCAGGGCGTCGGTGGACTGCTCGGGGTGCAGCTGCAGCTCCTCGGACAAGGTGACGCCGATCCGCTCCGGCTCCAGCAGCCGCACGAGCGTTACCCGGTCCTCGAGGTCGGGACAGGCCGGGTAGCCGAAGGAGTACCGCTCGCCGGTGTAGCCCTGCTTGAGGATCCCGGCGAGGGTCGGCGCGTCGCCGCCGTCGATGCCCAGCTCGGCCCGTATGCGCGCGTGCCAGCGCTCGGCGAGCGCCTCGGTCAGCTGCACCGACAGCCCGTGCAGCTCGAGGTAGTCGCGATAGGCGTCGCGCTCGAACATCGCCGCCGTCACCTCGGCCACCCGGCTGCCCATCGTCACCAGGTGGAAGCCGATGACGTCCATCTCTCCCGCGTCCTTGGCTCGGATGAAGTCGGCCAGGCACAAGAACCGGTCCCGCCGCTGGCGGGGGACCGAGAACCGGGCGACCTCCCCGGAATGGGTCTCGGGGTCGAGCACGACGACGTCGTCGCCCTCGGACCAGCACGGCCAGTAGCCGTAGACAACGGCCGGCTCCATCACCCGGTCGGTGTGCACCCGCTCCAACAGGGCCCGCAGCCGTGGCCGGCCCTCGGTCTCCACCAGCTCCTCGTACGACGGCCCGTTGCCGCCGCGCGCACCGCGCAGCCCCCACTGGCCCATGAACGTGGCGCGTTCGTCGAGCCACTCGGCGACCTCCGCCAGCGCGATGCCCTTGACGATGCGCGATCCCCAGAACGGCGGGGTCGGTATCGGGTTGTCCACGGCCACGTCGGACCGGGCCGGAACCTCGACGGGCTCCTTATCGCCGCGGTCGACCCGACGGACCCGGCGGGTGCGCAGCTCGGGCAGCGTGGCACCCGGGACGCCACGACCGACGGCGACCAGCGCATCCATCAACCGCAGCCCCTCGAAGGCGTCCCGGGCGTAGCGCACCTCACCCTCGTACAGGCTGGCCAGGTCCTCCTCGACGAACGCTCGGGTCAGCGCGGCGCCGCCGAGGATGACCGGGAAGCGGGCGGCCTGCCCGCGCTGGTTGAGCTCCTCCAGGTTCTCGCGCATGATCACGGTGCTCTTGACCAGCAGTCCGGACATGCCGATGACGTCGGCCCGGTGCTCCTCGGCGGCCTCCAAGATGTTGTTGACCGGCTGCTTGATGCCGAGGTTGACCACGGTGTAGCCGTTGTTGGTGAGGATGATGTCGACGAGGTTCTTGCCGATGTCGTGCACGTCACCCTTCACCGTGGCCAGCACGATCGTTCCCTTGCCCTCCTCGTCGGTCGCCTCCATGTGCGGCTCGAGGTGCGCGACCGCGGCCTTCATCACCTCGGCCGACTGCAGCACGAACGGCAGCTGCATCTCGCCGGAGCCGAACAGCACCCCGACGGTCTTCATCCCGGCCAGCAGGTCCTCGTTGACGATGTCGAGCGCCGGCCGACCCTCGCCCAACGCCTCGTCGAGGTCCTCGGTGAGCCCCTTGCGCTCGCCGTCGACGATGCGCCGCTGCAGCCGCTCGGGCAGCGGCAGGGCCGCCAGCTCCGCCGCGCGATCGGCCTTGCTGTCGGCGGCGGTGACGCCGGAGAACACCTCCAGCAGCCGCTGCAGCGGGTCGTAGCCTTCACGACGCCGGTCGTACACGAGGTCGAGCGCCACCTCGCGCTGCTCGTCGGGGATGCGCGACAGCGGCAGGATCTTCGCCGCGTGCACGATCGCCGAGTCGAGCCCCGCCTCGACGCACTCGTGCAGGAAGACGCTGTTAAGCACCGCCCGGGCGGCCGGGCTGACACCGAAGGAGACGTTGGACACGCCGAGGGTGGTCTGCACCGTGGGATGCCGGCGCTTCAGCTCGCGGATCGCCTTGATCGTCTCCAGCGCGTCGCGCCGGGTCTCCTCCTGACCGGTGGTGACCGGAAAGGTCAGGCAGTCGACGACGATGTCCTCGACCCGCATGCCCCACTGCTGGGTGAGGTCGGCGATGAGCCGCTCGGCGACCCGCACCTTCCACTCCGCGGTGCGCGCCTGCCCCTCCTCGTCGATGGTCAGTGCGACCACCGCCGCGCCGTGCTCGCGGACGATGGGCATGACCCGCGCGAACCGCGACGTCGGCCCGTCGCCGTCCTCGTAGTTGACCGAGTTGATCAGCGAGCGGCCGGCGAGTCGCTCCAGCCCCGCCTCGATGACCGGCGGCTCGGTCGAGTCGAGCACCACCGGCAGCGTCGACGCGGTCGCCAGCCGCACGGCCAGCTCCTTCATGTCGGCGACCCCGTCACGACCGACGTAGTCGACGCACAGGTCGAGCAGGTGCGCACCGTCGCGGGTCTGTGCGCGGGCGATCTCCACGCAGTCGTCGAGGCGCCCCTCGAGCATCGCCTCCCGGAAGGCCAAGCTGCCGTTGGCGTTGGTGCGCTCGCCGATCGACAGGTAGGTCGTGTCCTGCTGGAACGGCACGTGCTGGTAGAGCGAGGCGGCCCCCGGCTCGCTCGCCGGCTCGCGGCGGCTCAGCTCGCGTCCCCGTACCCGCTCGACCACCTGGCGTACGTGCTCGGGGGTGGTTCCACAGCAGCCGCCGACCAGGCCCAATCCGTACTCACGGGTGAAGGTGTCGAGCGCGTCGGCCAGCTGCTCGGGGGTCAGCGGGTACGCCGCGCCGGTGGCGGTCAGCTGCGGCAGGCCGGCGTTGGGCATGCAGCCGAGCCGAGTGCGTGCGTGCCGGGACAGGTGCCGCAGGTGCTCGCTCATCTCGGCCGGTCCGGTGGCGCAGTTGAGGCCGATCAGGTCGATGTCGAGCGGCTCGAGCGCGGTGAGCGCCGCACCGATCTCGGTGCCGAGCAGCATCGTGCCGGTGGTCTCGACGGTGACGTGCACCATCAGCGGCAGGTCGGCGCCGGTGGCGGTGAGCGCCCGGCGCGCACCGATCACCGCGGCCTTGGCCTGCAGCAGGTCCTGCGCGGTCTCGACCAGCACCGCGTCGACCCCGCCGTCGACCATCGCACGCACCTGCTCGGCGAAGGCGTCCCGCAAGGTGGCGAACTCGACGTGGCCGAGGGTGGGCAGCTTGGTGCCCGGCCCGACCGATCCCAGCACCCACCGCGGCCGCTCGCTCGTCGACCAGTGGTCGGCCCGCTCGCGCGCCACCGCGGCACCGGCGTGGGCCAGCTCGCCGATGCGGTCGGTGATGTCGTACTCGCCGAGGTTGCCGAAGTTGGCGCCGAAGGTGTTGGTCTCGACGCAGTCCGCGCCCACCTCGAAGTAGGCATCGTGGATCGCCCGGACCACGTCGGGCCGGGTGACCGACAAGATCTCGTTGCAGCCCTCGTACCCCTCGAAGTCGTCCAGCCCGAGGTCGTGCTCCTGCAGCATGGTGCCCATCGCCCCGTCCGCCACGACGACGCGCTCGCTGAGGGCACTGCGAAGGTCATCGGGTCGTGACGTCATGGGGTCCACCCTAGAGCGACGGCGCCCACCGCCCGGACATGCTCGCGGTGTGGCCGGCGTGGCTCGCCCTGGGCCCGCTCGGCGACGGTCGTAGGCTGACGCCATGAGTGATCGCGGGCTCGAGCGCGAGCTGGTCGACCCGATCCTGATCGCCGCCTTCGAGGGCTGGAACGACGCGGCCGAGGCCGCGTCGGCGACCGTCGAGCGGCTCGTCGAGCAGTGGGACGCCGAGTTGGTGGCCGAGCTCGACCCGGAGGACTACTACGACTTCCAGCGCACCCGCCCCACCGTCGGCACCGACCAGGAGGGTGAGCGGGTGGTGGTGTGGCCGACCACCCGGCTGTACGTCGCCCGCCCGGCGGGGTCCGACCGCGACCTGGTGCTGCTCCAGGGGGTCGAGCCCAACCTGCGCTGGCGGCAGTTCTGCGCCGAGATCCTCGAGATGGCCGAGACGCTCGGCGTACGACTGGTGGTCTCGCTCGGTGCGCTGCTCGCCGACGTGCCGCACAGCCGACCGGTCCCGGTCACCGGTTCGGTCAGCGACCCCGCCCTCGGCGAGCGGCTGGGCGTCGAGCCGTCCCACTACGAGGGCCCGACCGGGATCACCGGAATCTTCCAGGATCTGTGCGCCCGGGCAGACATGCCAAGCCTGTCGCTGTGGGCCGCGGTGCCGCATTACGTCGCGGAGTCACCGTGCCCGAAGGCGACCCTGGCGCTGCTCGGCCGGGTCGAAGACATCGTGGAGACCTCGGTCGACGTCGGCGAACTGGTAGAGGAGGCGCGCGCCTGGGAGCGTGGCGTCGACGAGCTGGCCCGCAAGGACACCGAGGTGGCCGACTACGTTGCCGCGCTGGAGGCGGCCCTGGACACCTGCGAGCTGCCCGACGCCAGCGGCGATGCGATCGCGCGGGACTTCGAGCGTTACCTCAAGCGCCGCCAGCGCGACTCCGACCCCGGCTGACCCCCCCCCCACTTTGGGCTTGAGGGGGTCAGATGGCGATGCCGAGCAGGGCGTCGAGCGCGACCGCCACCGTACGGGCGTCCTCGCCGCTCCTGCCCGAGCCGCGGTCGCCGACCTCGGGCCCCGCCCGGCCGCCGGCGACCGCCCATTCGTCGACGACGGCCAGCGCGCGCGGGGCGTCGAGGTCGTCGGCCAGCGATTCGCGCATCGCCGCCACCACCGCGCCCGCGTCGACCGGGCGACCCGCGTCCACGGCCGCCCGCCAGGCCGCCAACCGTCGCTCGGCGGCGGAGAGGTCGGCCTCGGTCCAGGACCAGTCTGAGCGGTAGTGGTGGCCGAGCAGGGCCAGCCGCAGCGCCATCGGGTCGACCCCTCGCCGCAGCAGCTCTGACACGAGGACCAGGTTGCCGCGGGACTTGCTCATCTTCTCGCCGTCGAGGCCGACCATGCCCGCATGCATGTACGCCTGGGCGAACGGCGCGGCGGCAAAGGCGGTCTCCGCCTCGGCCGCCGACATCTCGTGGTGCGGGAAGGCCAGGTCGCTGCCGCCCCCCTGCACCTCGAAGCCCATGCCGAGGTGCTCGACGGCCATCGCGGCGCACTCGACGTGCCACCCCGGGCGGCCCCGTCCGAACGGCGAGTCCCAGCAGGGCTCGCCGGGCCGCTCGGCGCGCCACAGCAGCCAGTCGAGCCGGTCGCGCTTGCCGGGCCGGTCGGGGTCGCCGCCGCGCTCACCGAGCAGCCCGAGCATCGTCGAGCGGTCGAGACGGCTCACGCGGCCGAATCCAGGGTCCCGGCCGGCCTCGAAGTACAGGTCGTCATCGACCCGGTAGGTGACCCCGGCAGCCACCAGCCGCTCGATCGCGGCCACCACCAGGTCCATCGACTCGACGACCCCGGTGTAGTGCTGCGGCGCCAGCAATCGCAGCGCCTCCATGTCACCGCGGAACAGCTGCACCTCCCGCTCGGCGAGGTCGCGCCAGTCGACGCCGTCGCGCGCGGCCCGCTCGAGCAGCGGGTCGTCGATGTCGGTGACGTTCTGGGTGTAGGTGACCTCGAGGCCGGCGTCGAGCCACACCCGCTGCAGCAGGTCGAAGGCCAGCATGGTCGACGCGTGGCCGAGGTGGGTGGCGTCGTACGGGGTGATGCCGCAGACGTAGACGCCCGCGGCGTCGGTCGGACCGAGGCGGAGCAGGGCACCGGACGCGGTGTCGCGCACCGACGGCGGCGGCCCGGTGCCGAGCCCCCTGGCGGCCAGGGACGACACCGGATCGGACGCCCAGGCACGCATGCGGCGAACCCTAACCGGCGCAGATCAAAAGATCGGCCACGGAACGGCCCGCCAGCTCTCCGGCGGCTCCGGGAAGCAGGGGCGCTGCAGCAGCAGCCGCAGCCGCGCGCTGAGCCGGGCGATCTCGTGGCCGTCGATGAGCTGGCCGAGCAGCGCGCGCAACCCTCCGTCGGCCGTCCCCTGGAGGGCGGCGTGCAGCCAACGCACGGGCTCGAGGTCCTCGTCGTCGAGCGGCTCCCCCGCCCAACCCCACAACACCGTGCGCAGCTTGTCGTCGACGTGGAAGGTCAGCCCGTGGTCGCAGCCGCGCACCACCCCGCCGGCCGACAGCAGGTGACCTGCCTTGCGGTCGGCATTGTTGACGACGACGTCGAACAACGCCATCCGCCGCAGCCCGGGCACGTCGGCGTGCACTAGCGACACGGGTCGCTCGGCGGCGTCCCAGGCGTCGAGGACGTGTCGCCAGCCGGCCGGCCGCCGGCCCTGCGGCACCAGGTCGATCAGCTCGTCGTCGTCGGTGTCTACCCACTCCTGGACCATGCCGGCACCGGCCGGCCCGTCGGCGTGCACCGTTGTCGGCACGACGTGCCAGCCGGCGCGGTGGGACACCTCGTAGGCGGCGACCTCGCGGTCGGCGAGCGTGCCGGTCGGGAAGTCCCACAGCGGCCGCTCCCCGCGCACCGGCTTGTAGACGCAGCGCAACGCCACGCCCGCCAGGCTGACCTCGCCGACGAAGGTGGCGTTGGACGCGGGCACCACCCGCCCGTCGATCTCGAGCGCACCGCGGCTCAGCACCTCCCGCACCGTCGGCTCGTCGGCCGGTACAACGGCGCCGGCGGTCAACGAGCCACCCGCTTGTAGCCGTTCGCGCGGGGACACAGGTGCCCGGACGGATCGAGGGGCTGGCCGCAGAACGGGCACGGCGGTCGCCCGGCTGAGATGACGGTGTCTGCGCGCCCGGCGAACTCCCGGGCGGCGGCCGGCCCGAGCCGGACGAGCAGCACCTCCGAGGCGCCACCCTCGCTCACGTCGGCCTGCGCGTCGTCGTCGGGATCGGCGGCGACGTCCGGGTCGCCCGCGTCGCCTTGGACCTCGCCGTCGCCGGGCTCGACGTCGTCCTCGCCGACGGGGAACGCCTCGATTACGACCTGCTTGTCGTCGCCGTCCCACGACAGCGTCATGGTCCCCACCCGGAACTCCTCCACCAGCGGCTGGTCGAGCGGTTCGACGTCGGCGCCCGCAGCGACCGCGTCGCTCTCGGCCAGGTCACCGGTGCGAACGAGTTCGTCGAGCAGCACGCCGATGCGCTCGGCGAGGATGGCGACCTGCTCCTTCTCGAGCGACACGCTCGTGACGAGTCGGCCGGTGCGCGCCTGCAGGAAGAACGTGCGCGCGCCGGGCTCGCCGACGGTGCCGACCACGAATCGGTCGGGCGGGTTGTGCCGGTGCACGAGCATGCCCCGAGCCTATGCGGCCGGGCCCGCGGACGGTCCCGCACCGCCGCCGGGTACGGCATCGGAGTCAGGGGCCGTCGCGCGTCGGCCGCGTCGGCGGGCCGGCGGCTTCAGCGCGGACAGGTCGGTGCCGTGGTCGTTGAGGTGCAGCACGAACGGCCGCTGCGTGGTGTAGCGCACCACGCTCACCGAGGCCGGGTCGACGACAATGCGCTGGAACTGGTCGAGGTGCAGCCCGAGCGCGTCGGCCAGCACGGACTTGATCACGTCACCGTGGCTCACCGCCACCCACACCGCCCGCTCGCCGTTCTCCCGGGAGACCTCGTCGTCGTGGCGTCGGACCGCTGCGACCGCCCGGTGCTGCATGGCGGCCAGCGACTCGCCGTCGGGGAAGGTCACCCCGCTTGGGTGGGTCTGCACGGTCCGCCACAGCCGTTCCTTGGCCAGCTCCTTGATCGGGCGGCCGGTCCACGAGCCGTACCCGCACTCGACCAGCCCGTGGTCGCGGCGCACCTCCAGCCCATCCGCGCCCGCCTGCACGATCTCGCGGGCGGTCTGCATGGTGCGCTCCATCGGGCTGCTGACCACGCGTGCGAGCCGGAGCCCGGCCAGCCGCTCACCGACCCGCCGCGCCTGACCACGGCCGGCGACATCGAGGTGCACCCCCGCCGCGCGACCGGCCAGCACACCGACGGCGTTGGCAGACGTGCGGCCGTGCCGGACCAAGACGAGTGTGGGCATCGCCCGCCAGCCTAGGCGAGGGTGACAATGAGGGCGTGATCATCGACTGTGCCGTCTACCGCAGCGGCGAGCGCATCGACGAGCCGGCGCACCGCGAGGATGTGTACGCCGCGCGCGACGAGGCGGACCGCGTTGGCGGCTTCTTGTGGCTCGGGCTGTTCGAACCCGAGGCCGCCGAGCTGCAGGAATACGCCGAGGCGCTCGGCCTGCACCCGCTGGCGGTCGAGGACGCGGTCAGCGCCCATCAGCGCCCGAAGATGGAGCGCTACGACGACGACCTGTTCGTGGTGATGAAGACGCTCGCCTACACCGCGGACGACACGGTCGAGACCGGCGAGGTGGCCATGTTCGTCGGCAGCGACTACCTGGTCACGGTCCGCCACGGCGAAGGTGAGGGGCTGGGCAAGCTGCGACACCAGGCCGAGCAGCACACCGAGGTGCTGGGGCACGGTCCGGTCGCCGGGATGTACGCCGTGATGGACGGCATCGTCGACCGGTACGCCGAGGTCGCCGCCGAGCTCGAGACCGACGTCGACGAGGTGGAACGCTCGGTGTTCGGGCCCGACCGCACGCGCGACTCCGAGCGCATCTACCGGCTCAAGCGGGAGGTGCTCGAGGTGCGGCGGGCGGTGCAGCCGTTGCGGGAACCGCTAAGCGGGCTGGTGCGCGCCGACGTCGAGGAGGTCGAGGCGGACGCGGTGCCCTTCTTCCGCGACGTCGCCGACCACGTGGCCCGGGTCGCCGAGGTCGTGGACACCCTCGACCACCTGCTCGACAACGCGTTGTCGGCGCACCTGGCGCAGATCAGCGTGCAGCAGAACGACGACGTCCGCCGCATCTCCGCGTGGGCCGCGCTGTTCCTCGTTCCCACGCTGGTCGCGAGCATCTACGGCATGAACTTCGACCAGATGCCCGAGCTGCACTGGACCTTCGGCTACCCGCTGGTGCTGCTGGTGATGCTTGCGGGGTCGTACGTGCTCTGGCGGGCATTCAAGCGCAGCGGGTGGCTGTGAGAGCGGTCCCGGCGTGGCTCAGGCGGTGAGCACCCCGGCGCCCAGCAGCACCAGGACCCCGGTGCCCAGCAGCACACGGTAGACGACGAACGGAGCGTACGAGTGCGTCGACACGTAGCGCAGCAGCCAGGCGATGGTGGCGTACCCGACCACGAAGGACACCACCGTGGCCAGCAGCGTCTCCAGCGGCGAGTAGATGTTGTCGCCGCCGATGGCGTCGTTGAGCTCGAAGAACCCGGCGCCGACGACGGCGGGGATGGCGAGCAGGAAAGCGAACCGGGTGGCCGCCTCGCGCTCGAAGCCCAAGAAGAGCCCCATCGAGATGGTGGCCCCCGAGCGGGACACCCCGGGGACCAGAGCCAGCGCCTGGGCCAGCCCGAGCAGCACCGCCGAGCGCCACGCCAGCTTGTCCAGCGACCGGGATCTGGACCCGACCCGCTCGGCCAGGCCGAGCACGACGCCCAGCCCCACCAGCGTCGAGCCGACGATCCACAGGCTGCGCAGGTCGGTCTCGATGACGTCCTTGAAGGTGATCCCGAGGGCGACGATCGGCAGCGAGCCGATGATGACGTACCAGCCCATCAGCGTGTCGCGCTGGCCGCGCCACTCGGGGTCGACCAGGGAGCGCAGCCAGGCGCCCGCGATCCGCCAGATGTCGCGGCGAAAGTACGTCACCACCGCCACCTCGGTGCCGATCTGCACCACTGCGGTGAACGCGGCGCCAGGGTCGCCCCACCCGAACAGCTCGGGGAAGATCCGCAGGTGCGCCGACGACGAGATCGGCAAGAACTCCGTCAAACCCTGCAGGAGGCCCAGGAACGCCGTTTGCAACCAGTTCACGCCGGTCAGTCCTCCACCCGTCGCCGACGCTCAGTCGCCGAGCCCGCTGGCGTCCAACGCGGTCGCCAGTGCCCGGAGAGTCACGACCCGCTGCTCGATGGTCGGCGCCGTCGCGCTGACCGCGAGGGTGGTCACCCCGGCCTCGGCGTAGGCGTGCAGCCGCTCGGTGATGCGCTCCAACGGGCCGATCAGCGCGGTCTGGTCGACCAGGTCGAACGGCACCGCAGCGGCCGCCTCGCGGTGCCGGCGGTCGAGATAGTGGTCCTGGATGCGCCCGGCGGCGTCCTCGAAGCCCATCCGCCGCGCCAGCGCGTTGTAGAAGTTCTGCGTCCGGCTGCCCATGCCGCCGACGTACAGCGCGGTGTAGGGGCGCAGCTGGTCGGCGCAGCCGTCCAGGTCGTTGCCGATGACGACGGGTACGGTCGCTGACACGTCGAGGCTGTCCACGGCCCGGCCGGACCGCTCCGCACCCGCACGCAGCGGGCCGAGCGAGCCAGCGGCGTGCTCGGGGGCGAAGAAGATCGCCAGCCAGCCGTCGGCGATCTCGCCGGTGAGCTCGAGGTTCTTCGGGCCGACCGCCGCGAGGTAGACCGGCAGCGGGTCGCGCTCGGGGCGGATCGTCAACTTTAGTGCCTTGCCCGGGCCGTCCGGCAGCGGCAGCCGCAGGTGCTGCCCGTCATAGCTGACGCTGCGTCGCGCCAGCGCCATCCGCACCACGTCGACGTACTCGCGGGTGCGGGCCAGCGGCTTGTCGAAACGGACCCCGTGCCACCCCTCCGACACCTGCGGGCCGGACACCCCCAGCCCGAGCCGGAAGCGTCCGTGCGACAGCAGGTCGAGCGTCGCTGCGGTCATGGCGGTCATTGCCGGCGTGCGGGCCGGGATCTGCATGATCGCGCTGCCGACGTCGATGCGCTCGGTGCGGGCCGCGATGAACGACAGCAGCGTCGGCGCGTCCGAGCCGTACGCCTCGGCGGCCCACACGACGTCGTAGCCGGCCCGTTCGGCCTCAACCGCGAGCTGCACGTGCTCGTCGGCCGAGGCACCGGCGACGAAGCCGATGTTCACCCCGAGACGCATCTGACCTCCGCACCGGCCACAACGACCCGACGTGGGCCGCGGCGAGCCTAGCCGCGGATCGGGTGGTGGCAGCCACTAGCCTCGCCGGCATGCAGCAACGGCAGGCTGGCCGCACGGGTCTGCGGATGTCCCGGCTGGGGCTCGGCACCTGGTTGTGGGGCAAGGACACCGACGTGCACGAGGCACGCGACCAGCTCGCCGCGTTCGTCGATGCCGGTGGCACGCTGATCGACACCGCGGCCGGCTACGGCGACGGGCTCAGCGAGCAGCTGCTGGGCGCCATGCTCGGCGACGTCGTCGACCGCGACGAGGTGGTGCTGGCCACCAAGGCAGGTGCCGGGCAGCGTCGCGGCCGCCACGTGCGCGACACCTCTCGCGGCACCCTGCTGCGCCAGCTCGACCGCTCACTCGGGCTGCTGGACGTGGACGCCGTCGACCTGTGGCAGGTGCACGTCTGGAGCGACGACACCCCGCTCGAGGAGACCCTGTCGGCGCTGGACCAGGCGGTCACCTCCGGCCGGGCTCGATACGTCGGGGTCTCGAACTACACCGGCTGGCAGACCGCGCACGCCGCCACGCTGCAGTCCTGCACGCCGGGCCGTACGCCGCTGGCCTCCACGCAGGTGGAGTACTCCCTGCTCAACCGCGACATCGAGGAGGAGGTGCTGCCTGCCGCCCAGGCGATGGGCATGGGCGTGCTGGCCTGGTCACCGCTGGGTCGTGGCGTGCTCACCGGCAAGTACCGCAGCGGCATCCCGGCCGACTCGCGGGCCGCCTCGCCGGCGCTGGAGAGCAACGTCGCGGCCTATCTCGACCAGCACAGCCGCGGCGTCGTGGAGGCCGTCTGCCGGGCCGCGGAGGGTCTCGAGCTGTCCCCGCTGGAGGTTGCACTGGCCTGGGTGCGCGACCGCCCAGGGGTGACCGCGGCGATCGTGGGCGCCCGTACGGCGGCGCAGCTGCGCGGCGCGCTCACGGCCGAGGACGTGACGCTGCCCGCCGCCATCGTCACCGCGCTCGACGATGTGTCGGGCTCCGAGCTGCCAGCACCACCGACTTGAGCGGCACCCCCGAGGCCGTCGAGCGCGCGGCCGTGCTCGTGACCCGCCTGGTGGAGCGGGCGGCGCTCGACGGGTCCACCTGCGTCGGCGCCGACGTGGTGGCGGCCGCCCTGCGTGGCGCCGGCTTCGCCGACCCGGCGCCGGGTGCACAGCTGGCGTACGAGAGCGGCCGGGTGGCGGCCTTCGCCGAGGAGCGCCTGCTCGGCCACGTCGACTGGGCCGAGCGTGAGGAGCAGGTCGCCGAGGCGCTGCTCGGCCTGGTGGTCGAGGGTGGCGACCAGGCGCTGCTCGTCGTCGACGCGCCTCGCGGCACCGACGCAGAGGCGGTGGTCGCCCCGCTGGTGGCGAGCGTCGAGCAGGGCGGCGGCCGGGTGGCGCGCACCAGACCGGACCGGTTCGCCGAGCAGCTGCCGGTGGTCGCCGAGGCCGACCTCGTCGTGGTGGCCCGGGCCGACCTGCTCGGCCTGGGCGCCGCCGCCGCGCTGGGCGACACGCTGCGTCCGGACGCCCGCCTGGTGCTGGTCGGCGACACCTCCCTGCCGCCGGCACCCGGGCCGGGTCGGGTGCTCGCCGACGTGGCCGGGTCGGGGGCGGTACCGGTGCTGCCCGGTCCCGCGGTCGACGACGCCGACCCGTTCGGGGTGCTCGTGCGCAGCCTGCGCGACGGGGTGCTGCCCCGCCTCGACCCGGCGCAGCGGGCGGTGGTGGTGACGCCGGCCGGCGATCCCGAGCAGGCCGTCCGCAGGGCGGTCCAGCTGGTGACCAGCTCGCTGCCGCGGGTGTTCGGAGTGCAGCCCGCCGACACCCTGGTGCTCGCACCGCGAGCCGACGGCCGCACCGGCACCGCCGCGCTCGTCGAGGCTCTGGCTGACGCCGGCGTCGGCGAGGTCGAGGTGCGCGGCTGCGCCGAGGCGGTCGGTCGGTCGGCCGAGGCGATCGTACTGGTGCTCGGGGCCGAGGCGGGCGGCTCGCTCACCCGCGACCTGCTGATCAGCGCCGCGACCGAGGCCGGCCAACACCTGTCGGTGGTACACCAGGCCGGCCCCGCGCTCGCCGAGGCGGTGGCGGCCCGGCCGCACCGCGTACGCCACACCCGGCTGGCCCACCTCCTCGCCCACCCCTGACCCCCACGCCCGCCCGCCGCGAGCCGCACATTCTCGAAGGGGTCCGTGGCTTCTCTCGCGCTTGGCCACCAGATCGACCAGGACGGCCTGACCAGCCCGCGATCTTGAGACGGCCGGCACCCCGTGATCGTCATCCTCGGCATCGTGGTTGGCTGGGCGGTCCTCATCGGGCTGCACCCAGACCCCGTTGCTGCCGGTTGCCCGTGCTCACTCTCGTCCCAGGGGTGGTCAGTGGCTACGCGGCAGCTCGACATTGGCGCAACCGGCAGTGATCCCACCCGCGCACGTGGCACCATGAGCAGTCCATGAGGGGTGTCGCTGCGGAGTACGAGTTCGAGCGGTTCTGGCTGCCGCGCTGGCAGTCGCGCAGCGCCGTGCGCAGGCTGCTCACCGACCAGGCGGAGTACGGCGGGTGGGAGCTGGACCGGCTTCGGCTGCTCCCCGACGGCCGCCGGAGGGTGACGATGCGCCGCAAGATCATCCGCATCCAGCGCACCCTGTGAGTGACCTCCGCCCATGATCCGCGGATCGTGGATCCGCGGGTGGTCAGGCCTCGTCGAGCAGGCGGTCCAGCACCCGGGCGCCGAACTCCAGCGCGTCGACCGGCACCCGCTCGTCGACGCCGTGGAACAGCGCGGTGAAGTCGAGGTCGGCGGGCAGTCGCAGCGGCGTGAAGCCGAAGCAGCGGATGCCCAGCCGTGCCCAGGCCTTGGCATCGGTGCCGCCGGACATCAGGTACGGCGCGACCGTCGCCCCGGGGTCCTCAGCGAGCAGCGCGCGGGTCATCGCGTCGACCAGGTCGCCGTCGAACGTCGTCTCCAGAGCGGGCTGGTGGGTGAGGTAGTCGACCTCGACCGAGGGGCCGACCACCTCTCGCACGGTGGCGATGAACGACTCGTCGTGCCCGGGCAGGACTCGTCCGTCCACGGACGCCTCGGCCGAGGCAGGGACCACGTTGACCTTGTAGCCCGCCCGCAGCATCGAGGGGTTCGTGGTGTCGCGGATACCAGCACCGACCATCCGCGCGGCCGGCCCGAGCTGGGTCAGCACCGCATCAGGATCAGCGGCATCAGCCCCCGACAGTCCCGCCACCGTCTCTAGCAGCTGCTGCATCGAGGGCGTCGGGTCGACCGGCCAGTCGTACGAACCGAGCGCGGCCACCGCAGCCGCCAACGCGGTAACGGCGTTGTCGGGGTGGCGCATCGAGCCGTGGCCGGCCTTGCCGGTGGCCCGCAGCCGCATCCAGGCGAGCCCCTTCTCCCCGGTCTCGACCAGGTACAGCCGGTTGTCTCCGACGGTTGCCGACCAGCCGCCCACCTCACCCACCGCCTCGGTGCAGTCGGCGAACCAGTCCCGGTGGTTGTCCACCAGCCAGTGCCCGCCGTAGCCGCTGCCCGCCTCCTCGTCGGCGGTGAAGGCGAGCACCACCGGCCGCCGTGGCGCGGCGCCGACACCCTGCCGGGCGCGCACGACCGACAGCAGCATGGCGTCGAAGTCCTTCATGTCCACCGCACCGCGGCCGTGGACGTAGCCGCCGTCCACCTCTCCCGCGAACGGTGGGAACCGCCAGTCGTCGGGCTGCGCGGGGACGACGTCGAGGTGGCCGTGCAGCAGCAGCGGCGGCAGGGTGGGGTCGGACCCCTCCCACCGGGCCACCAGGTTGGCGCGGCCCCGCCGGGACTCCAGGATGGTCGGCTCCAGGCCGACGTCGGCGAGCCGCTCCGCGACGTACTCCGCGGCCTTGCGCTCCCCCGGACCGGAGTCGTCCCCGGTGTTGGTCGTGTCGATGCCGATGAGGTCGCTGGCGTGGGTGACCACGTCGACGGTGGGATCGTACGAGCCGTTGCTCACGGAGGCTGCCATGGCGTCATCCTGCACCCTGAGCAGGTCGCAACGGCACCCCGAGCGAGAGTTTCCGGCTGCTACAGTGACCCGTCGCATCCGGCTCGAGCGCCGGGGCACGTCCGGGTGGCGGAATAGGCAGACGCGCTAGCTTGAGGTGCTAGTGCCCGTAACAGGGCGTGGGGGTTCAAGTCCCCCCTCGGACACCACGGAGCATCCGTGCACATCATCAAGCTGGCCCGGCTGGGCACCCGCAGCGACGACCCGGAGGCCGATGAGTCGGGCAACGCCTGGATGCACTTCCGAGCCCCCGACGGGTTCATCTACGAGTTCACGCAGGACCCGGGCGGCTCCCGGCCGGTCTAGCACTCGGTTCATTACGCACCGGTTTGCCGGCCGGAACGGTGCCTGACGTACCGAGTGGCGCGCACTGACGACGGCCGCCGACGTGCGGGTTGCCCTTCCCGGTGTCAGCGACCCCACCATCCGGTTGACGCTTGGTGAAGCCCGAAGCACTGGGTCGGTCCGCAGTCCGGGTGAAGGCCCCCCGTACGCCGTTGACCTGCGCCCGCACCGGTATCGAGGGGGCAACGAGACTGGGCGCACCGCACGAATCGTCGTGCGGTGCGCCCAGGACGCTCGGTGCGCGATGGCGATGGCTACCTGAGGTCGAGCCTCACTTGGTGTTGATCGTGATCGTTGCGATCCCGACTAGCAGGCCGGGCTTGATCGCGTCCGTGCCGAAGGTGTCGTTCAGCAGCGGGGCGGCGTCCTCGGAGATCTTGACCTTGGTGCCCTCCAGGATGGCCGTGTCGCCCGAACCGGTCTGGAGCGGCTTCAGGGTGCGGCCGTCGAGGGCGAACAGGAACGCGTCCTTGGCGGCACTCTTGCCGTTGACCGCGACGTCGCCGAACAGCTGCGACGTCCCGGGGTCGACGGTGAAGTCGGTCAGCTTGACCGTGGTCTTGCCAGCGGTGAGCGAGAAGCCGCTGCCGTCGTGCTCGATCATGCCCTGGACGTACGGGTCGATGCTGCCGGGCTCGTAGTAGGTGACGTCTCCGCCGGAGATCGGGAAGACCAACGAACCCTTCTTGGTCAGCTCGGCCCCGCCGACGACGCCGGGGGTCAGCTTCAGACTCTCGAGTGCCTCGACGAACCCGGCGTCGAGTGCCACCGCGGTGCTCTCGCCGGACAGGGCCTCGACCTCGGCGACGGGCTCGGGCGTGGCGCTGTTCGAGCTGGACTCGTCGGCCGCGGCGGTGTCGTCGGACCCGCAGCCAGCCAGCGGCAGCCCGAGCAGCACCGCCGCCGCGAGGCCGGCAGCCATCTTGGAGTTCTTGGAGTGGAGACGCATCCTGTGACCATTTCCTTTGCGTAGTTGACTGTCTGTCATCAGTGCTTCGAACTCGGAACGGCACGATGAT
>JBBSNM010000030.1:0-27490 GCA_038232655.1 Propionibacteriales bacterium | reverse complement strand
GCGGAGATACTTCCCGGCCTGGTGCCCGACAACGCGCTGCTGGGCCTGACCTGGAGCCGGACCATCGACGCGATGGTGGATGCGCTGGGCGAGCTGCCGCGATGCACCGCCATCCAGCTGTGCGGCTCGCTGGCGGCACCGGCGGGGTCGGCCACCACCCTCGACGTCGTCCAGCGGGTCGCCCGCCTCGCCGGCGGAGTTGCCCACCAGGTGCACGCCCCGCTGGTCGTGGATGACGCCGCCGCAGCCGCTGCCTTGCGCCGCCAGCCCGGCATCCAGGACACCTTGCGGCTGGCCGACGAGCTGGACGTCTGCGTGGTCGCCGTCGGTGCCTGGCGCGCGCGCTGCTCAACCGTCTGGGAGGTCGTGTCGCCGGCCGTCCGCACCGCGGGAACCCGATCGGGCGCGGTCGCCGAGGTCAGCGGCCGGCTGCTGGGCCCGACCGGTGAGGCGGTCGAGTCACCGTTGGACGACCTCGTCATCGGCGCCTCGCTCACCCAGCTGCAACGCGCGGACGAGCGGGTCGCGCTCGTCAACGGTCCCCATCGGGCGCAGGCGGTGATCGCCGCCGCCGGCGCCGGGATCGTGACCACCCTGGTCACCACCAGCGACATCGCCCGGGAAGTGCTGAAGCTGGGCACGCCCGGCTGAGGAGCTGGCAGCGCGGGGTCGCAGCCTCACTCCGGTGCCGGCGCCGGCTCCTGCGGTGCTGGTTCCTGCGGCTCCTCGGCCGGCGGCTCCTCGGCGGGCGGCTCCTCGGCCGTCGGCTCCTCGGCGGGCGGCTCCTCCGTGGGCGCGTCGGACTGCTCGTCGGATGGCGCCGTCTGCTCACCGTCGCCCGGCGCGTCGCCGGGCTGGTCGTCCGGCGCGTCTTGCTGCTGCTCGTTGCTGTCGCGGCCGCCACCGACGTCGAGAGACGTGCGCGGCCCGTCGGCGCCGCTACCGCCGGTGAGCTGTGACACCGACTGCCCCGCAGCCAGCTCGAAGGCCACGATCGTGCCCATAGCCAGCGCGAAGACGCCCACCGAGGCAAGCGCGATCCGCTTCCACGCCAGTCCCCGGACGGCGTCTCGCCAGCCGACGGATCCGTCACTGTCCGGCGCGGCAGTCGAGCCGGCGGCGGCCGGCGGCTTCGGCAGTGTCGGCTTCGGCAGTGTCGGGGTCCGCAGGCCGCGCGCACGCGCCCTTGCTGCCTGCTGGAAGGCCAGCGCGCGAGCCTTGGCGACCCGCTCGCGGCTGACGCGCAGATAGTGCCCGTAGACGGCGCTACCGACGGTGGCGATCACGCTGCCCGCGGCCGCCCCGATGATGGTGCCGGCGACGCCGACGGTCGACAGCAGCACGGCCGATGACATCGCCGCCAGGGCGCCGGCCATCGCCTGCACCCAGTTGACCTCGATCGCCCGCTGCTCGCCCACGGACCGCAGTATTGCTGGCACCGACTAGCGCTCCGACAGCGGCCGATTTGCCCGGTCGGCCATCCAACTAGGGGTGGAGGGGTCGTTGCCGAGCTGATCAGCGGTAGCAGTACGAGTCCGACGACGCGTCGCCACCCTGCAGCCGCACCTGGTGGGCGCGCAGCCCGCGGAACGCCTCGCCCTGGGGGAAGAAGCCGGGATCGGGATGCAGTCCACCGCCGTCGAGGTCGGCGTCGAGCTTGGCCATCCACGCGCCCACCCCGTCGGGGTAGAACTGGTCGTCCCACGCGCCATACAGCGAGTTGGTGACGTAGACCCGCCGCCCGTCCCGGCTGGTCTCGACCATCTGCGGGCCGCCGGCGAGCGGCAGGTCCGGCTGCGCCGGGTGCGGGCGGCGACCGACGATGCCGCCGAGGCGTACCGAGCCGGCCTCGCGGGGGTGCGCCGGGTCGGACACGTCGTACTGCTTGAGCTCGCCGGTGCCCCAGCAGGACACGTACAACCACTGGTCGTCGACCGACAGGTTGATGTCGGTGACCAGCGGCGGCACCGCCCCGAAGGGCTTCAGCGCCGGCGGCAGGTCGTCGGCGTCAGCGGGCTCGGCGGGGATGGAGACGACCTTGTCCGCGGTCCACCGCTGCCCGTCGTCGCGGCGCCAGCGCCAGACCGACGCCGACAGGTCCTCGGTGGAGATCACGACCCCCACAAAACCCCAGCTGGCGTCCGGGTCGTGCGAGGGACGCAGCTCCAGCGCCATCTGGTGCTGCTCGCCGAGATCCACCTCCTGCACGTGGCGTCCCTGCGCCAGGTCCCAGAAGTGCAGCGAGTGGCCGTACTTGCCCGCCAGCAGCAGCTCGGGCACCAGACCGTTCTCGATCATGGACGGGCTGCCCCACTCGCTGGTGACCAGCACGTTCTGGTTCAGGTGCCACCAGGCGTCGTAGGCGAGGCGCTGCGGGCCACGATCGGTCTCCCAGGCGCGCACGACGTCGAACGTGCTGTGGTCGAGCAGGGCGATGCCGGCCGGTCCGTCGTCACCGCTGTCACTGTCGCCGTCAGCGGAGCCCAGGCAGGTCAGGAAGATCCCGTCCGGTCCGCAGTGCAGGGTGTGCGGTCGGGAGTACCCCGCCTTGCCGGCCAGCTCGCCGGCGTCGATGCTGCGCACCAGGTGCGGGGCGGCCGGGTCGGGCTGGGTGTCGAACACGTGGATGCGCGAGCTGCGGATGCCCGGCAGCAGCAGGTAGCGCCTGGCCAGGCCGTCCATGTCGTGCCCCTCGTGCATGAGCGCGCTGCTGCAGGCGTTCCAGCCGAAGTGGTGCAGCTCGTCACCCTTGGTCGGCAGGTCGGCCCAGCCCACCACCTGCCCGTACGTCGGCGACTGCGCGTCCACGTCGATCGTCGTCAAGGCGTCCGGCTGCTGGCCCGCCCGGTCGAAGGCGACGACGTAGGCCAGCCGCTCCGGTGGTGCTGCGATTGCCTCTGCGGCGCTGCGGTAGAAGGTCGGGTCGGTTGCTGTGTCGGCGGCCATGTCGGTGAGTATGCGCCGGTGCGGGTGCGCTGCACCAGTGCTGTCTCACCACCGGTCCGCGCGCCACGTAAACGGGGCGGAGCGTCGCTTCACGTGGCACGCACGCCCCGTAAGGGGTCGCTGCGCCGCGCAAAGCGGCCGGACCAGAGGGGCTGCGAAGCGACCTCAGCTCTTGGTGGTCGCGAAGATCTCCCCCGCGGTGCGGTAGATGAGGTCGGCGGTCCACTGCACGCTGTCCGGGGCCGGGAACCGGTAGGTGGGCCCGTGAGCGTACAACGCTCCCAGCACCCGACCGCTCGAGCCGTAGACCGCGGCCGCGACGGTCGAGATGCCCTCGGCGAACTCCTCATGCGCCCAGCACACGCCGTCGCGCTGCACCTGGGCGATCCGGTCGCGGATCTGGTGCGGGTGCACGACGGTGTGCTCGGTGTAGGCGGGCAGCGGGTGCGCGAGGTAGCGGTCGAGCGCAGCCTCGTCCCACTGCGCCATCAACACCACCCCGGGCGCACCCACGTGGGCGGGGAACAGCTCACCGGAGTAGTTGCGCACCTGCACCGCATGCGGTCCCTCGACCTGGCTGACGACCTGGATGGCGGACCCGTTGGGGATGGCGAACCCGGTGCCCTCGCCGAGCTGCAGCGCCAACCACTCCAGGCACGGGTGCACGCGGTCCACCAGCCGGGCGGTCGGGTCGCCCGGTCCGACCAGCTGTTGCAGTCGCGGGCCGAGCCGGTAGTCGGAGCCATCGTCCACCCGCTCCACCACACCGAGGTGCTCGAGCGTCGACAGCAGTCGGGCGACGGTCGACTTGGGCAGGTCGGCCTTGCCCGCGATCTCGGTGACGCCGCGCGCCTCGTCGGAGACCACCTCGAGGATCGTGAAAGCACGTTCGATCGACTGGACGCTGGCCATAGCCCTCCCCGGGATTGAGTTGGCAGCATACCCTTGAACCACGATGCGGTACACACTCCACCAAGTGGTTCCCATTGACTCTGCGGCACGGGTAGCCGACACGCCGGGCCATGGGTGGGTTCCGCTCGACATTCTCAGTCGGACATGCCTACACTTTCCACTAGGTAGAACTGTGCCGCATAGTGAAACACACGGGCGGTCAGCAAACCGGCAAAGGGATGCATCATGAGCGAAGACGACCTGGACCTCTCGCTGCTGCCCGACGACGAACTGACGCAGCAGATGCACGAGGATCTGTACGACGGCCTGGCCGACGAGATCATCGAGGGCACCCAGATCCTGCTGGGCCGTGGCTGGGGTCCGCAGCGCGTCCTCAACGAGGCGCTGGTCGAGGGCATGCGCATCGTCGGCGTCGACTTCCGCGACGGCATCTTGTTCGTGCCCGAGGTGCTGCTGGCGGCCAACGCGATGAAGGGCGGCATGGCGCTGCTGCGTCCACTGCTGGCCGAGACCGGCGCCGAGCAGATCGGCAAGGTCGTGATCGGCACCGTCAAGGGCGACATCCACGACATCGGCAAGAACCTGGTGGCGATGATGCTCGAGGGCGCCGGTTTCGAGGTCGTCGACATCGGCATCAACATCGACGTGCAGACCTACCTCAACGCGCTTGAGGAGCACCAGCCCGACATCCTCGGGATGTCGGCGCTGCTCACCACGACCATGCCGTACATGAAGGTCGTCATCGATGAGCTCGCAACCCGCGGCCTGCGGGACCGGTACATCGTGCTGGTGGGTGGCGCCCCGCTGAACGAGGAGTTCGGACAGGCCATCGGAGCCGACGCCTACTGCCGCGACGCCGCCGTGGCCGCCGAGACCGCACAGACGCTGATCCGAGCCCGTCGTGACCTCGCAACCGCTGTCTGAGCCGGTCGGCACCGGGCGGGTGCTGGTGCTTGCCTGCGGCGCCTTGGCGCGCGAGCTCGCGATCGTGTCTCGGCAAGCGGGATTCGACCACCTCGACCTGCAGTACCTGCCGGCCGGCCTGCACAACACCCCGGCCAAGATCCCGGCCGCTGTCGAGGAGCGGCTGGTCGAGGCCCGCGGCCGCTACGACGAGATCTTCGTCGGCTACGGCGACTGCGGCACCGGCGGGCAGTTGGACGCGGTCCTCGACCGCTACGGCGTACAGCGCCTTCCCGGCTCGCACTGCTACGAGTTCTTCACCGGGTCAGACGCCTTCGCCGAGCTGCACGACGCCGAGCCCACCACCTTCTACCTCACCGACTTCCTCGTGCGGCAGTTCGACCGGTTGGTATGGCGCGGGCTCGGCCTCGACCGCTGGCCGCAGCTGCTGGGCGACTACTTCGGCAACTACACCCGACTGGTCTACCTCTCCCAGTTCCCCACCCCGCGGCTGCTCGCCGAGGCCGAGCAGGCCGCCGAGCGGCTCGGCCTGCGCTTCGAGCACCTGCCGGTCGGCACCGGCGACGTCGAGCCGGTGCTGCTGCAGTTGGGACGACGGCCGCTGTACGCCGTGCCCGCGACCGGTCCGTCGCCCGCGTCCACAACGGTCCCCTCGTGAGCGTGCGCCGCAGGAGCTCGGGGCCGGCCGAGCCGCAGCTGTCGGTCATCTGGTGGGGCGACATCCCCACCCAGGTCGTCGCCAGCCACGGCGGCGAGACGGTCCGCGCCGAGCTGCACGCGCGGTTCACCACCGCCGTCGACCGGGCCGCGATGCGGGCCGGGCTCGCCGGCTCCGAGGACTACCTGGCCCAGTGGGACCGCCGCTCCCGTGTCTGCGGCCCCGACCTGCAGGCGGAGGTCGACGCCGAGGTCGCCGCGCTCGAGGACGCCTACCCCTCCCGCCGCCTGAGCCAGATCGTCGACGCCAAACCCCTCGCCGGCGCACCGACAGCACAGGAACCCGCGTGACCCACACCGTCATCAGCTCGGCGACCCGCGAGGTGGTGCTCGGGCCTGACCGGCCGTTCGTCGTCATCGGGGAGCGCATCAACCCCACCGGCCGGGGTCAGCTGGCCGCGGAGATGCAGGCCGGCGACTACAGCCGGGTGCGCGCGGACACCGTCGCCCAGGTCGAGGCCGGCGCGGCCGTGCTGGACGTCAACGCCGGCATCCCGCTGGCGAACGAGCCGGCGATCCTCGCCGAGGCGATCCGCGAGGTGCAGTCGCTGACCGACGTGCCGCTGTCCATCGACTCCTCCATCGTCGCGGCCCTGGAGGCCGGCCTCGCCGCGTACGACGGCAAGGCCCTGGTCAACTCGGTCACCGCCGAGGAGGAGCGGTTGGAGGCGGTGCTCCCGCTGGTTGCCCGGCACGGCGCGGCGGTGGTGGCGATCACCAACGACGAGAACGGCATCTCCGAGGACCCCGACGTGCGCTTCGCGCTGGCCGAGCGCATCGTGCACCGCGCTCGCGACCACGGCATCGGGGTCGAGGACATCGTGGTCGACCCGCTGGTGATGCCGATCGGGGCGATCGGGCAGGCCGGCCGGCAGGTGCTGCGCCTGGTCCGCCGGCTGAGCACCGAGCTCGGCGTCAACACCACCTGCGGCGGCTCCAACATCAGCTTCGGCCTCCCCCACCGCGCCGGCATCAACGCCGGCTTCCTGACGATGGCGATCGGCGCCGGGCTGACCTCGGCGATCACCAATCCGATGGAGGCCGAGATCCGCCAGGCTGTGATGGCCGCCGACGTGCTTACTGGCAACGACCGGCACTGTGCCGCCTGGATCCGGGCGCACCGGGCCGCGGACGGGGCCGACGCGACGGCCGACACGACCCGGGGGCGGCGGGGCAGCCGGCGGCGGGCGGCCGCGGGTGCCTGAGGTCGTCGACGTCTCGTTCATGCCCTCGGGTCGGCGTGGGCGGGTCCCGGCTGGGACGACGGTGCTGGACGCCGCGCGCACCCTCGGCGTCGACCTCGACTCGATCTGCGGCGGGCGCGGCATCTGCGGCCGCTGCCAGGTCGAGCTCGGCGAGCGGCCGGGCGTGCCCGCCGACGCCGACCGGCTGAGCGAGCCGGGGCCGACCGAGACCGGCTACCACGGCCGGCGCGCCATCACCGGCGGTCGGCGGCTGGGCTGCGCCACCCGGGTGCTGCGCGACGCCGTGCTCCGTGTGCCGGCCGACAGCCAGGTGCACCGGCAGGTGGTGCGCAAGACCGTCGGGCGGCAGCAAGTGCCGGTCGACCCGGTGGTGCAGCTGCGCTACGTCGAGGTGCCCGAGCCGACGCTGGCCGACACCGTTGGCGACCTGCAACGGCTGCGGGCGGCGCTCGCCGAGCAGTGGGGGCTGGGCACCGACGGAGCCGAGCTGCGCATCGACCGTGCGGCGCTGGCCGCGCTGCAGCCGGCGCTGGCCGCCGGTGGCCGGGCGGTGACCGTGGCGGTGCGTGGCGACGCGGACGACGCCGCCGTGGTCGCGGTGTGGCCGGGCCTGCGTGACACCGTGCACGGCGTCGCGTTCGACATCGGGTCGACGACGCTGGCCGGGCACCTGTGCGAGCTCGGCTCCGGCGAGGTGCTGGCCTCGGCGGGCCGGATGAACCCGCAGATCGGCTATGGCGAGGACCTGATGAGCCGGGTGTCGTACGTGCTGATGAACGACGGCGGCGCCGAGCGGCTGACCGCGGTCGTCCAGGAGGCGCTGGCCGAGATGGTCGCCGACCTGGCCCGCGACGCTGGTGTCGACAGCGACTCGGTGCTGGAGGTCACCCTGGTCGGCAACCCGGTCATGCACCACCTGGCGCTCGGACTCGACCCGCGCGAGCTGGGCACGGCCCCGTTCGCGCTGGCCACCACCGAGGCCGTCACCACCCGCGCGAGCGAGCTCGGCCTCGGCGTGCACCCCGGCGCCCGGGTCTACGCCCCGCCGTGCATCGCCGGGCACGTCGGCGCCGACGCCGCCGCGATGGTGCTGGCCGAGGGCCCGCACCGCGGCCACGAGCTCACCCTGCTCGTCGACGTCGGCACCAACGCCGAGATCGTGCTGGGCAACGACGAGCTGCTGCTGGCCTGCTCGTCACCCACCGGGCCGGCCTTCGAGGGCGCCCAGATCACCGGCGGCCAGCGGGCGGCGCGCGGGGCCGTCGAGCGGGTGCGGATCGACCCCGAGACGCTGGAGCCGCGGCTGCGGGTCGTCGGCTGCGGCCTGTGGTCCGACCACGACGGCTTCGAGCGGGCGGTCCGGCGCACCGGCATCACCGGCATCTGCGGGTCGGGCATCATCGAGGCGGTCGCCGAGCTGTTCCTCGCCGGCGTGGTCACCGCCGACGGCCGCATCGTGCGGCCTGCCGGCAGCGACTCCCCCCGCCTGGTCGAGCACGGCCGGACGCTGGCCTACCGGCTGTGTGACGACCCGGTGCTGGAGGTTGCCCAGACCGACGTGCGCGCCATCCAGCTGGCCAAGGCGGCGCTGCAGGCCGGCTGCCGGCTGCTGATGGACCGCCTGGGCGTCGACACGGTGGACCGGATCCGGCTGGCCGGCGCGTTCGGCAGCCACATCGACCCGACGTACGCGATGGTGCTCGGGCTGCTGCCCGACTGCGACCTGGACCGGGTCGAGGCCGCCGGCAACTCCGCCGGCACCGGCTCGCTGATGGCGCTGCTGTCGACCTCAGCGCGTGCCGAGGTCGAGCGGGTCTCCGCCGCGGTCGTCAAGGTCGAGACCGCCATCGAGCCGGCGTTCCAGCAGCACTTCGTGCAGGCGATGAGCTTCCCGCACGCGCAGCTACCCTATCCCAGGCTGGCCGAGCGGGTGCGGCTGCCGGCCGCGACGCCGGCGAGCGCGCGGCCGGCGCGGCGCAGGAGGAGGGCCGAGCTATGACCGTCGAGGACACCGGCCGGAACACCAGCCGGCAGGCCGGCGGGCGAGCAGGCGGCCGGCGCCGGCACCGGGACCGAGCGGCCGCTCCGACCGGGCCGCAGCAACCACCGTGGCGCCTGCTGCGCCGCCCGTACGAGCCGGTCCGCGCCGTCAGCGACGACCAGCTGGAGGCCATCCACCGGGCGTCGCTGCGGGTGCTGGCCGAGACCGGCATGGACTTCCTGCACCCCAAGGCGCGCGAGCTGTGGGCCGAGGCCGGCGCCGACGTGCAGGGCGAGCGGGTGCGTCTGGACGGCGAGCTGGTCGAGTCGCTGGTCGCGCAGGCGCCGGAGTCGTTCCGGCTGCACGCGCGCAACCCCGCACACACCGTCGAGATCGGCGGCGACGCGGTGGTCTTCGGCAACGTCGCGAGCGCACCGTCGGTCGGCGACGTCGCCGGCGGCCGGCGCGAGGGCAACATGGGCGACTTCGAGCGGCTGGTGCGGCTCTCGCAGACGCTGAACGCGATCCACGTGCACTGCGGCTACCCCGTCGAGCCGACCGACATCCACGCGTCGGTGCGGCACCTGCACGCCACCCGGGCCGTGCTGAGGTGGTCGGACAAGGCGGTCAGCGCCTACAGCCTCGGCGCCCAGCGCAACGTGGACTGCCTGGAAATGGTGCGGATCGCCCGGCAGGTCGACGGCGAGACGCTGGAGCGCGAGCCGTCCATCCATACCGTCATCAACGCCAGCTCGCCGCTGCGGTTCGACCACCCGATGCTCGAGGGCATCCTGCAGTACTCCAGCCGCAACCAGATGGTGATCGTCACGCCGTTCACCCTGGCCGGGGCGATGGCACCGGTGACCCTCGCCGGCGCCCTGGCCCAGCAGAACGCCGAGGCGCTGGCCGGGATCGCCTTCACCCAGCTGGTGCGGCCCGGCTCTCCGGTGGTCTACGGCGGGTTCACCTCCAACGTCGACATGCGGTCGGGGTCGCCGGCGTTCGGCACTCCGGAGTTCATGAAGGCCGCGCTGGTCGGCGGCCAGCTGGCCCGCCGGGCCGGTGTCCCGTACCGCTCGTCCAACGTGTGCGCCGCCAACGCCGTCGACGCCCAGGCGGCGTACGAGTCGGTGTTCTCGCTGTGGGGCGCGGTGATGGGCGGGGCCAACCTCGTCTACCACGGCGCGGGCTGGATGGAGGGCGGGCTGCGCGCGTCGTACGAGAAGATGGTGGTCGACGCCGACCTGCTGCAGATGGTCGCCGCGTTCCTGCAGCCGCTCATCGTCGACGACGCCTCGCTCGCCGTCGAGGCGATCGCCGAGGTCGGGCCGGGTGGGCACTTCTTCGGCATCCAGCACACCCAGGACCGCTTCCGGGACGCGTTCTTCGCCCCGATGGTGTCGGACTGGCGCAACTACGAGTCCTGGGAAGAGGCGGGCAGCCCGACCGCGCTCGACCATGCGGCCCGGCTGGCCGGCGAGCTGGCCGAGGCGTACGAGCAGCCACCGATGGACCCCCAGGTCGCCGCCGAGCTCGACGACTTCGTCGCCCGCCGGGTCGCCGAGGGCGGCGTACCCACCGACTTCTAGGAGCAGACCGGATGAGAGCCGCCCCATGAGATCAACCGCCCAGGTCGTCGTCATCGGCGGCGGCGTCGTCGGCGCCAGCGTGCTGTACCACCTGACCAAGGCCGGCGTGCCGGATGCGGTGCTGCTGGAGCGTGGCGAGCTGACCTGCGGCTCCACCTGGCACGCCGCCGGCGGCATGCACACCCTGAACGGCGATCCGAACGTGGCCGCGCTGCAGAAGTACACCGTCGAGCTGTACGAGGAGATCCAGCGCATCTCCGGCATCGACTGCGGTATCCAGCTCAGCGGCGGGCTGATGCTGGCGGAGTCGCAGGAGCGGATGGACTGGCTGGCGATGGCCCAGGCACGCGGCCGATACCTCGGCATCGACACCGAGCTGATCACCCCAGCCGAGGCCAAGGCGGAGCTGCCGTACCTCGACGAGTCGTTCTTCGTCGGGGCCATGCTCGACCCGCTGGAGGGCCACGTGGACCCGTCCGGGGTGACCCGGGCGTACGCCCGCGCGGCCCAGCTCGGCGGCGCAGACGTCGTGCAGCACACCTGGGTGCAATCGCTGCGCAGGCGCGGCGACGGCAGCTGGGAGGTCGACTGCGGCGACGCGGGCACCGTGGTGGCCGAGCACGTCGTCAACGCCGGCGGGCTGTGGGCCCGCGAGGTCGGCCGCATGGTCGGCATCGAGCTGCCGGTGCTGGCGATGGAGCACCACTACCTGATCACCGAGGCGGTGCCCGGCCTGGCGGAGTGGAACGCCTCGTCCGGGCGGGTCGGGATGCACGCGATGGACTTCGCCGGCGAGGTCTACATGCGCCAGGAGGGCGAGGGGCTGCTGCTCGGCACCTACGAGCCGAACGGGGTGCCGTGGTCGCCGCGCGAGACACCGTGGGACTTCGGCCCGCAGCTGTTGCAGCCTGACCTGGAGCGGATCGGCGCCAACCTGGAGGTCGCCTTCGAACACTTCCCGATCTTTGCCGACGTCGGGATCAAGCAGGTCATCAACGGACCGTTCACTTTCGCACCGGACGGCAACCCGCTGGTCGGGCCGGTTCGCGGACTGCCCGGCATGTGGGTGGCCTGCGGGGTGATGGCCGGGCTCAGCCAGGGCGGCGGGGTCGGGCTGGCGCTGGCCAACTGGATCACCGACGGCGACCCCGGTTTCGACGTGTGGGGCATGGACGTGGCCCGCTTCGGCGACTGGGCTACGCCGGCCTACACCGAGGCCAAGGTGCGCGAGAACTACGGCCGCCGGTTCCGCATCGCCTACCCCAACGAGCAGCTGCCTGCCGCCCGACCGCTGCTGACCTCGCCGGTGCACGGCCGGCTCGACGCCGCCGGCGCGGTGTGGGGTGCGGCGTACGGGCTGGAGCACGCGCTGTGGTTCCAGCGCGGCGACGGCCCCCGGATGGAGACGCCGACGCTGCGCCGGTCGAACGCGTGGGACGCGGTGGCGGCGGAGTCGCGGACCGTCCGTGACTCGGTGGGCATGATCGAGACCACCGGCTTCGCCAAGTACGAGTTCACCGGGCCCGGTGCCCGGGAGTTTCTCGACGGGCTGCTCGCCAACCGGCTGCCGTCTGTCGGTCGGCTGGCGCTGTCCCCGATGCTGAACGAGGCGGGCCGGCTGGTTGGCGACTTCACGGTGGCCGCGCTGCCTGCCGAGCCGTCGGCGGGCAGCGAAGGGGCGCAGCGGTTCGTGGTGTTCGGCTCCGGGGTCGCCGAGCGGTATCACCAGCGTTGGTTCGACGCCCGGCTGCCCGCGGCCGGCGATCAGGTGTCGTACCGCACGCTCGGCACCGGGCTGACCGGGCTGGCGATCGCAGGGCCCGCGTCGCGCGAGCTGCTGCAGGGTCTGACCGGCACCGACCTGGCGCCGGAGTCGTTCGGCTTCCTCGACATCCGGCGCATCGAGGTGGAGATGGTGCCGGTGCTGGCGGCGCGCATCTCGTTCACCGGCGACCTGGGTTTCGAGCTGTGGGTGCAACCGGCCTACCAGGCCCGGTTGTTCGACGTGCTCGCCGAGGCGGGCCGGGCGTACGGGCTGCGGCCGTTCGGTGCCCGCGCTCTCGACTCGCTGCGGCTGGAGAAGTCGTACGGCTCGTGGGCCACGGAGTACCGGCCGGTATACGACCCGTACGAGGCGGGGCTCGGGATGTTCGTCAAGCCGGCCAAGGGCAAGTTCGTCGGTCGCGACGCCGCCGAGGCGGTGCGCGAGCGCGGGCCGTCGCGACGGCTGGTGACATTCGTGGTGGACGCCGACGACGCCGACGTGATCGGCGACGAGCCGATCTGGCACGACGACGAGGTGGTCGGCTGGGTCACCTCCGGGGGGTATGCGCACGCGTCGCAGGCCTCGGTCGCGCTGGGCTACGTGCCGGCCGGGCTGGCCGTCGCGGACGGCGGGTTCTCGGTCGAGGTGGTCGGGCAGCGGCGCGCGGCCCGCCGGCTGGACGAGTGCCTGTTAGACCCGAGCGGGTCGCGGATGCGCGGCTGATCCCCGCCGCGCCCCTGCCGCCCCCACTCACTGGTCACCTACGACAAAATTCGCGCCGCAAACCTGTCGTACCTGACCACTGAGGGCGCCGCTCGGGGGGGCGGGCGTGCAATGCCTTGGGGCGGCAGCCCTCAGCCGAGGGTGAACGGGTCTCGGGTCTCGCCGGTCAGCTCCACCCACACCGCCTTGGTCTCGGTGTAGTCGTCGATCGCGGAGATGCCGTTCTCGCGGCCGATCCCGCTGTCGCCGACCCCGCCGAAGGGTACGTGCGGCGCGACGACCCGGTAGGCGTTGACCCACACCGTCCCCGCCCGCAGCCGGGCGGCCACCCGGTGCGCCCGATGCACGTCCTTGGTCCACACCGAGCCGGCCAGGCCGAAGTCGGTGCCGTTGGCCAGCTCGACCGCCTCGTCCTCGTTGGCGAACGAGCTCACCGCCACCACGGGCCCGAAGATCTCCTCGCGCACGGCCCGCATCGACGCGGTGGCGTCTGTCAGCACCGTGGGCTGCACGAAGTAGCCGCCGAGCTCGTCGACCGGCTCACCACCGCAGACGATGGTCGCGCCCTCGGCCCGGGCGTCGGCGAAGTGGCTGAGCACGGTCTCGTACTGCTTGTCGGTGGCCATCGGCCCCATCTCGGTCTCGGGGTGGAGCGGGTTGCCGATCCTGATGGTGCGGGCGCGGGCGACAATGCGCCAGACCAGGGCGTCCTCGACGTCCTCGTGAACCACGACGCGAGAGCCGGCCATGCAGGTCTGCCCGGACGCGGCGAACACCCCGGCGATGACCCCGTTGGCTGCAGCGTCGAGGTCGGCGTCGTCGAACACCACCTGAGCCGACTTGCCGCCCAGCTCGAGCGACACCCTGGTCAGGTTGTCTGCCGCGGCCTTGGCCACCTGGCGCCCGACCTGGGTCGAGCCGGTGAAGGCGATCTTGTCGATGCCCCGGTGAGCGGCCAGCGCCTTGCCGACCTCCGGGCCCCAACCGGTCACGACGTTGACCACCCCGGGCGGGAAGCCGGCCTCCTCGACCAGCAGGGCCAGCGCCAGCGTGCTCACCGGGGTGTAGTCGCTGGGCTTGACCACGAGCGTGCAGCCGGCCGCGAGCGCGGGGGCCAACTTCCAGGCGAGCAGCAGCAACGGGGAGTTCCACGGCACGATCGCGGCGACGACGCCGACCGGCTCGTGCCGGGTGTAGACGAGGTAGTTGGCCTTGTCCGAGGGGATCACGCTGCCCTCGTGCTTGTCGGCGAGCCCGGCGTAGTAGTAGAACCACTCCGGCAGGTACGCCATCTGGCCGGTCATCTCGCGCAGCAGCTTGCCGTTGTCGCGGGTCTCCAGCTCGGCGAGCTGGTCGGCGTCGCGCGCGATCAGGTCGCCGAGGCCGCGCAGCAGGCGACCGCGCTGGGTGGCGGTGAGGTCCCCCCAGGCGCCGCCCAGCGCCGCACGCGCAGCGGCGACGGCGGCGTCCACGTCGTCGGCGCCGGCGTTTGGGACGCGGGCCCACGGCTGGCCGGTGTACGGGTCGACCGAGTCGTACGTGCGGCCGGACAGCGCGCCGACCGGATCGCCACCGATCACCATCGAATGCTCGTCGAGGGCCTCGGCACGGTGCGTGGTGGTCATGGCGTCTCCCCGGTGCCGGCCTTGTTGTGGTCGGGCAAGGCTCGCAGAAGCCCTGGTCGACCGACAAGGCGCTGAGCGCGACCCCGCCGCCCGTGGCCATCCCCGGCGCCACACCCGCCCCAACCGTGGTCAGCTGCGACAGGTTTTCGAACCGGCGGCTGTCGTTACTGACCAGTGACGGGGGACCGACCCGCCGGCGGGGACCCGTCAGACGGTGACGACGACCTTGCCGCGTACGTGCCCCTCCGCGCTGCGGGCCAGCGCCTCACCCGCCCGATCGAGCGGGAACGTCTCGGCGACGTCGACGCGCAGCGAACCGTCGGCGACCAGGGTCAACAGCCGGCCGAGCATGTCCGCGTCCGGGCGGACAAAGACGTACCGGCCGTCGACCGACGCCACCTCCTCCGGGTCGATCACCGAAGCGACCCGGCCACCGTCGGCCAGCAGCTTCGGCGTGTCCGCAAGGGCGTCCCCGCCGACCAGGTCGATGATCGCGTCGACGCCCTGCGGTGCCAGCTCGCGGACTCCGTCCACCAGGTCGTCGCCGTAGGTCACCGGCTGGGCACCCCAGCCGCGCAGCACGGCGTGGTTGGGCTCGCTGGCGGTGCCGATCACCCGGGCGCCGCGGTGCAGCGCGAGCTGGGTGGCGAACGAGCCGACCCCGCCGGCGGCGGCATGCACGAGGACCGTGTCGCCCTCGCGTACGCCGGTGGCGTCCAGCAGCTGCTCGCCGGTGAGCCCTGCCAGCGGCACGGCAGCCGCCTGCACCAGGTCGATGCCGTCGGGCACCCGGGCGACGGACCGGACCGGCACCGCGGTGCGCTCGGCGAACGTGCCGTGCTGGACGTGGTCCTCCCGGTCGTACGCCGCGACCCGGTCACCGACCGACACTTCGCGCACGGCGGGGCCGACCGCGAGCACGGTGCCCGCGACGTCCCAGCCCGGAACCATCGGCAGATGGTGCGGGATCGCGCCCTGCAGGTAGCCGGCGACGATCTTCCAGTCGACCGGGTTGACGCCGGCGGCGGCGACCTCGATGAGCACGGAGTCGGGTCCGACGATGGGCTCGTCGACCTCCCCGGTGTGCACGACGTCGGGTGTTCCGTACTCGGTCAAGAGCGCAGCTCTCATGTCCGGCGCCAACCGTGCGCCCGCCCGCGCATTCCGTCCTGGCGCGCATCTTGCGGCGGTGCGTGCCAAGCTGCCCGGCATGGACCTCGCGGCCGACCTCGCCTTTCGCCAGCGGGTGTTCGACGCGCTCGCGCTGGTGGTCGCGGAGCAGGGGGTGGTCACCCGCGACCAGCTCAGCGCCTTCCCGGTGAATGGCAGCACCCACCGGCTGATCGACCAGTCGCGCGGCATCTGGAACCCGCGGCATCTGGCCGCCACGCTCTCGGTGGTCTCGTCGCCGGACGGCCCGTACGCCGACAGCGCGATCGAGGGCGGGCGGTTTCGCTACGACTACCGGGCCGGGTCGGTCGAGGGTGACAACACCAAGCTGCGGCGGGCGTACGAGTTGGGCCTACCCATCATCTTGCTGCGCAAGATCGACAACGGGGTGTACGTGCCGGTCTTCCCCGTCTACGTCATCGGCGACGACACCCGCGCCCGCCAGTTCACGCTGGCCGTCGACGAGAGCCTTCGCTTCCTCACCCGGCCGGGCCAGACGTCGGTCGCCGAGCGGCACTACGCCGAGCGCATCGCCCGCTTCCGGCTACACCAGGCGGAGTTCCGCGGCCGGGTGCTGCGGGCCTACGCCACCCGGTGCGCGGTGTGCTCCCTGCGCCACGGTCGGCTGCTGGACGCGGCGCACATCATCGGCGACCGGCTCGAAGGCGGCGAGCCGGTGGTGCAGAACGGGCTGAGCCTGTGCAAGATCCACCACGCCGCGTTCGACGGCAACCTGCTCGGAGTATCCCCCGACTACTCGGTGGGGATCAACGCTGAGCTGCTCGCAGAGGTCGACGGCCCGATGCTCCGGCACGGGTTGCAGGAGATGCACGGCCGGGTGTTGGTGTTACCGGACCGGCGTCGCGAGTGGCCGGACCGTGCACGGTTGGCGACCCGGTGGGCGGAGTTCGGCGAGGTGGGCTGAGCCAACGGCGGCATCCTGCCGAACTCGCCCAGTGGGCAACCTACGAGGACGCAACCAGACGCGACTCGCCCGCAGGCGATACCCGAGCGGCGCGGGCGCGCTCCCACTCCCCCAGGGCGACGAAACCGGCCGACCCGGCGAGGGTGAGCAGCGCCGCCCACACCGGCATCGCCCCCGGGTCCGAGGACCACAGCAGCGACCCGGCCCCCAGCGACGCGGTCATCACCCCGGCCGACCAGGTCGGCAGCCGCATCCCACCAGAACGCAGGCTGGCCACCAGCCCGACAAGCGGCGCGGCCGTCGCGGTCACGGCGATGCCGAGGTAGAACGGGCCCTCCGTCGGGCTGACGTACAGATCCATCACATCGAAGGCGTAGATCGTCAACGGTGCCGCGGCCACCAGCGCGAACGGCAGCAGCAGCGGCGACGGGCCAGCGGGGCCGGCACGCAGCAGGGTCCGTCGAGCCGGGTAGAGCGCCACCAGCCCGGCGACGACCACGCCGAACCCGATGACGAACACCCAGTCGTCCTCGCCCGGTGCCAGCAGCATGCCGCCGACGTACATCCCGACCAGCATGGCTAACACCTGCTGCAGGGCGGCCGGGCGGCGTTCGGCGCGCCAGACCAGGGCGAGGAACGCGGCCGACCAGCCGAGCGCCAGCCACGGGAGGTGCGCCAGCCCGGCGAGCCGTTCGCCGTCGCTGGAGCCGCCGCCCAGCAGCAGCTCGAGGGCACCGACGCTCAGCAGTGCGGTCAGCAGTGCCGCGATCGCAGCGAGGACGGTGAGGGCGCCGCGGCGGACGCGGCCTGGCTTCGACATGAGGTGCTCCTCTGGGTCGGTGACGTTGCCGACACCGTGCCGCCAGCGGCGACCCGCGGGTCAGGGGTACGCGTCCCGACCTGGCCGGGACGGTCCCGGGACACCACCCTGCCCGCCACCGGCGCCGTCGTCGGCGCCGAGGCCGCACTCGCGGGCGAGCAGCGCGGCCTGCACCCGGTCGTCGACCGGCAGCTTGGTCAGCACCGCGGATACCGTGTTGCGCACCGTCTTGGGACTCAGCACCAGCCGCCGCGCGATCGCGGCGTTGTCCATCCCGCGGGCCACCAGGTCCAGCACCTCGCGCTCCCGGCCGGTCAGCGCGGCCAGGGTGTCCGCACCGCCCTGCCGGTCGGGCGCCACCAGCACCCCCAGCCGGCGGGCCAGCCCCGGCCCGAGGACCAGACCTCCGGCGGCAACGGTGCGCACCGCACGGTCCACCTCCGTACGCGAGGCGCCCTTGACCAGGAAGCCACGGGCCCCGGCCCGCAGTGCCGCACCCAGCTGGTCCTCGCTGTCGGCCATCGTGAGCACGAGCACTCCGATGTCGGGGGCCGACTGAGTGAGCCGCTGGGTGGCCGTGATGCCGTCGTCCGCGTCCGCCATGTCCAGGTCCATCAGCACCACGTCGGGTCGTTCGCGCAGCGCACGCACGACCGCCTCGTCGCCGGTGGCGGCCTCGGCAACGACGGTCAGCTCGGGCAGCGCGCCGAGCAGCGTGGTCAGCCCGAACCGGAAGGCCGCGTTGTCGTCGGCGATCAGCACCCGGATCATCGCGGCGCCACCGGCAGCTCGGCGAGCACGCTGGTTCCCTCCTCCGGGCCGGACCGCACCTGCAGCGACCCCCCGGCCTCCTCGGCGCGCTCGCGCATGGACACCAGCCCGACGTGCGGGACCACGTCGTCGGCGACCCCCGGCCCGTCGTCGAGCACCTGCACGACCAGCGTCTCGCCGACCAGCTGCAAGCTCACGGTGCACCGGGACTCGGGGGCGTGCCGTACGGCGTTGGTGGCAGCCTCGGTCGCGATCCGCAGCGCGGCCACCTCCACCGGACTCGGCAGCGGCAGCAACGGGTCACCGGGCAGCAGCGACACCGCGCCGGCGCCGGTCGGATCGAGACGGGCCAGGGAGCGGCGCACCGACTCCCGCAGCCCGTACGTCTCGAGCTCGACCGGTCCGAGGCCGTCGACCAGGCGGCGGACCTCCGCAACCGCGTCGCGGGCGTACTCGTGCAGCTGGGGCAGGATGGTGACCGCAGCCGCCGCGTCGCTGCGCCCCAGTTCCTGTGCACCGGCCAGCCCGAGGTCGACACCGGCCAGCACCGGGCCCAAGACGTCGTGCAGGTCGTGCCGGATCCGCCGCCGCTCCGCGTCGCGCACCCGTTGCACCTGGTCACGGGCATCGCGCAGCTGTCCGGCCAGCGCCAGCGCCTCGAGGGTGAGACCGAGCTGCTGGGCGGCGGTCCGCAGCGCGTCGCTGTCCTCCGGGCTGGGCCGGTAGCCGTCGAAGCGGTCGCCGGCTGTCAGCACGCCCACGGCGCGCCCACCCCGGTGCACGATCACCGGTGTTCCCGCCGTGCGTTCCTCGCCGCGCAGGACGTCGACACCGCCGGCCTGCAGCCGGACCCAGGGCAGCCGAAGCGATGACCGCACCACCTCCGCGCACTCGGACAGCACCTGCTCGGTCGAGATAGCCGGCCTGCTGGAGCCGGCCACCGTCAGCCCCTCGACGAGCGCCACCGGGTCACCGGGTGCGCCCAGCAGCAGGGCGCGTACGGAGCGCCGCAGCCAGTGCAGCAGCGGACTGAACGCGACGGCGACCACCCCGGCCGCGACGGCGGCCGGCAGCCACGACTGCTCGCCGGCAACCCGGCCGAGCACGGTGACGACGAACAGGTAGGTGCCCAGCAGGGCGGCCAACAGCAGGCCGTAGACCAGGGCGCGGTTCAGCGCCACGTCGGCGTCGTACATCCGGTGCCGCAGCGTGGCGACGACGAGGGTTCCGGCGAACAGCGTGCCGACCACCATCTCGGCAAGCCCACCGATGTCACCGAGGGGTGAGAGCAGGCTCAGCGCGAGCGAGACCGGCACCAGCACCCCCACCGTCGCCACCCAGCGCAGCCGCTGCCACATCTCGCCCTCGGCCCGGCGCAGCTTGGCTACCAGGGCGGCGGCCGCGACCGCACTGGCGGTGACGAACAGGACGGCACCGAGCAGCCAGACCATGCCTGCCAGCGGCGCCCGTACGGCGACCGGGTTGGTGACCGGCACGTCTCGCCACACCGACTGCGAGAACGGCGTCACCATGTTGGCCGCGGCGAACACCAGCACCGCGCCCAGCGCGAGGTACCGAAGCAGCCGCCAGCGCGGCGTGGGCAGCCGCCCGTCGGGAAAGGCGAACGGCAGCGCGACCGCCTGCAGGCCGGACAGCACCACCCACAGCCACCGGCTCAGCCACAAGGTGACGGTCGCACCAGCGGCCGGAAGCTCACCGGCGAGCGCGGCGCTGGCGTGCCCGCCGGCGAGCACGATCACCGCGCCGCACAGGCCGTCGGCCTGCAGGATCTGACCGACCGGGTGCCCGGGGCGGCGTGCGGCCACCGCCTGACCCAGCGTGGAGGCCACCAGCGTGGCGAGGACGATCACCGGCAGGAACGGGTTGGCGATCCGGTCGCTGCCGGCCGCGACCTCCAACACGAGGCCGGCCACAAGCAGCGCCAGGCTCACGCCGAGGACCAGTCCGGGGCGGTGCGCGCGCGCACCGGGCGACCTCGGACTGCTCGTCGAGGGCTGGGCCGTCTGGACCATCGACACCATGATGCCCGGTGTGGCGGCCGGAGGGGATCGATCGGACAGACAACGTTCGCGCCCACGGCCGCCCGCTGAGTCGCTTGGCGACCGCGTGGCAGGTGGTCGAGGATGTGGGTGACGCTGCCAGCCAGGAGGGAAGCCCGCCATGAAGACAGTCGAGGTGCGCCGGCACACCGACAACGACGGCGACCGGCTCAGCGAGGAGGGGGTGCGGCAGGCCCGGCAGATCGGTGCGGAGCTGTCGCCGCCGTACGACCTGTTCGTGTCCACCGGGGCGCAGCGGGCCACCCAGACGGTCGAGATCTGGCAGCAGGCGCTCGGCGACGACTCGCCGATCCAGCAGGAGCCGGGGCTGCGCTCGGACCACGAGGACCGGTGGAAGCAGGCCTACCAGCAGGCGGGCAGCGGCGAACTGGCGCGGCTGCGCGAGGTGGAGCCCGGATTCGTCGACTCGGAGTGTGCTGACCTGGGGGCGGCCCTTGGTGGCGTGTTCGACCGGATCCCGGCGGGCGGGGCGGCGCTGGTGTGCGGGCACAGCCCGACCAACGAGGCGGCGGTGCTCGGGCTGACCGGCGTCACCATCGACCCGCTTGGCAAGGGCGACGGCGTACGCGTGATGCAGGGCATCGACGGGAGCTATCGGGTGCACAGCCTGGACTGATTGCCCGCCCGGAGACGTGCCTCCCGACCGCCATTCGTGCGAGCAAGTGCACCTCGGCTGGCGGCACCTCGACCTCGAGGTTGTCGGTGCCGCTCGTGGAGCGCCCGAGGTCGTTGCGCGCGGGCAGTCGCCATCCCAGCGCTCGTGCCGCGGCCTCGCTGGCCGGGTCGTACGAGACCTCGCCGCGGATGCCCTGCCGACCGAAGGACATGAACTGCACGTAGCGCTCGGTCTCCGACACCGCAAGAACCACGGCCTCCCCGTCCAGGAGCGCACCGAGGTACTGCCCCAGGCGCTGCTCGAACGACCACCACTCGTCGGCGACGGCCCGGGCGGGCTCGGTCACGGGGCCTCCTCACACGGCGGTGACGATGCGCCGATCGTAGCGAGGCGGCGTGTTGACGCTGCGCAACCGACGGCGGCGTCACCGCCCGTTCATCGGATGGTCGCCCGCAGGCCCCTCCGGCGGGGCAAATCAGGGCAACACTTCCCCGCATGCCGCCCCTCAGCCCTGCCCTGCCCCGAGCCGGCTGCGTCGTCGCCGCGGCGGCCGTGGCACCGTTGCCATCTACCGCGCGGGCTCGTTGCGGCTGGTCAACCGGGTGCGGGTCGGCGTGCTGCCGGACATGGTGACGTTCGTCCCGAACGGCCGCACGTTGGTGGTCGCCAACGAGGGCGAGCCGGAGGGCTACTGCGACGGCCAGGTCGACCCGCGCGGCTCGATCTCGATCATCGGCGTACGGGCCGGGGGCACGCGGGCGCGCGTACGCACCGCCGGGTTCGAGCGTTGGGACGACCGGGAGGACGAGCTGCGCAGCGACGGCGTGCGGGTCTTCGGCCCGGGCGCAAACGCGTCGCAGAACCTCGAGCCGGAGTACGTCGCAGTGGCCCGCAACGAGCGGCACGCGTGGGTGAGCCTGCAGGAGAACAACGCGCTCGCGATCGTCGGCCTGCGCCGGGGACAGGTCGACGACATCGCGGCGCTGGGCACCAAGGGCCATGCCGCGGCGGGCTCGGGCATGGACGCATCCGACGAGGACGACCGCATCCGGATTCGCCGCTGGCCCGTACGCGGCATGCCCATGCCGGACGCCGTCGCCGCCTTCACCGGCCGCGGCCAGGACTACCTGGCCACCGCCAACGAGGGGGACGCCCGCGAGTACGCCTGCTTCGAGGAGGAGGCGCGGGTCGCCGACCTCACGCTCGACCCGGCGGCGTTTCCGGACGCGGCCGAGCTACAGCAAGACGAGAACCTCGGGCGGCTGCAGGTGAGCGCCACGACGTCGCCGCAGGGCCCGGACGGCTACACCGAGCTGCACAGCTTCGGCACCCGGTCAGTGCAGGTGCGCGACGCCGCCGGTGGTCTGGTGTGGGACTCCGGCGACCTGATCGAGCAAGTGACCGCCCGGCAGGCGCCGGAGATCTTCAAACGCCGACAACGACGAGTTCGGCTTTGACGAGCGCAGCGACGCCAAGGGGCCGGAGCCCGAGGGTGTCGACGTCGGCCGCATCCACGGCCGCACGTACGCGTTCGTCGGGCTCGAGCGGATCAGCGGGCTGGTGGTCTTCGACGTGACCGAACCGCGGGCGCCGCGTTTCGTCACCTACGCCGACAACCGTGACCCGGCCGGTGACCCGGAGGCCAGCCTCGCCGGCGACCTCGGCCCCAAGGGCCTGCACTTCGTCCGGGCGGCCGACAGCCCCAACGGCGCGCCGCTGCTGCTGGTGGGCAAACGAGGTCAGCGGCACGACGACGGTCTGGCAGGTCGGCGGCCCCGGCTGACGGCGCCTGTCCCCGCCGACCCCGCCGACCCCGCCCGCCGAGTGTGGTCACGTACGACATCAACGCCAGCCCACCGTTGTCGTCCGTGACCACTGACGGCGCCTGCCCGCGGGCTCGGCTATCAGCCCTTCCCCACGGGGATCTGCAGCTGCTCGACCGGGGGTCCGCCGTCGGGTGCGCTCACCCGCAGCGACTGCGGGCTGTTCGTCGACCACACGTCCCGCAGGACGCTGACAAGCATGCCCGCCGGCCGCGGGGCTTCCCGCCTGGACACGTCGGCGTTCAGCTTGCGGGGGCCGAGCTTGGCCTTGGCCAGCAGTCCGTGCGGCGAGTCCTGCCAGCCGAGCACGAGCGCGCCGCTCGGGTCGGCCTTGCGCGCAAGGGACAGCTCGGCGTGCAGGTATCCGCCGCCCAGGGCCAGCACCTTGGCGGAGTGATCGCTGTCGGAGACCGCCAGCACCACCGACTCGTCCTCGTTCAGCGCCCGCATGAACCGGGCCAGCCGTTCTTCGAACGCGACCCAGTCGGCTGCGCCTGTCGCTTGGTCGCCGGCTGCTCGGTCTGTCATCGCTGCTCCCACCAGGTCGGCTGGCTCCTTGACCCTAGCGGCGGCGGTGCGCAGACCGCCCAGGGGACAGCTGCGGTCCCGATGGCTCCGGCGCCGTGGGCTGCTGCTCAACCGGCCGGTTGCCGTGCCGGTTGCCGTGCCGATTGCCGTGCCGATTGCCGGGGCGATTGCCGGGGCGATTGCCGTGTGGATAACGACCAAGGCCGGACCTCGACGGGGCAGTCTCCCAGCATGACCGACGACATTCCCCCACTTACCCGTCCCGAGGACATGCCACCGATCCGTACGCAGGCAGACCTGTGGCGGCACTGGCGAGCCCTGATGGGCCCACTGGGCTTCTCCGAGCGGCTGCTGTGGCTGTGCTTCATGGCCGCCGACGGACGCATCGCGCCGGTGCTGCCGCAGATCAACGACGTGCCCCGGCTGCCCGACGAGTCGCTGGTCGACTCGCTCATGCAGATCTGCAGGCGGGTCTGCGACGACTTCGGCGTCGACTCGGTCTCGGTGCTGCTGTCTCGACCAGGCCCCGCCGGGATCACCGCCGGCGAGGTCACCTGGGCCCAGCGACTCGGCGACGCCGCTGCTGCCGCCGGGGTCACCATGTGGCCGATGCATGTCGCCAACGACCACGAGCTGGTCACGGTGACCCCGGACGACCTGGCGATGCCCCGCGCCACCTCAGCGTGACCGCAGGCGCAGGGAGTCGCCGGCGCCAGCCTGCGCTTTGCGCCTGAGCCGAGCCTGTTGAGGCCCGCCGGCCCCCCGTCAGCCGGGCTGGGTGCGCCGGCCGGTCGCACCGGCGCGTCACCGCCGGCTGCGCTGCACCACTCGGTCCCTTCCGCACCTTCCAGCAGACGCGCCGGTGCCAAGCGAACCGAGTGAGCCCCCGGCCCGCCCCACCGACGACTGATCAGGCCGGTGCAGCCACGGGGACAACGCGGACGGGACCCATCGTGTCGCAGGCGCCGACATCCGGCGCGCGCTCCGGCTGGCTCACCACGTCCCGCGGCGCCGGGTAACCCAGCGCTGGCAGGCCTGCGACGACCCGCGACGCACGCCGGCGCACGCGGGCGGCTCCTGCGCCTCGAAGCGCTCGTCCTCCTCCGTCCAGGTGCGGCTGATCCGCGACCAGAACAGCTCGTGGCGAACGTAGGCGTTCATCAACACCTCGCAGTCGCAGTAGCCCCCCTTGCGGCCAAGCCGCTCGGCCAGCGCGGTGGCGTTGGGCGCGCACCGGTCGCGCCACAGCTCGGCCCACAACAGCCGGCCGCTGCACCCGTAAGCACGGGTCATCCGCTCGACGAAGCACACGACGCACTCGCCCGGAAGCGGCGTCGCCGCTGGCCCCGGCAGCTCGCCCTCGTTCGCCAGTCTCAACATCTCGTTCCTCCCCGCTTGGTTCGGTGTCCGTCACGAGAAGTTGTAGCCGCGGCCACCGACAGTGCACCGATCTGGCGGGCACTCAGCGCGGCAACCCACACCGACGCCGACTCCCTCACCGAGTGTGGTCACGTACGACAGCTGCCTCGACCATTGGATGTCGTACCTGACCACTGCCGCATCATCGACCGGCGTCGCGATCGACCAGCAGGTAGCCGGTGGGCTCACGCCAGCGCGCTACCCAGAGTCCGGGCGCGAAAGGCGGTCGCCCCGGGTTGAGCCGAGCGAGGTGACTGCCCGTCCGACCCGACCCTGCGGTAGGCCCGTCGGGCGACGGCGGTGGCAGTCACGGCCAGTGGCTCGACCGGGATGCCTCAGCTGCGCTGCAGCTGGTCGACCGGCGTTGTCGGGTCGCATCAGTCCGCTGGGATGCTCAGGCGAACGCGGGCAGGGGGCGTGACCCGGCATCGAGTCGGGCAAGATCTGCAGCCGCTCGACCAGCAGTCCAGCCCTCAGCATTGCTGATCCTGGTCGCACGGCTGACCACATGAGGGAACCACCGGTGGCAGGCATCGTCGACCTGCTCGCGGCGACGGTCCAGCAGCGGCACGAGCGCGCCGCCCGCACCCGCCTGCTCGACCGCGGCCGTCGTGGCCTCGTTCAGTCGCTCCCCGATGCGCGTGGCGAACGACACCAGGAAGGAGCGTCGAAACGACGTGGTTCGCGAGGCCCGCCACCGGCCGGTTGACGATCCTCGCCGCAACATCGCAGCGTCGGCTTGGACCAGCAGCGACGTCGCGAGCATCTCCACCGCGTCGAGGTCGTCGGGACCGCCGATGACCGTGCTGAAGCCGAGGCTCTCACTGATCACCGACGAGCAGCGGTTCGCCGCCGCCACCGCCTGAATGAGCAGGGCCTTCGCCACGACGTAGGGCGCATCGATCCACAACCGGCGAGCATGGACCGGCCTCTCGGTCCCCGTCTCCTCGCGCTGCCCAGCATCGTCCAGCAGCTTGTCGATCGCGTGCCGGCTGATCAGCTCTTGCGCCTTCGCCGACAGACTCTCCGCCTCCGCGTCGTACGGGGTGGACTCGGCCTTGGCCAGCAGCGCACGCACCCGCGCCAGCTGCTTGGCATCGCCGTGACCCGTCACCCTCGGGCCCTCCACAGGCGACCCTGGCTGGGCCAGCACCGTCGGCACCGGCGGCAAGAGGCCGAGCACCGCGCACAGACCGAGCCCGAGCTCGACGCGTACGACCGCAGCGAGCGCTGTCCTCGGCGGTCGGTCAAGAGCGGCCAGTTCGGCCCGCCACTGCGCGGCCACCTGGTCGGGGCGATGCCGGTCGGTCTCGCGCGTCAACGCGGTGGCCAGGACGGGCAGGTGCCGACCGCTCAGCCGGCGCCTGACGACCTGCGCTAGGTCGTACGGCGTCCAGCCTTCCGCGACGGTGGCAGCCACCCGCTCGGCCAGGAGCGACTCGACGGTGTCGGCGGCAACGGCGACGGCCGTCGACGACTGGGCGCCCAGCCGCTCCGCGAACGTGTGTGCGAACGACCCGTCGACTGTGACGACAGCCATCGCTTCCAGCACCACGGCACGGATGCGCGCACCCTGATCGAGATCCCCGTCCTTATTGGGGCTTGCACCAGCACCCGAGTCAGCAGCCGGATCACGGACTGCTGCCTCCTGGGCCGCCGCGTCGGCGCGCCGTCGCCGGTTCGCTGCCTTGCGATTGCGGTTCTTTGCGCTCACTGGTCCTCCCTCGATGCCGTCACCGTGATGCTTGCCGATGGCACCGACAGTCCCGCGCGGCGCCGTCGCCAACTAGTGCATCGGGCAGCCGTACGCCGCTCTCACGCCTGATCCGGACCGCGCGTTCCGCGATCACCCGGTCGACGACCAACTCGCGAAAGTGGAACAACAGGGTCGTTACCACCTCGCTGGCGGTGGTACCGGCAAACAGGTCCGTCCGCGTCACCCACCAGCGGGCCCGTCCGGGCTGCGGCGTCAGGGCTGCGCCGTCAGGGCTGCGCCGTCAGGGCTGCGGCACGGTGACAACGCTCAGCGCGTCGATCGCAGCGAAGTCCTTGGGGTTGCAGGTGTAGACGGGCAGGCCGCGAGACAACGCCGTGGCCGCGATCATCGCGTCGTATGCTCGGGCCGACGTCTTGCGCCCGGAACGGCGCAGGCCGGCTGCGACCTGCCCGAAGGCGCGGGCGGCGTCGGCGTCGAACGGCAACGGCTCGAAGTCTGCCTCCACCTGCTGCAGCACAGCTTGGCGGGCCGCTCGCTCTTTGGGGTCACTGGCGACCAGCGGCCCCACCGAGAGCTCCGCCAGGGTCACGGCCGTGATGAGCGGCTCGGCAGGCAAGGCGTGCGGATCGTCGAGCGCTGACAGCGCAATGACCGTGCTGGTGTCCAGCACTCCACGGGACGTACCGCTCACAGATCGGCATCCAGGACCGAGTCGACGTCACGTCGAAACGACTGCCAGTCGAGGGACGGCAGTTGGCGCCACCGGGCGAGGAGCGCGTCGGCAGTCAAGGCGTTGCGGCCGACAGGTCGCAGCTCGGCCACCGGCCGCCCCGCCCGGGTCACGGTCACGCGCTCACCGGCGTGCACCCGGTCAACAACTTCACCACCGTGGTTGCGCAGGTCACGGATGGAAACTTCACTCATGTATCACACCGTATCACTAGTGATCCCCGCGAGGCTGGGATCGACGGTGCGGGCGGTCTGGCGGGACGCCTGCGCCGACCACGCTGAGCGACGACGGAATCTGCAGAGCAGCGAGTCGGGCTCGCCAGCGGCGACGCGCTCTTCCGGCGGCCGCGCGACGAATTTGCACTTAGAGGTTCCGCAGATAGGTCATGGACGGCGGCTGGGTCGGGTGTCCCATCGGTGGGTCGTCCAGGCGGTCCGGATGAGCCGTCGTGTGATGATCACGGCGTTGGCCAGGGCGATGAATGCCTCGATCACTCGTGCCCG
>JBBSNM010000029.1:0-28040 GCA_038232655.1 Propionibacteriales bacterium | reverse complement strand
GGTCTTCTTCTTCGGCTGGTTCCTGGGCTACGGCCCGCTGATGTCGATCTTCGTCGCGCGGATCTCCCGCGGCCGCACCGTGCGCGACCTGGTGCTCAGCACCACGGTCCTGCCGCCGCTGGTCACCACGCTGTGGTTCTCGGTGCTCGGTGGCACCGGCATCATGCTCGAGCAGCAGAACCCGGGAGCTATCTCTGGGCCGCTGGAGCAGGCCGGACTGCCGGCTGCGGTGATGTCGATCTCGGCGCAGCTGCCGCTGTCGGGTGTGGTCGCCTCGGCCTTCCTGCTGCTGACGATCACCTTCGTCGCGACCACGACCGACTCGATGTCGTACTGCATCGCCCGCGCCTGCTCGGCCGGCGAACACCCCTCGGCCCGGCTCCGGGCCACATGGGGTCTGCTGATGGGCGCCGCGGCTGCGGTGCTGATCTCGGTCGGTGACGGCGGCATCTCCGCGCTCCAGTCGTTCATCGTGGTGACCGCAGTCCCGGTCGGGTTCATCATGTTGCCGTCGGTGTTCGCAGCACCGGTCTACGTGTACCGGCTCGCGGTCGAGCAGGGGCTCACCGGGCGTCCCGCGGCCGCGACCACCGTTGACGATACAGCCGCCGTGGACGCCTGATGCCCGGGCTGGCGGCCGTTCGGAAAGGAGACCACGACGTGCTCCACCGCGACCTCGACTCCTGGCGACGCCCCGCCACCGTGGTGATGACCCCCGAGCGCCTCGGTGCGGCCCGTCCCACCCGGCACAGCTTCGCGGCCTCGGCCCTGCGGACGGTCGTGCGCGAGGGGTGGTCGGTCGAGCGGGAGCGCTGGACGGTCGACGGGGACGGGGTGGGCGAGGTCGTCTACCGGGTGGACACGCCCACTGACGTGCTGCGGTTCGTGGTGTTCTCCACGCTGATCGACGAGGCCGACCGCACCGACCGGGTGGTGGCGTCGTCGTGGGACGTGACCGCCGCCCTCGTCGACGGGGATCTCGACGAAGCGCGGCTGGCCCGGCTGCGGGCGCAGGTGCCCCGTCAGGAGCAGGGCGTCGCCGACTCCGACAGCCTGGTCTGGACGCGGGGCAACCGCAGCAGCCGGTTCTTCGAGCATGTGGTGTCGGCGCTGGCCGCGGGTCACCAGCCTGATGCCGCCCTGCTCGGCTGCTCGCCGTACGTCATCCGCAGCACCGCCTACTACAGCAACGGCCGCTTCGGGCTGGCCAGCTACGACGGGGTCCGGCAGCGACGGTCGGTGGCCGCGCCGTACCGGGCGCACATGGTCGCCGCCTGGCTGTTCCGCGAGTTCAGCTGCGACCTGGTCGAACACCTGGCACGGTTGCGGGCCCCATCCGCGGTGAGGCTGGCCGGCTCGTGGCGGCGGGCGCTGGGGATCGGCAACGCCACCGGTCTCGGCATGGTGCCCTACGTCATCAACCACCCGGCCATCCTCGACCGGTGGGTGGGCGTGCGGGAGACCGCGCTGGCGGCCGCGCGCAGCCAGCCTGCCGACCGTGCGGCTGCCGACTGGCCCGAGCTGCAACACCTGCTCGCCCGGGCTGTCGACTTCTGCCAGCAACGGGCTGGCCGGTCCTGCGCGCCGTTCCAGGACGGGGGCAGCCTGGCCGCCGAGCTGCGCACGCTGCAGGGCCGGGCCGACCGGGGACCGCACGGGCGGCACCCCTTCGACGGACTGTGGCGTTTCGCCGAGGACGCCGTCGGTCTGGAGACCCAAGAGCTGCTGCAGGCGGTGCTGACCAACCTGGACGACTCTCTGGACGCCGAGCTGGAGGCCAGCCTGCACGTTCCGGACGAGCCGCACCGGCCGCGGCCCGGAGACCCGGTCCGCCGACTGCGTGATCAGCTGACCCGCTACGACTGGGTGCACCCGCTGGCCTCGGCCCGCGACGCGGACCGCTGGTTCTGGTATTACGCCCGCGACAACGAGGAGCCGAGGCGCGGTCTGCGCGGGGCCGCCGCCGGCGAGGACTCTGAGATGCCGGTGGACGTGGCGCGCGCGGTGCACACCATGTCACGCGCCCTGGACGGTGTCCGCGACGACGACCTGGTCGCCTCGTTCCTGTTGCGCCACCCCGAGCACCGGGGGGCGGTGGCCCGGGTGCAGCACCATGCCGACCTGCCGTACGCGGAGGTCCGCGACAACCTGCTCGGTCCCGACTTCCTGCCGCTGCAGCTGCAGCGCTTCCAGTTGGCCATGTACGGGGCCACCGACTTCGTGCCGCAGTCCACCGACTGGGTGCGGGTCACTCTGCTGAACGGTGCGCCGAGCCTGCCCGAGCTGCCCGGGCTGCGCAGCCACGAACACGACCTGTTTCCGCCCCTGGCGCACGAGCACGAGGAGATCCGGTGAGACCGACAGCCTTCCCGATCATCGACGGGATCGAGATCAACAACTGGGACCGGGCGACGTTCGAACGGCTGCACGCCGGTGGCGTCAGCGCCGTGCACGCCACCGTCGCGGTCTGGGAGGACGCCCGCCGCACGCTGGACCGCCTGGTCGCGTGGGACCGGCACTTCCGCGAGCACGCCGACCTGATCCGGCCGGCCACCTGCGCCGCCGACGTCCGGGCGGCGTACGAGGAGGGCCGCACCGCGATCCTGCTGGGCTTCCAGAACACCGCACCGGTTGAGGACGAGCCGGGACTGGTCGAGATCTTCCACCGGCTAGGCGTGCGGGTCATGCAGCTGACCTACAACATCCAGAACCTCGCCGGCGGCGCCTGCTACGACGACGAGGACGGTGGGCTCACCCGCTACGGCCGCACCTTGATCGCGGAGATGGACCGGGTCGGGGTCCTGGTTGACTGCTCCCACGTCGGGAACCGCACCACGCTTGACGCGATCGACGCCGCTGAGGGGCCGGTGGCGATCACGCACGCCAACCCGAGCTGGTTCTGCGACTCACCGCGCAACAAGCCCGACGAGGTGATTGACGCGCTGACGCGACGTGGCGGTGTCATCGGGGTGACGCTGTATCCCAGCTTCATCGGCGGCGCACAGACCTCGCTGGAGTCGTTCTGCGCGATGCTGGTCAAGTTGGCCGGGCGGGTCGGTGTGGAGCAGGTGGCGATCGGCAGCGACCTGGCATGCAACTGGACCGACGCCGACCTGCTGACCCTGCGCTACGGCCGTACCCGGCCGGGTGCACCGGCGGTCAGCTGGCCGCAGTGGCAGCCGTGGTTCCGGGACGCCGGTGACTTCCCGCGGCTGATCGACGGCCTGTCGGCAGCCGGCTTCGGTGACACCGACCTCGAAGCCGTGCTGGGCGGCAACTGGCTGCGGCTGTGGGACCAGACCATGAAGGACCCGAGATGAGCCCGACCCGTTCGGTGGACGTCGACCGGGTGCGGGTGTCCAGCCGGCAGGTCGTCGACGTGACCGTCCGGACGCTACGCACCCGCGGCCTGCCGTACGCCGCGGCTCGGGCGGCCGCGGACGTGGTGGAGGAGCTCGAGGCGGTGGACGCCAGCGGCCTGCGCGCGCTGGCCGCAGCACTGCAGCGACCCGTCGTCGAGCCGACGGTGACCGACGCCGGTCTGGATGCGCACGGCGCCGGTGGCCTGCTGGTCGTCGAGGCAGGGGTCGACCTGCTGTGCCTGTCGGGCGCGGTCGACATCGCTGACGTGGGGGAGCCGTACGCGTTGCTCAGCGCCCTGCGCCGGGTGGTCGATGACCGGGGTGGGTCGTGGTGTGCGCGGTGGTCGGATGCCGACGGGAGCGCCCCGGGCGGTTGCGCGGTCAGCGCGGACGGTTCGGCCTGTTGCTGGGGTGGCACCCCCACCCCTCACCGGCCGGCAGCCGCCACCCACACGGTGCGGATCCACGCCGGGCACCCGGTCGAGCACGCCGTGCGGCTCCCGGACGCCGCCAGCGCCCTGGTTGCGGCACGCGAGTCGGGGCTGGTGGTGGACCACGACCACTGGGGGCCGCTGGCCGCGGCCGCGCAGGCCTTCCTGGTGGATGTCCCAGCCGACTGAACGGAGCGGAGCGGGCGGTTTGGCCCGGGCCGGCTCAGAACGGTTGCGGCCCGAACCGCCCCCATGCGACGAACAGGGCCAGCGCGCCGAGCACCACGTTGACCGCGATGTTGGGCGGCTCACGGCGGCGGGAGTGCGTGATCGCGGCACCGACCATCAGCAGCACCAGGCCGGTCGCGGCCAGCGGGGCGAGCACCGGGGCGATGTCCAGCAGCGGCGGCAGGATCAGGCCGATCGCGGCCGCCAGCTCGAGCGCGCCGATGGTCTTGACCCTGCCCGCCGAGAAGTCGTCGACCCAGCCCTGGCCGGACTCCTTCAGCTTGGCCTTGGGCTGGGCGACTTTCATGGCTCCCGCGGCTGCGAAGGCGAAGGCGAGCAGAGCGGCGACGATCCACAGTGCGACGTTCATGGTGGAACCTCCGAACACATTCAGAACCTTGAATCTTCAACTCAAGGCTAGGCCGGTGCCGGTCCCGAATCAATGATTGACTGATAGCGCCGACGCTGCCGGTTGAACAAGGGGTCGATGTTGGTCCGGGTCTGGCGTGGCGAGCCAGAATCTCGCCACAATCAGCCGGAACCCATCCGCAACCTTGGAGGCTCACGGTGAACGCACTCGATACGCAGTCCGACCCGCAGTCGACGGCCCTGGTGGGCGACAAGCTCTCGGGACGGGTCGCGCTGGTCACCGGCGGCACCCGCGGCATCGGGGCGGCGATCTGCCGCAGCCTGGCCAGCCAGGGAGCCTCGGTCGCCGCGGGCTACAGCGGCAACACCGAGCGCGCGGAGCAGTTCCGCAAGCAGTTCGAGGCTGATTTCCCCGGCGAAGGCGGGGTGAGTGTTCACCAGGGCAACGTCTCGCACCCGGAGGACTGCCGTCGCGTGGTCGGGGAGGTTCTCGACCAGCACGGCAGGCTCGACATCTTGGTCAACAACGCCGGCATCACCATCGACAAGATGGCCATGAAGATGTCGGTAGACGACTGGAACTCGGTGCTGGCGGTCAACCTGTCCGGCTCGTTCTACATGGCGCAGCCGGCGCTGGAGCACATGGTCGAGCGCGGCACCGGCCGCATCATCTTCGTCTCCTCGGTCATCGGCGAGACAGGCAACGTCGGCCAAGCCAACTACGCCGCCTCCAAGGCCGGCATGCTCGGGCTGACCAAGACCCTCGCCAAGGAGGCGGCCTTCATCCTCGAACGCGAGGGCAAGCTGGAAGACAAGGGCATGGGTATCACGGTGAACACGGTGACACCCGGCTTCGTGGCGACCGAAATGCTCGACAGCGTGCCGGAGAAGGTGCTGGACAGGATCCGGTCACAGATCCCGCTGCGCCGGCTGTGCCGGCCGGAGGAGATCGCGCGGGTGGTGCATTTCCTCGCCGCCGACGCCGCCTCGTACATCACCGGCCAGGTCTGGGGCGTCAACGGCGGCATGGACATGTAGCGGCGATTGGTCATGTGCCTCGCTTGACATGCCAAGCACTCGATGCGTATGGTGTGCGAGTGCTCGGAAAACCGTGCACCCCCCGAACCCATCAGGAGCTCATCATGACGACCACCAACGCCAAGACCACTCCCAAGGCCGAGATGCCCGACCTCGCGCAGAAGTTCCGCGAGCAGCTGCTCTCCACCGTCCAGCAGGGCCAGCAGGTCTCCCTCGACGCCGCGCAGACCTGGGTGAAGGCCGTGTCCGCGCTGCCCACCCCCGAGCTGCCGAGCGTCCCGGGCGTCCCCGCCGTGCCGAGCGCCGAGGCGACCACCAAGTACACCTTCGACGTCGCCGCCGACCTGCTCAACGCCCAGCGTGAATACGCCCTGCAGCTGGCGGGCGTGCTGACCGCCGACAAGTCGGCCTGACCTCCTCGGCAGCCGACAAGGGCGACATGGCAGAACCCACGACAGCAGGAGATGGGGACCCCCGGCGGTTGCTCGGGGGCTTCATCCGGGCGCAGCGGCAGATGGCCAATCTGTCGCTGCGCCAGCTGTCTGCCCTGACCGATGTCTCCAACCCGTACCTGAGCCAGGTCGAGCGCGGGCTGCACGAGCCTTCGGTGCGCGTCCTCAAGTCGATCGCCGAGGCGTTGAACGTGTCCGCCGAGACCCTGTTCGAACAGGCCGGACTCATCAGCGCCAACGACGAGCTGGACGAGCAGGCCACCGAGCGCGTCATCTCGGCCGACGAACGGCTCACCGAGGCGCAACGCCGTGCACTGCTCAGCGTCTATCGCAGCTACGTTGAGGGCAACGCCGACCAACGGCCCTAGTCCGAGCCGACGTACGCAGCCGGCTGGCTGCGCACCGTTCCCCCGAGGAGACTGACGCCATGTCACCAGCACGAAGCTCCGAGTCAGCCAGCCCGTCGGTCCTGGACCGTCTTGGGGTGGCCGAGGACCCCCTCGTCGGTGCCGACCCGGTGTCGTTCCTGCGCTCTCTCACCGCGGCCGCCGCCGCGCTGGCCAAGAACCCGACGGGGGCGGTGGCTGCCAATGCGCGGATGGCGATCGGTCTGGCGGCAGCGGTACGCGCCACCGCGGGGCGCGCCGTCGGCCGAGACAGCGCCGGGCCGCTGGCGCCGGCCAAGGGCGACAAGCGCTTCAACGACCGCGCGTACGCGGAGAACCCGCTCTACTTCCTGCTCGAGCAGCAGTACCTGCTCGGCAAGCAGCTGGTCACCGAGCTGCTCGACGCCGCGGGGCTGGAGGCCGGCCAAGACGTCAAGGCCCGGTTCGCCGCGGACTTCATCTTGAACGCGGTGGCGCCGACCAACACCCTTCCGGGCAACCCGGCGGCGCTCCGCGAGCTGTTCGACACCGGCGGCAAGAGCCTGGTGCGCGGCGCCCGCAACTTGCTCGGTGACATCCGGCACAACGGTGGCTGGCCCTCGCAGGTCGACAGCTCCGGCTTCGAGGTCGGGGTGAACATGGCGGCCACACCGGGCTCGGTCGTCTACCGCAGCGACCTCATCGAGCTCATCCAGTACGAGCCGCAGGGCGAGCGCGTCCATAAGGTGCCGCTGCTGTTCTGCCCGCCGTGGATCAACAAGTACTACATCATGGATTTGGCGCCGGACAAGAGCCTGATCGAGTGGGCGGTCCAGCACGGGCACACCTGCTTCGCGATCAGCTACCGCAACCCCGATTCCTCGATGCGCGAGCTGGGCTTCGAGCACTACCTGCGCCAGGGCCCGCTGGATGCGGTGCGGGTGGTGCGCGAGATCACCGGCGCCCCCGAGATCAACACCCTGTCGGTCTGCCTCGGCGGCACCCTCACCGCGATCGCGCTGGCAGCCAACGCGGCCAAGGGGGACAGCTCGATCAAGTCGGCCACGTTCCTCAACACCCTGACCGACTTCAGCGTCCCCGGGACCCTGGGCGTGTTCACCGACGAGGCCACGATCGCGGGCCTCGAGAAGCAGATGGCCAAGCATGGCTTCCTCGACTCCGACAAGATGGCCCACACCTTCGACGCGCTGCGGGCCAACGACCTGATCTTCTCTTACGTGGTCAACAATTGGCTGCTCGGCAAGCAGCCGCCCGCCTTCGACCTGCTGGTCTGGAACAAGGACAGCACCCGGATGCCGGCCACGATGCACTCGCAGTACCTGCGGTCCTGCTACCTGAACAACGAGTTCGCGCACGGGGAGTTCAAGGTCGACGGCCAGGCGGTCGACCCCGGCAAGGTCGACATCGACACCTACGTCTTGTCCGCCGTCGACGACCACATCGTCCCCTGGGTGGCCGGCTACAAGACCACCCAGCTGTTCGGCGGCAACAACCGGTTCGTGCTCAGCACCTCCGGCCACATCGCCGGCATCGTCAACCCGCCCGGGCCCAAGGCCAAGCACTGGACCAACGAGGAATCCCTCCCGGCCGACCCGCAGGAGTGGAAGGACGCCGCCCAGCTGCACGACGGCACCTGGTGGGAGGACTGGGCCGCCTGGATCGCCAAGCAGGGCGGCCCCAAGGTGGCCGCCCCGGGGCAGCTCGGGAGCAAGGAGTACCCGCCGATCGAGGCCGCCCCCGGCAGTTACGTGCGCGCTCGCCCTTGAGCGGGTCCCGACCCGGGGCGTCCGAGTCTGAGGTCGTCGGTGCGCGCGGGCTGCCGGTCCGCATGCGCGTCGACGGGGACGGTGAGCCGCTGCTGCTGCTCAACGGGCTGACCCGTCCGCTGGAGAGCTGGGGGCCGTTCGCCCGCGCGTTGAGCGGTCGCACCGTTGTCAGCTTCGATGCGCCGGGCAGCGGCCGCAGCCGTACCCCCGTGCTGCCGTTGTCGGTACCCGCGCTGGCCCGGGTGGCGGCGTCAGTGCTCGACGCGGCCGGTTTGGACCGGGCCGACGTGCTGGGTTTCTCCTACGGCGGTGCCGTCGCCCAGCAGCTGGCGGCGCGGTCGCCGAAGCGGGTCCGCCGGCTGGTGCTGGCCGCCACCTCGTGCGGCGTCGGCGCTTCACCGGGCAGCCAGGACGTGCTCAGCGCCCTTCGCCCACCGCCGGGGGCGGGCGGCTGGCCCCGCCCCGACGCGGTGGGGACGTGGTGGCACGCGTTGGCCATCTCCAGCTGGTCGAGCATCCCGCTCCTTGCCGCGATCCGCGCGCCAACCCTGGTGGTCAGCGGGGCTCGCGACCAGGTCGTTCCGCCGGCCAACAGCGCCGCGCTGGCCGGCCGCATCCCGGGTGCCGAGCTCGCGCTGCTGGCCGCCGGGCACGACCTGCAGCGCGCAGCTGCCGCCAGCCTGCTCGCCGGCGCGGTCGAGCGGTTCCTGACCCGGGACGACCCCGTGGCCAGCCCGCTGCCGCCACGCTGAGGGCGCGGCTGCCGGGCCCCCGGAGCTAGCAACTGCTAGGCTATATCTAGCAAGCGGGTTTCCGCCTGGTTGCGCTCCGGTAACTCGTTCGGGGGTGGCCACGTGCACGCAGGGTCTGGCGGCCCGATGTACGAGGCGTTTGGCGCCTATGTGCGCAGCCAGCGTCAGCTCGCTCGGCTGACGCTGCGGCAGGCGGCCGAGCTGGCCCGCATCTCCAACCCCTACCTCAGTCAGATCGAGCACGGACTGGCCCTGCCCTCGGTGACGGTGCTGCGGGCACTGGCCGATGCGCTGGAGGTCTCCACCGACACCCTGCTGCTGCGGGCAGCCGGCGTCTCGACCGACGAGGACGCGCAGACGTCGGTGACCGAGGACGCCATCCGGCACGACCCGCGACTCGACGACGCCCAGCGGCAGGCCCTGCTCGCGGTGCTGGCCGCGTTCGTCGCAGCGTCCCCCGTGTCCGCCGACGGCCCACCCGCCAGCTCGACCAAGCCCAGCTCGACCAAGCCCAGCTCGACCAAGCCCAGCTCGACCAAGCCCAGCTCGACCAAGCCCAGCTCGACCAAGCCCAGCTCGACCAGGCCAAGCCCATCAACCGACAGAGAGGTCACCGACCATGCCTGAGATGCGTTTCGACGACCGCGTAGCCATCATCACCGGTGCCGGCGGCGGCCTCGGCCGGTCCCATGCCCTCGAGCTGGCCCGCCGTGGCGCGAAGGTCTTGGTCAACGACCTCGGCGGGGCGCTGGACGGCAGCGGCGCGTCAGCCTCTGCGGCTCAGCGGGTCGTCGACGAGATCACCGCCGCCGGTGGGCAGGCGGCGGCCAACCACGACAGCGTGGCCACGCCTGCAGGCGGTGAGGCGATCGTGCGGGCGGCGGTGGCCGCCTTCGGCCGGGTCGACATCGTGGTCAACAACGCAGGGATCCTGCGGGACAAGGCGTTCCACAAGATGGACCACGCGATGATCGACGCGGTCGTCGATGTCCACCTCAAGGGCGCCTTCCACGTCAGCCAGCCCGCGTTCCAGCTGATGCGTGCCCAGGGCTATGGCCGGATCATCAACACCAGCTCCGCATCCGGCCTGTTCGGCAACTTCGGCCAGGCCAACTACGGTGCCGCCAAGGCCGGCCTGGCCGGCCTCACTCGGGTGCTGGCGATCGAGGGCGTCGGTCACGGCATCCTCGCCAACGCGATCGCGCCGATCGCGGCGACCCGGATGACCGAGGACCTCCTCGGCGAGCTCGCGAGCCGGGTCACCCCCGAGACGGTGAGCCCGGTCGTGGCCTACCTGGCGCACGAGAACTGCTCGGTCAACGGCAACGTCTACTCCACCGCCGGTGGCCGGGTGGCCCGGATCGTGGTGGCCGAGACACCGGGCGTGGTGCTCCCCGAGCCCAGCGCCGAGGCGGTGCGCGACCAGATCGCGGGCATCCAGGCGCCGGGCGAGATGGGCTACCACCTGCCGGCGTCGCTCGACGAGGAGACCACGATCATCGCCAAGGCGCTGGCGGAGGCGTCAGCCGAAGGCCAGCCGGACGTCGTCTGAGGACTGCGGGGGCCCGGCCTCGGCTGCTGGGTGATCGGCCGCCGGCTCGTCGGTGGCTGCCGGTTGCGTCAGGGCCACCACGTCCGGATCGATGCGCAGCACGGCGTAGCCAGCGACCGCACCGGCCCCGAAACCGGGGGCGAAGATGCGCACCGGCTGCTTGATGGCGCCGTCGCGCACCGCGTCGTGGATCGCAAGCGGGATGCTCGCCGACGATGTGTTGCCGACCTGGTCGATGTTGAAGTAGAGGTCGTCGGCGGTCAGCCCGGCATCCAGCGCCAGCTTGCTGACCATCGTCTTGTTGGCCTGGTGCGGGACGACCAGGTCGATGCTGTCGAGCAGGGACTCGGCCTCCCCGTCGGGGTCGGGCAGCGCCTTGAGCTCCTCGATCATCTGCACGAGGTACCGACCGGCCAGCGACTTGACCTCGGGGCCGTAGACGGTGATGTTGTTGTCGAAAGCCGGGTTGGGCCAGATGATCGAGTTCACCTCGCTGGCCGGTCCGCTGGCGTATGCCTGCAGGTACTCGATGTCCGGCGGTGCACCCTCGGCGGCGACCCCCAAGACGATGGCGGCGGCGCCGTCGCCGAAGATCATCCGCGACGTCCGGACGTTGCCGATCTTGTCCGAGAACTTCTCCACGCAGACCACCAGCACCGGACGCTGCACCTCCTGGAGGATCCGGGTCGCGTCGGCCAGGCCGTACGGCAGCCCGGCGCAGGCGGCGACGACGTCGAAGGAGCCGTGGGTCTGCTGGATACCCAGCTGGCCACAGATCCAGGTGGCGGCCGACGGGATCATCCGAGTGCTGGTGCAGGTGCAGACCAGCAGCGCGCCGACGTCTTCGGGGCCGCGGCCGGCGTGCGCGAGCGCGGCCTTGGCCGCCTGCAGGGCGATCTCCTCGAGCGTCCGCGAGGTGTAGCGCCGTTGCTCGATCCCGGTCTTGTTGAGGATCTCGTCGGCCGACATCGGCGACCAGTTGTAGGCGGCGTTGCGGATCAGGTCGTCGTTGCTGCACGGCTGGTCGCCGTGGACCACGGCGATCGCCTCGATGCGAGGCTGGGTCGGAAAGTGAGTGCGCACGTTCACCGCCGGGTAGGGCCGCACCGGCGGGACCGCCTCCTTGGCGGGCGCACCCGCCGAGCGCGCCCCGCCGGCGGCCAGCCGGCGCAGGAAGCCGCGGACCTCCTGGTCGCGCGGGTGGAAGGCGACGACGTAGTCCTCGTCGCGCAGCTGCCCGACCTCCACCAGCTCGGCCTGGGATCGGTCCCAGGGGTACTGGTTGTGCAGCACCATGGCCCAGCGGTGCAGGGCCTCGAGCTCGGCGACGTCCTCCGCGCAGTCGATGATGTCGTCGAAGCCGTAGACGGGGTAGTCCGGGTCGTAGCTCGGCAGCCGGAACGTGAGGTTGCGCGGGTCGGTCAGCATCTCGGCCACGGTGGGCTTGATGGACGGCAGGTCCGCGGCGTGGTGCTTGCGATGCCCGAACACGTCGAACAGCAGGTCGAAGATCCGGTCCTCGACCTCGGCGTTCCAGGTCGCCGGGAGCGACTCGTACGCCTGCTGGACCGCGGCGACCTTGCGATCGCCGTTCTCCCACGGCGTGAGGATCGGCAGGAAGACGTCGGCGCGTGTTCGTGGCAGGTCGCCCCAGCGGGTCGGCCGCTTCTCGTACATCGTCATGGCGAACCGGTTCGTCCAGAACAGGTTCAGCGCCAGGTCGCGCATCAGCGCGTAGCGGTCACCGTAGTGGCCGTCGTCGATGCGCTGCAGGATGTCGGTACCGGTCGGGGCCTTGGTCTCGAAGTCACGCCTGATCACGCTGTCGAGCTGCTCGAGGCTGTCGATGACGGAGAAGTCGAGCTCGGGCACGAAGTTCGAGGGGAACACGATCCGGTTGTGCCGGTTGAGCACGAATGGCTGCATGTTGACTGCCTTCCATCAAGGGCGCCTAGTTGCGCGGTCGATGCCGCGCTCCACGGCACCGATGAGATAGGACCGCAGGTCGCGGGCGGCAATGATCGTGTGCACCGACCCGACCTCGCGCGCCCGCTCGATGTTGTGCACGTCCTCGAACTCGTCGGCCACCTCACCGAGTTTCTCCGAACGCACGTCAGTGCGCAGGTCGGCCAGCTCGACGCGCAGCCGCGCCTGCTGAACCTCGTCGGCCTGCTCGAGCTCGGCTTCCTTGGCGGTGACGCGGGGATCCTTGGACGTGCGGGAGGTGACGTCGCGGGCGAAAACCACCGCCGCGGCCGGTGCGCCCCCGATCACCGAGGCGTACGACCCCTCGACGGCGATGACCTCCATGTTGTCGTTCAGGGCGCCGGAGAACACCACGAAGGCACCCCCGTGGTAGCGCGAGATGACGCAGAACACGATCGGGCCGTCGAAGTTGACCATGGACCGGCCGATCTCGGCGCCGTACTCGAGCTGCAGCTTGCGCATCGACTCCGGCGAGCCGTCGAAGCCGGACAGGTTCGCCAGCACGACCAGCGGCCGGTTGCCACTGGCGGCGTTGATCGCCCGGGCGGTCTTCTTCGACGAGTACGGGAACAGCGTGCCGGCCGTCCACTGGTCGGGGCCGTCGGCGGGGTAGGCGCCGCGGCGCGGGATCGGACGCGACTCCACGCCGAGCATCGCGACCGGGTGGCCGCCCAGGTAGGCGTCCAGGACGACGGTGGTGTCGGCGTCGGCCATCGCCGCCCACCGTTCGAGGGCGTCAAGGTCCTGGTCGGCCACCGCGCGCAGCACAGTGCGGATGTCGAAAGGCTTCTTGCGCTCGGGGTTGGCCGTGGACGAGAAGATGTCGCCCACGGTCGTGAAGTCGCTGATCGGGTGCTCGTGCGGGTGGTCGCGGACGTCCCGGTCGGACGGGTCCTCGGTGACGGCGCGCCGCGGTGAGTGCTCACCGGGCGCGACGTAGGTGTGCTCGTAGTGCTGGGACAAGGTGGCACAGGCCGCGGCCAGGTTGGGCGCCCAGTACTGCGCCTGCCCGTTCGGGCCCATCACCCGGTCGTAGCCGCCGATGCCGTAGTTGTCCTCGGCCGAGACGCCGCCGGAGTAGTCCAGCGACTGCTTGCCGGTCAGCACCATCGCGCTGTCCGGGGTCATGATCAGCACGCCCCGGGTGTGCAGCAGCATCGTTGCCTCGGCGTTCCAGTACGGCTGGGCGCCCACGTTGATGCCGGCCACGACCACGTTCACCTCGCCGCCGGCCTGGGTGAACGTGATCAGCCGGCGCAGCACGCGTGCCACCCAGTCCATGTTCTCGGTGCCACTGTCCATCGCGATCTTTGCGCCGGACGACAGCGCGAACCACTCCAGCGGCACCTGCATCCGCTCGGCGAGGTCCAGCGCGGCGATGACCCGGGCACACTCCGGCTCGGCGACCGAGCCAAGCGCCCTGGTCGGGTCACCGAAGAGGGCCACCCGTTGCATGCCCTCGGGGTAGCGGTCGGTCGGTGTCGAGACCACCCCCACCACGATCCCGGCGGTGTTGCCGCCGGGCGGGCGGTCGACCTCGACGAGGTCGCCCCCGTCGTTGAGGTCGTGCTCGGTGAAGGTGCCGCCGGTGCCGGTGAGCTGGGCCACCAGCTCGTACGGGTAGACGGTGCCGCGGGCCCGTGAGCGCTGCACCTTCTGGGTGTAGGCGTCCACCGGCGACAGCGGCTCGGTCGGCGGGTCGCTGACCGACACCTCCACCCCGGTTCCCGGCCGGTAGGAGAAGAACAGCGCGACGTCGCGCGGCTCAGTGTCGGGCTTGGCACGCAGCCGGCCCAGCAGCATGACCTCCTCGAGCCCGGCCCCGGCCGTCAACGGTGCGGCCGCCCGCGCGAACCCCCCCAGCTCTTCGACCGGGACGTCGATCGTCGGCCAGACGTAGAGGAAGATGCGGTTGGCGTCGAGTCGCCGGCCGCGGCTCGTGGACTGGTGCCGCCGGATGCCGTCCAGGCAGGCCGCCAGCGTGCGCTCCACCGCTGGGAACGCGGTGACCTGACCGTCGGCATCGCGCAGCGGGTTCGCGTCGCGGATCTCGGCCAGGGCCACCAGCCGTTCGTCGGCCGGGTTTTCCTTGGCCACGCAGTGGAACAGGTAGGTGTTGTCCGGCGAGGGCAGCCGGGTGCCGTCGAAGTTCTTCAGCCGCCACAGGTCGAGCCGCTGCCCGGTGAGCGGATGCATGTCGCGGATGACGCGGTCCTCGCGCAGCCCGTCGTCACCCGGCCGGTAGGTCGCCGAGCGCTTACGCAGCCCGCCGCCGTCGAACACGGTCACGGTCACGCGGCGGCCGCTGGAGACCAGCGGCACGTCGGCGAGCTGGCCGCGCAGCGCCTCGACCATCTCGTCGGTGTCGTTCGGTGCGTCGTCCCACGAGACGTAGACGTCGACCACCAGGTTCGACGGGTCGGGCACCTCGCGCGCCCGCTTCGACACGGCCTCGACCGTCTCCGACAGCTGGTCGTGGTCGGTCACGGTGGCGATCAGGTGCAGCTGCTGGCCGCTCAGGTCGAAGCTGCCGGTGACGAACTGCCGGTCGTGGTCGACGAACGACCTGACGTCCTCGAGCGTGCGGACCTTGTAGTAGCGCCGGGTCAGCACCTCGAGCAGGGGCTCGGCGCCCGAGCTGTCCGCGGCCAGGCGTTCCCCGAGCAGGCGCACCACTGGTTCGGTCAGCTCGACCATCGCCTCGATGTGGTCGGTCCGGTCGTCGGCGTCGGGATGCTCGTCGAGGTGCTCCAGGTGCCGGGCGATGCCCGCGTACGCCTGCTCGCGGGCCCGCTGGATGAGCGGCTGCTCGAACAACTGGAAGCGGATGCTGCGGGTCAGGTCGCCCACGGTCGGGAATCGCAGCTGGGTGGCGGTGACCAGCCGGTCGATGACCTCGCCCACCCGCTCGCGCTCGGCCGCGACCGCCGCGTCGCCCTGCTCCAGCCAGCGCTCCAGCAGAGCAGCGACAACCGGGACGTGGTCGCCGGCGCGTTGGTGGGCGAGGAACACGCGGTAGACGGCCTCCTCCAGCTCGGGGGACGGGTCCAACTCGGTGACCCCGTGGTGCTGCAGTGCCCGCAGCAGCCGGGTGCGGAACGACTCCGGCAGGTTCTCACGCTCGACGTCGAGCGAGTGCAGGTAGGTGTGGAAGTGCTCGCGTGGGCTGTGCACCTGCTCGTCGGCGGACTCCTCCTCGTGACCGGGCCGGTTGCGGGACAGGTCGCACAGGTCGGCGAACGTGGTCAGCGACGCGATCTCACGCCGCAGCAGGTCGGTGTCGTCCGGGTCGACCTCCGAGCGTGCGCTCAGGTAGTCGGCGGTCAACGCCTCCCCACGCTTGGCGCTGACGTCGTACCCGGCGGTCAGCGCGTGCAGGTCGGCCAGCAGCCCGAGAGCTCGGGTGCGGGGGTCGTCGTCGCCGGCGGTGCTGGTGTCGAAATCGACCGCCGGCGCGTCAGGTGTCTCGGTCTCGTCGTCGACCTGGTCCAGGCGCAGCAGGGGCGCACCCGCGTCGACCTGCGAGTTGACCGCCGCGAGGATCTCACGCACGGTTCCCGCCTGCGGGGCGCGCACCGCAGTCTCCATCTTCATGGACTCGACAACGACCACCGTGTCGCCGGTCTCGACCTCGTCGCCCGCCTTGACGTTGACCGTCACCACCACCGCCGGGGCGGGAGCGCGCACCAGGCCCGCCTCGTCGCGCATGATCCGGTGGCTGAAGCCGTCGACGTCGACGAGATAGTTGCCGGTGCCGGCGACACTGCTCACCTGGTGGTGGCGACCGCCCACCTCGAGCCGGCTCTGGTGGTCGCCGAGCCGGTCGAGGGCGACGAGGATGGATCGGTCCGCCACCTCCAGCCGGTAGCGACGTCGACCGACCTGGGACACCTCGAAGGAGTAGGTCTGCCCCTGGTATCCCAGCTCGACGCTCCTGCCGACCACATGGCTGGCCCGCGGCCGGCCGCCGCGGGCCGAGGCGAAGAACGACGCCCGCTCGAGCGCCTCCTCCGCGTCGTACACGTCGATCGCGACGCTGAGCAGGGCGACGTCCGCGTGCTGTGCCGGCGCTGCGGCCAGCTCGGCGCCGACGCGGTCGAGCCACTGGGTGTCGGCCTCGCCGGAGACGACCTCGGGACGCTCGAGCAGGTCGAGCAGGAAGGACTTGGTGGTGGTGCCCCCCTGGATGAGCACGGTGGTGTCGCGCAGGGCGCAGCGCAGCCGCGCCAGCGCTTCGGGCCGGTCGCGGCCCCAGGCGATCACCTTGGCCACCATCGAGTCGTAGTCGGGCGGGATCACCTCACCGGCCGCGATGCCGGTGTCGACCCGGATGCCGGGGCCGGTCGGCAGGTCGAAGACGGTGACGGTGCCCGGTGCGGGGGCGAACCCCTCGTCTGCGTCCTCGGCGTTGAGCCGCACCTCGATGGCGTTGCCGACCTCGGGGGGCGCCGCGCCGGTCAGCTTCTCGCCCGCGGCCACCAGCAGCTGGAGCTTGACCAGGTCGAGCCCGGTGGTGGTCTCGGTGACCGGGTGCTCGACCTGCAGGCGCGTGTTCACCTCCATGAACGCGAACGTCTTGTCCTGCGGCTGGTAGAGGAACTCAACCGTGCCGGCCCCGTGGTAGCCGGCGGCCGACACCAGCGCGACCGAGGACTCGCGGAGGTCGTCTTGCTGCTGGGTGGTGAGCACCGGGGATCCGGACTCCTCCACCAGCTTCTGGTTGCGGCGCTGGATGGAGCAGTCGCGCACGCCGGGCGCCCAGACCGTGCCGTGCGTGTCGGCGATGACCTGCACCTCGATGTGCCGGCCGCCGCCGACGAGGCTCTCCATGAACACGACCGGGTCACCGAAGGTGGCCTTGGCCTCGGCCTGCGTACGTTCGAAGGCGGTCGCCAGGTCGTCGGCCGAGCGCACGAGCCGGATGCCGCGACCCCCGCCGCCGCTGCGAGCCTTGATCACCAGCGGGTAGCCGATGGTCTCCCCGTGCTGCTGGGCCTCCTCCAGGCTCGGCACCGGGCCGCCGCTCCACGGTGCCACCGGCACACCGGTCTTCTCGGCGAGCATCTTGGCCTCGATCTTGTCCCCGAGCTGGCGCATCGCCTGCGCCGGTGGGCCGACGAAGACCAGCCCCATCCGCTCGCAGAGCTCGGCGAACTCCGGGTCCTCGGCGACGAACCCCCATCCCACCCAGACCGCGTCGGCGCGGCTGACGCGCAGCGCGCGCTCGAGCTCGTCGTGGTCGAGGTAGGGGCTGCTGGCCGACTCGACTTCGCGCAGCAGCACCGACTCGTCGGCGGCGCGGACGAACAGTGCGCGCTGCTCGGCCTCGGTGTGCAAGGCGATGACGGTGATGTCGAAGCCGTGTTCCTCGTTGAGCTCTCGCACGGCTCGACTCAGCCGGATCGCTGGTTCACCCCGGTTGACCACGGCGAGTCGAGCGAACATGTCAGGCGCCCTTTCCTCGATCGATGCCAACCGCAGTGCTACACCGGGGCTCCGACGCACGCATGTCGGACCAGGGCGGACTCTCGAAGGCACGCACCTGTGGTGGCCCGCCCATGCAGAGTCTGTCGCCCCCGAAACAGCCGGTCAACAGGGTCGTGACCCGGCTGGTGCCCACGCTGCCCGCAAAGCTCGCGGACGCCCGCCCGGTGTGGGTGCGGAGGGGGTGGCGTGTCCTGCCGGCTGCCCGCCCACCGGGCTGCGATATTCGGTTTCGCGATGATCCCACGGGCATGGGCGGTGTCTGGTGCGCCCGCCGACGGCGGGCTCCGAGCGAGGGAGCCTGCACGGCTGCCGTTGCTGCCCGGCATGGACGGGCTGCGAGCCGTCGCCGTTTTGGGCGTGGTCCTCTACCATCTCGGCGCGCCGTGGTTGCCGGGCGGATTTCTCGGCGTCGATGTCTTCTTCGTGCTGTCCGGTTTCCTCATCACCACGCTGGTGGTCGAGGAGGTGGAACGAACGGGTCGGGTGAGCCTGCCCGACTTCTACCTGCGACGGGCGCGCCGCCTGCTCCCGGCCCTGATCCTGTTGCTGGCCGTGGTGTCCCTGCTGGCCCTCGTCGCGTTCCCCGAGGAGCGCGGCGAGCTGCGCCGCGACGTGGTCGCGGCCCTGCTGTACGTCTCGAACTGGTCGTACGTCCTGGCCGACCAGTCGTACTTCGAGGCGGTCGGGCGGCCGCCGCTGCTGCAGCACCTGTGGTCGCTGGCCGTGGAAGAGCAGTTCTACCTGCTGTGGCCGGCCGCGGTCGCCGGCGCGATGCTCGTCGGTCGGCGCCGGGTGCGGCGGGTCGCGCTGCTCGCCGCGCTGGTGTCGACGGGGTGGATGACGACGCTCGCGGTGCGCAACGGGTACCCGGTGCCGAGCGACCCCAGCAGGGCTTACTTCGGCACCGATACGCACGCGATGGGTCTGTTGCTGGGGGCCGCCCTTGCGACCGTGTGGGCACCCTGGCGGGTCTGGGCGTCGGATCGCAGCTGGCTCGCGAGCTCGCGACCGGCGGGGCAGCGGACCGGCGCCGCGGTCGTGGACCTTGTCGGTGTCGTCGCGCTCGTCGGGATCGGGTGGGTGTTCGTCACGGTCGACGAGTTCTCACCGTTGCTGTACCGGGGCGGCTTCCTCGCCCTCGCCGGGTGCACCGCTCTGCTCGTCGCCGCCCTTGCCCACCCCGCCGGCCTGCTCGGTCGCGCCCTCGCTGTCCAACCCTTGCGCTACCTGGGCGAGCGGTCGTACGGCATCTACCTGTGGCACTGGCCGGTGGTGCTGCTCACTCGGCCGGGCTTCGAGCTGCCGTTCGGGGGCTGGCTGTCGGTGCTGCTGCGGCTGGGTCTCATCGTGGCCGCGGCGGAGGTGTCGTACCGGTACGTGGAGCGCCCCATCCGCGCCGGCGCCCTCGGCGAGCTGGTGCGGCGCGTGCGGTGGCTGGGCAGCCAGCCGGGGACCGACCCGGCTGCGGCGCGGGCCAAGGTGGTGGGCGGTGCGGTCGCCTGCTCCGTGGCGTTCACGGCGATCGGCGTAGGCCTGTTCACAGCCCCCGCATCGAGCGGGTCGTCGGGTGGCGACACCGGGCTCGTCCAGCCGCGGCCGGGCTCGACCGCGGACCAGGCGGGCGGGGCGCCAGCCAGCGACGTCGCCGACTGTCGTTCGATCTCCATCTTCGGCGACTCGGTGGTCTACGGGGCGGCGTACGAGATGCGGGCTGCCGGGGCGTGCGTGTCGGCCGCGGAGGGGAACACGTTCGGCCAGGTGCTGGCGAACCTGTCGGCCGCCCGCGAGCAGGGCAACCTCCCCAAGACCGTCATCGTGCACGCGGGCAACAACGGCCCGGCCGACAAGGACGCGTTGGACAACGCGCTCGAGGCACTGACCGACCGCGACGTCTACCTCGTCAACCTGCACGTGCCGCAGGCGTGGGAGGCGTACAACAACACGCTGTTCGACCGGGTCGCGGCGCGGTATCCGAACGTCACGGTGCTCGACTGGAACCGGCAGGCCTCCAAGCACGAGGAGTGGCTGTATGCGGATCGGGTCCACCTGACGGCGGGATCGGGCAGGGCTGCGTACGTGCGGTGGGTGCTCCGGCTTGTCGGCTCACCGTCAGACCGCGGCGAGAAGTCGTCTGCGCTGCGGAGCGGCGATCAGGGGTAGGGTGGGACGCCGATTTTGGGACGGGGCGTCGCGATCGCCAGCGCGGTGCGCGATGCTTGGTCGGTGACCGAGCGAAACGTTATCGGTGACGAGCTGCAGCCGTGCGGCACCGACCCGTTGACGGGCTTCTTCCGCGACGGCTGCTGCAGCACCGGGCCGGAGGATCTCGGGAGCCACACCATCTGCGCCGTCGTCACGGCGGAGTTTCTCGATCACCAGCGCAGGATCGGCAACGACCTGTCGACGCCGCACCCCCAGTACCGGTTTCCCGGGCTCGTGCCGGGCGACCGCTGGTGCGTGACCGCGGTGAACTGGGCGCGTGCCTACACCGAGGGTGTGGCGGCGCCGGTCGTGCTGGCTGCTACCAACGAGGCGGTGCTGGAGGTCGTGCCGCTGGCGGCGCTTCAGGAGCACGCCATCGACGTCCCGGCCGACCCGAGTTCCCTCGAGCCCTAGCCGGCTGCTCCCGGCGCTCGGTTGTCGGCCGGCGAGCCTGTCTGCTCAGGAGGAAGCGCCGGTTTGCAGGTGCTCGACGACCCGGTCGAGCTCGTCGCTAGGGCTGACGTCGACGTACTCGCAGTCCTCCAGGGCTTCGGGAGCGTGGCCGGGTGCCCAGTAGAACGCCTGACCCGCCTCGTAGGTGGTGTCGCCGTCCTTGCCGTGCATGACCAGCCGACCGGATATCATGTAGCCCCAGTGCGGGCAGGGACACAGGTCGCCAGGCAGGCCGGTCAGCCCGGGCCGCAGGTCGGTGCCCGCGGGCAGTCGCACCCACGTGACGCTTTGCTCGCCGACACGGTCCATCCGCACCTCGACGCCGCCCCCTTCGATGACCATCGGCAGCTCGGTTCGATTGATGACGCGCATGGGATCTCCTCAACGGTTGATTTCGCTGCCGCGCCGTCTAGGAACGCTGTCTTCGGCGCCACGTTTGACTTCATCGACGCTAGAGCCTCCGACCGGGTGGCACATGACCAGAACTGCGCAACTTCGTCGTTTGGACGATGCGACCAGATCTGACCATCCGTCGCGGTGCTAGGGGTAGAGACTGCGGCCGCCAGCGGGACGTCTTGTCGTTGCGCCGCCAGCAGCCCACCTCGCGCACTGCGTGGTGCAGCCGGGACATACTGCGGGCATGGAGACGCTTACTAACCAGCAGGTTCTTGACGCCGGGCTGGGTGATTGGCGTCAGCTCGCCCAGGCGCTGCATGCGCGGTTTCTCACCGGTGACTTCGTCAGCGGGCTCAGGTTCGTTACCACCGTCACGGAGGCTGCCGAGCAGGTCAACCACCATCCAGATGTGACGCTGACGTACCCGTTCGTGGACGTGAGGCTGATCAGCCACGACGTCTGCCAGGTCACCCAGCGCGACGTCGACCTTGCCCGTCGCATCAGCGACATCGCCCGTGAGCAGGGGATCGGCGCGGAGCCGAGCGTCGTCACCGAGCTCGAGGTCGCGTTGGATACCGCCGACCTCGCCGCCGTCGGACCCTTCTGGGCGGCGCTGCTCACCGGGGCCACCGAGTCGCTGATGGGCGACGACGTTGTCGACCCCAGCGGACGGGTGCCGCTGCTGTGGTTCCAGCACACCGACGCCCACGAGACCCCGCGGCAGCGCTTCCACCTCGACCTGTGGGTGCCGCACGACGTCGCCGAGGAGCGCATCGCGGCCGCGGTCGCCGCGGGTGGGCGGGTGGTCGACGACGCGAACGCCCCGTCGTTCGTCGTGCTGGCCGACCCCGAGGGCAACAAGGCGTGCGTGTGCACGTGCCTCGACCGTTGACCACCTGAGCAGCCACATGGCCGTCACCCCCCCCTTATGCGCGCCACGTAAACGTGGCGGACATGTCCTTAACGTGGCATGCACGCCCCGCAAAGGGTCGGCCCGCCACGTAAACCACGGCGCGCGGTTGGCTGGAGCGCGCCGGCAACGGCTGGCGCGCCAGTGGTTGGGGCGCCGGTGAAGGGCTTCGCGCTCGCGCAATGAGTTTGCCGCGGCGGCGAGGTCTACACACGGCAACAACGATGCGGAGGTTGGCAATGGGAGCGATACACGTACACGAGTTCATGAGCCTCGACGGCGTGATCGACACGCCGTCGTGGACGTTCGACTACGGCTTCGACCCGCAGATGGGAGAGGCGATCGACGCGGTCATGCACCGGTGCCGGGCATCTTGCTGGGGCGTACGACGTACGAGATGTTCGAGCCTGCGTGGTCTATGCGGACCGTTGAGGACGATCCGGGGGCGCCGTTCTTTAACGACACCGCCAAGCACGTCGTCTCCGCGACGCTGGCGACCACGACCTGGCGAAACTCCACGATCGTCGGGCCGTACGACCCCGGCGTGACCCGCCGCCTGAAAGACGAGGTCGACGGTGACCTCTACGTCAGCGACAGCGGCACGCTGGTCCGCGCGCTGCTCGCGGACGGCTTGGTCGACGAGATGCACCTGTTCGTCTATCCGCTCACCCGCGGATCCGGTCCGCGGCTCTTCGAGGACAACGCCGCCAGCATCAGCCTGTCGCTCGCGACCTGCGAGTCGTACGACAACGGAGTTGTCTACCTGGCCTACCGACCGCAGGGCTGAGGCACTTTCGTGCTGGCCAGCGTTGCGGAGGCCAAGGCGGCTGAATAGGGGGAGCGGATGGCCGTCGTGGCCGGCCCTCCCTCGCGCGTAGGCCGAGGCGTCCACACTGCTCGCTGTGACACGATGCCGAGGTGCCCACCCTGACCACGGCAGCGGTGCTCGTGCGACATGGTGGGCCGGACGCGTTGGAGGTTCGCTCGGACTGGTCGGTGCCCGACCCCGGGCCGGGTGAGGTCTTGGTCAGGGTCGCGGCGGCGGGGGTCAACAACACCGACCTGTGGACCAGGCAGGGCGCCTACGGGCTCCCGGGGGATCCCGGCGCCGAAGCCGGGTGGCTCGGTCCGCTGAATTTTCCGCGGGTCCAGGGAGGCGACGTCGCTGGCGTTGTGACGATCGCCGGGGACGAGTCGGCGTCACAGCTGGTGGGTCGCGAGGTGCTTGTCGACCCGGCGAGCTACCGCGACGGCACCGCCAAGGCTCTCCCGGTGGGGTACCTCGGCAGCGAGGTCGACGGCGGCTTCGCCGGCTACCTCGTGGTGCCGGCTGATCACGTCTACGACGTGAGCGACTCACCACTGAGCCTGGAGGAGCTCGCATGCCTGCCGGTGGCGTACGGGACCGCCTCCCGGATGCTGCGGCGTGCCGGCGTGAGCCGCGGCGAGACCGTGGTCGTCACCGGCGCCTCGGGTGGGGTGGGGATCGCGCTGGTCCAGCTCGCCCTGGCACGCGGCGCGATCGTGGTCGCGATCACCACCGGCGCCAAGGCCGAGGCGGTTACCGCCGCGGGAGCACACCACACCGTCACCCGCGACGGCGGCGACCTCGCGGCGCAGGTGGGTGCTGCCGCGCCGGACGGGGTGCAGGTGGTTGCCGACGTGGTCGGCGGTCCCGGGCTGGCCCAGCTGCTGCCGCTGCTCGGCGACGACGGACGCTGGGTCATCGCCGGCGCGATCGCCGGCCCGGTCGTATCCCTGGACCTGCGGCGCCTCTACCTGCACAGCCTGCGGCTGATCGGGTCGTCGATGCACACCCGGGAGGACTTCGTCGACCTCGTGGAGACTGCCCGCGCCGGTGCCGTACGGCCACCGATCGCGGCCCGCTACCCACTGGACCAGATCCATGCGGCCCAGGAGCAGTTCGCCGCCTCGCGCCACGTCGGCAAGATCGTGCTGCTTCCCTGACCGGGGGGTGCGCCATCAGGGGCTCGAACCCCGACCCCGCTGATTCTGAGTCAGCTGCTCTGCCAATTGAGCTTGGCGCCGGTGCGACGGGCCACGAGCGGCGGCTCAGCTCGACCACGGCCGTCGAGGCAGCGGCACCGACAGCCAGGGGCGCCCAGCGGGCGAGCGGGCCGGCCTTCAGACGAGGCAAGGGAGACGCTGCTCAGCTGCGGCGGGGCGGCGCCGCTGTGGTGGCCCTGACCACCAGCCTCGGTGTGATCGTGCGGGTCTCAAGCGGCGCGTCGGCGTCGACCGCAGCCAGCAGCTGGCTGACCGCGGCTTCGACCACCGCCTCGCGTCCCCAGGAGACCGTGGTCAGCCCGGGGCCGGCGAGGTCGGCGAACTCGACGTCTTCGAAGCCGACCACCGACAGGTCGCCGGGGACCGCGAGCCCCAGCCGGTTCGCGGCCCGCAGTACGCCGAAGGCGAATGAGTCGGTCAAGCAGAACGCCGCGGTCGGTCGCTGTGGGGAGTCGGGGTCGGTGAGCGCCGGGGCCAGGTGGTCGGTCGTCATGTCGGGGTCAGACGTGGCCGGCGGGGTACGCACCAGTGTGGTCATGACCCCGTGCCGTTTGGCCTCGGCGGCGACGAGTCGTTCAGCCGGCCGGTCGGGGGTGCTGGGACGCTGGGGAAGGACCACTGCGATCTGCTGGTGCCCGAGCGAGGCGAGGTGGTCGAAGACCAGCCGGAAGCCGCTCGCGTTGTCGAAGACCACCGACCCGGCCGACGGCGCCCGCGACAACCGGTCGCCGATCGCGACGACGGGGACCTGCCGGGCCAGCGCCTCCCACTGCGGCGCGAACGGGTCCAGCGGGGCGACCAGGAAGCCGTCGGGCCGCTGGTCGCGCAGCATGGTCAGCAGCTCCTCCTCGCGGTCGGGGCCGCCGTCGGCGTCGGCGACGATGGCGTGCCTACCCTCGGCCATCAGGGCCCGGGCCAGGCGTGCGGCCAGCGACTGCTGCCACAGATCGCGGGTGGACCCGCAGAGCACGGCCACGGTGCGTGACCGCCCGCTGGCCAGCGCCCGGGCAACGGGGTCGACCTGGTAGCCGAGCGTCTCGGCGGTCTGACGGACCCGGCGGACGGTCTCGTCGGAGCCGCGCTCGCCGCGAAGGGCGTAGGACACCGTTGCAGGAGCCAGACCGACCGCGTCCGCGACGTCTTGAAGCGTGATGCGCTTTGACACGCGCCGAGCATACGTGCGCAGAGGACTTGCAATCGGCGGGGTGAAGCGCTTCACTGTCGATGTGAAGCGCTTCCCTCCCTCCCACCGGGTCGGGCAGCCCCTCACCGAGGTGCGAGGCAGCCCGGTGGTCGACTGCCATCAGCACCTGTGGCCGGAGGCTTTCATCGAGGAGCTGCGGCGTCGCCGCAGGCCACCTCGCGTGCGGGGCTGGGAGCTCCAGCTCGACGGTGAGCCGCCGTACGCCGTGGATCCTGCCGACCACGACCCGGCGCGCCGTCGGGAGTTCGACGAGGTCGACGGGGTGAACCTCGCGCTGTTGTCGCTGTCCAGCCCGTTGGGCGTTGAAACCATGGACCCCGACGCCGCCGCCCCGCTGCTCGAATCGTGGCATTCGCTGGCAAACGAGCTCGACGAGCACGCTGGGCACGGCATCTGGGCGGCTGTGAACCTCGTCGAGCCAGATCTCGCTGCCTTGTCCGTGACGCTGAAGCACGAGCGTGTGCACGGGCTCCAGATCCCCGCGACCGGGGTGGCCGACCCGGCCGCGCTCACGCGGCTCGCCCCCGTCCTGGCCGTGGTCGAGCAGGCCGACCTGCCGGTCCTCGTGCACCCCGGTCCCGCGGCCGCACCGTCCTCGGACGTGCCGGGCTGGTGGCCTGCCCTGGCGTCGTACCCGGCGCAGCTCGCGGCGGCCTGGTTCGCCTGGCACGTGGCCGGCCGCAGCCTGCTGCCCCGACTTCGGCTCGCCTTCGTCGGTCTTGCCGGCCTCGCGCCGCTGCACCACGAGCGGCTGGCGCAGCGCGGCGGCGAGCTGGGACCGATCGACCCCCTCGTCTTCTACGAGACCTCGTCGTACGGCACGCGGGCGGTGGACGCCCTCGTCCGCGTCGTCGGCGTCGACCCGCTCGTCCACGGTTCGGATCGCCCGTACGCACAGCCCACCGTCCCTGCGCTCGGCCCTGCCTTCGACCAGGCCCTGCTCGTGGTCAACCCCTCCCACCTGCTGAACGGAGGACCTCGATGACCGTCACCCCTGAGGCTCCGGCCCGATCCGGCGCCAGCGTGCTGTCGGCCGAGGAGCTGCCCGCGCTTCCCGGGCGGACCCTCGACCCGCCCGAGTTGCTCACGTGGGTGCGCGAGCTCGCCGCCGACCCGCGGTTGTGGGAGCGGTATGTCCGCCACGACACCGAGGGGCGCTACTTCGTGTCGCTGTACCGAGACACCGACATCGACGTCTGGCTGTTGTGCTGGAGTACCCGCGATGACACCGGGTGGCACGATCACGACACCTCCTCGGGTGCGGTCGTGATCACCAGGGGAGCGGTGGTGGAGAACCGGCCCCGCCTGGGCGGCACGCCCACGAACCGCACGGTGCCGGCGGGGCGGGGCTTTGCCTTCGGGCCCGACCACATCCACCGGATGGCCGGCGCCGTGGACGGCTCGATCTCGATCCACGCCTACTCCCCGCCGCTGTGGCACATGGGGCAGTACTCCATCAGCCGGTCGGGGGTGATGCGTCGCTTCTCCGTCTCGTACGCCGACGAGCTGCGCCCGCTGGACGGTTGACACCGGGGCTTCGCATGTCCAAGCGCCCCGGCTGGGCGCACTCACTGGTCACCAACGACAAGTTCGGGCAGAAAAAGATGTCGTACGTGACCAGGCAGCGTGCGGGCCGGGGTCTGACCGAGACCGCCGAACCACCCGGGCATGTCAGCCAGGGGGCGGGTCGGGCGGTGCGCCATCAGGGACTCGAACCCCGAACCCGCTGATTAAGAGTCAGCTGCTCTGCCAATTGAGCTAATGGCGCCGGTGCGACGGGCCACTGTAGCAGCGCTCGGGCCGGCCACCGCACGCCGCGAGCGGAACATTGAATGCTCAAGTATTGTTGCCGACGGGCAGCGCATCACCCGGCCCCGAGGAGGCACGCCATGCCAGCTATCACCGTCGATGACGTCACCACCCTGCCCCGCATCTCCGAGCCCGCGGTGGAGGCGAGCACCCGCCCGGTCAAGCAGGTCACGACCGCCCCGCAGGGTTACGAGGGGGAGGGCTTCCCGGTCCGGCGCGCGTTCGCGGGCGTGGACCTCACCGAGCTCGATCCGTTCATCCACCTCGACCAGATGGGCGAGGTGGAGTACGCGCCGGGCGAACCCAAGGGCACCCCGTGGCACCCGCACCGCGGCTTCGAGACCGTCACCTACATGCTCGACGGCGTCTTCGAGCACAACGACAGCCAGGGCGGTGGCGGGACCATCACCGACGGCGACACCCAGTGGATGACCGCCGGCTCCGGACTGCTGCACATCGAGAAGCCACCCGAGTGGCTGGTGGCCGCCGGCGGGCTCTTCCACGGGCTGCAGCTGTGGGTCAACCTGCCCAAGGCGATGAAGTTCACCGATCCGCGCTACCAGGACCTGCGCGGCGGCGACGTCGGGCTGCTGACCACGCCCGACGCGGGCGCGCTCGTCAGGGTCATCGCCGGCGAGGTCGACGGGCACGCCGGACCGGGGTCGACGCACACGCCGATGGCGATGGTGCACGCGAGCCTCGCGCCGACCGCGCGGTTGCGGCTGCCGTGCCGCCGTGACTTCAACGCGCTGGTCTACGTGCTCGCCGGTCACGGCGCCGTTGGCCCGCAGCGCCAACCGATCAACACCGGCCAGCTCGCCGTCTTGGGCGCGGGTGACGTGGTCGAGCTGGAGGCTGCGGCCGGTCAGCAGAGCCGTACGCCGTCGCTGGAGGTCGTGGTGCTCGGCGGGCTGCCGATCCGCGAGCCGCTCGCGTGGGCCGGTCCGTTCGTGATGAACACCCGGGCCGAGGTGCTCGCGGCGTTCGAGGACTTCCAGGCCGGTCGGATGGGCCGCATCCCGGCCGTGCACGGCGCCCCCACGGAGGTCGTCGAGCGCGAGGTGTGACAGCAGAGCAGCCTGAGCTCAAACCGTGGGTCAGTTGCCCACGACCGCGGCGACGAACTCGTCGGGTCGCTCCATCGGCGGGTCGTCGGCGGCGCCCTCGATGATGTGCAGCGACCAGCCGAAGCGTTCGGAGGCATCCTCGGCGATCCGGACGCGGTTGGC
>JBBSNM010000028.1:0-28341 GCA_038232655.1 Propionibacteriales bacterium | reverse complement strand
CTGGAGATGACCATGACCGTCTACGGGCACGTAAGCCTCGACGACAAGACCGAGGCCATGCGCCGCCTCGGCAGCCTCCTGACCAACGACGCGGAGGGATGACGTTGCTGTCAACTACTGCTGTCAACCATCAAACCCACACCAATGGACACGGTGGTTCTGGTTCTGGCCAAGCACAAAGGCCCTGGTCAGGGAGACATTGCCCTGCAAGGGTGGCTGGCGCGCTCGGAGGGATTCGAACCCCCAACCTTCTGATCCGTAGTCAGATGCTCTATCCGTTGAGCTACGAGCGCAGGACCGTCTCCGGTCGGCTGGTGAGTCTAGCGTGCATGGGCGGGAGGCTTAGCCACGGCCGACCCGCTCGTGCACGACGGCGAGCATCCACGGCTCGACCGGCGCCGAGCGACGGATGAAGCTGGGGCTGCCGCTGCGGTCCAAGATGACCGATTCGACCTCGTCCCTGCGCCGTACGCCGGCCGCCCTCAGCTCCTGACGAGGTCGCCCTCGGTGACGCCACGTACATCACCGCGGTGGCGACGGCGATCAACATCGCGTCCAACCGGCCGAAAACTCCCATGGCAACCGAATCGACCCGGCCAGCGTCTACAGGGTGTCGCGGTGCCGCACTGGGTGGACGCCGCCCTCGCAGGGGAGGAACCCGTGTCCATCTCATCTCGCCCGCGGCTGGCCCGCGCGGCCGTCGCAACCCTCGGCACCCTGGCAGTAGCCGGCGCCGCCATGTCACCCGTCGCACCGGCGGCTGCCGAACTCGAGGCTCGAACGAAATGCCCGCTGGTCAAGCCCGTCAAGCGACTTGCCAAGGGCGAGCCGGTAACGGCCCGCACGGTCAGCGAGGGCACCAGCACCGACGCCCTCACCGGCGAGGTCGTCGGCGTCATCGACAGTGGGATCAGCCCCAGCATCGACATGATCATGGTCAAGCTGGCGGGCTCGCGGGTCACCGACAGCGACGGCAACGTGGACGCCGGCATCTGGGCCGGCATGTCGGGCTCCCCGGTCTACGCCGCGAACGGTCGCCTCATCGGCGCCGTCTCGTACGGCCTGTCCTGGTCGCCGAGCGAGTACGCCGGCGTCACCCCGGCCGCGGCGATGTACGACGTCATGGGTGGCTCGGGCGCCAAGCAGGTGAGGGTCGCCGAGGAGGTGGACGTGCCGCGCTACGCCGAACGCCAACTGCGCGCCGACGGCGTCCAAAACGCAGCCAACCAGCAGTTCGAGCGACTGCCCATGCCGGTCTCGGTCTCGGGCGGGCTGTCGGCCAGGCGGCTCGCGCGGACCGTCAAGGACAGCAAGGTCGACCACTCGGTGCAGCTGGTCACCGGCAGGGGCGGCGCAATGCAGGCCGGGGCCGCGCCCAACATGCTCCCGGGCGGCAACCTGGCCGCCTCGCTGTCGTACGGCGACGTCACCTTCGCCGGTGTGGGCACCACGACCGCGGTCTGCGGCAAGAAGGTGCTCGGCTTCGGCCACCCGATGATGTGGTCCGGCCCGTCCCAGATGACGCTGCACAACGCCGACGCGCTGTACGTCCAGGCCGACAAGGTCTTCGGGTCGTTCAAGGTCGCCAACCCGACGGCACCGGCCGGCTCGATCACCAGGGACCAGCTGGCGGCCATCGGCGGACGGGTCGGCACCAGCCCGGCCACCACCAAGATCGCCTCGACCACAACCTTCGGCGCCAAGTCCCGTACCGGCAAGACCTTCGTCAGCGTGCCGGACTGGACCGGCTACATCGCCGCGATCCACAACCTCGTCAACGGCGACGACATCTACGACGGCATCCGGGCAGGCACATCCCGGATGGACTGGGCGATCACCGTGGATCGGCGCTCGGGTGAGCGGGTCACCATCAACCGCAAGGACATGGCCACCAGCAACTGGGACATCACCTACGAGACCCCGTGGGGCATCTACTCCGACGTCGAGCGCGTCATCAACAACCGGTTCGAGGACGTGCAGGTCAGCCGCGTCCGGTCCGGCATCAGCTACCACGAGCGGGTGCTGTCGACCAGCATCAGCAAGGTGCAGGCCAAGCAGGACGGCAGGTGGCAGACCTTGAGCCGCAAGAACCGGGTGCGCGTGCCGGGCGGTTCCGAGCTCAAGCTGCGCACCACGGTTAAGCCGGGCGCGGACAGCGACGCGGCCAAGCAGCGGGTGCGCTCCAACATCCGGGTGCCCAGGTCCGACCAGCGCTGGGGTGAGTTGACCGTCATCGGCGGAGCCAGCATGTGGCAGCGCCCGCGCGGGGTGAACTCGTTCGACAAGCTGGTGGCGTGGCTGGAGGGTCAGGCACCCGGCAACAGCGTCAACGTCCGTGTCGACACCGGCGACGGCGGCGAAGGCTTCAAGGCGTCCGCGCTCGGGGCCAAGACCACCTCCGCCCAGGCCGGGACCAAGGCGACCGTCCGCGGGAGCAGGTACTTCGCTCTCCGCATCGTGGGCTGACCCGGTCGGGCACCGTCACGGCGGGCGACCCTGCGGCTTGTGAGTATGTTCACCAACCGCGGGGTCGCCCCCGTCACGTCCCGGGGTCTACGGTGACGGCATCGGAGTCCGCAATGTGGACACCGTCGACTCAGCCGTCGGGGCGGGTCGGTAGGGATGCCGGTCAGATGCCCCGGAAGACGAAGGGGACGACCGCGCAATGACCGCAGAGACCGCTACCACGAGCAGCGACACCCCCTCCGGGGACCGGGCCGGCGAGCCAGCAGGCTCGGCCTACCGCAGTCGACACGACGGGCTGCAAGCCTGGGTCGACGAGGTGGCCGCACTGACCCAAGCCGACCAGGTCCACTGGTGCGACGGCTCCGACGAGGAGTGGGAACAGGTGACCGGCCGGCTGGTCGACGCCGGCACCTGTGTGCGGCTGGCCGACGACGCCAAGCCGAACTCGTTCTGGGCCCGCACCGACCCCAGCGACGTGGCCCGCGTCGAGGACCGTACGTTCATCTGCTCCGTGGACGAGGCCGACGCCGGCCCGACCAACAACTGGATGGACCCCGGTGAGATGAAGGCGATCCTCACCGACCTCTACCGCGGCTCCATGCGCGGCCGCACGATGTACGTCATCCCGTTCGTGATGGGCCACCTCGAAGCCGACAGCCCGATGTTCGGTGTCGAGATCACCGACTCCGCCTACGTCGTCGCCTCGATGCGGGTGATGGCCCGCATGGGCAAGAAGATCCTGACCCGCCTGGAGGATCTGGACGCCCCGTTCGTGCCGTGCCTGCACTCCGTCGGCGCGCCGCTGGAGTCGGGCGAGGCCGACGTGCCGTGGCCGTGCAACGACACCAAGTACATCGTGCAGTTCCCCGAGGAGCGGGCCATCTGGAGCTTCGGCTCGGGCTACGGCGGCAACTCGCTGCTGGGCAAGAAGTGCTACGCGCTGCGGATCGCCTCGGCGATAGCGCGCGACGAGGGTTGGCTGGCCGAGCACATGCTGATCCTCAAGCTGACGTCACCCGAGGGTGTGGTCAAGTACGTCGCCGCCGCCTTCCCCAGCGCCTGCGGCAAGACCAACCTGGCCATGCTCGAACCAACGATCGCCGGCTGGCGGGTCCAGACGCTCGGCGACGACATCGCGTGGATGCGCTTCGGTGACGACGGTCGCCTCTACGCGGTCAACCCTGAGTACGGCCTGTTCGGCGTCGCCCCGGGTACCGGCTGGGGGACCAACCCGAACGCGATGCGCACCGTCGCCAAGGGCAACTCGGTCTTCACCAACGTCGCGCTGACCGACGACGGCGACATCTGGTGGGAGGGCATGACCGACGAGCCGCCGGCGCACCTGACCGACTGGCACGGGCAGGACTGGACCCCCGACAGCGACCAGCCGAGCAGCCATCCCAACAGCCGCTTCTGCACCCCGATCACGCAGTGCCCGATCCTGGCACCCGAGTACGAGGACCCGCTGGGCGTCCCGATCGACGCCATCTTGTTCGGCGGCCGGCGCAAGACCACGATCCCGCTCGTGACCGAGGCCCGCGACTGGGCGCACGGCACCTTCCTCGGCGCGACGCTGTCGTCGGAGACCACCGCCGCCGCTGCCGGCGAGGTCGGCGTCGTGCGTCGCGACCCGATGGCGATGCTGCCGTTCATTGGCTACCACGTCGCCGACTACCTCGGGCACTGGATCGACATCGGCAAGGGCCACGACGCCGCCCAGCTGCCGCGTGTCTTCTACGTCAACTGGTTCCGCCGCGACTCCGACGGCGGCTTCTTGTGGCCCGGCTTCCGGGAGAACAGCCGGGTCCTCAAGTGGGTCGTCGAGCGCATCGAGGGCACCGCCGACGCCGTGGAAACCCCGATCGGCCACGTGCCCACCGCCGCCAGCCTGGACACCGACGGGCTCGACACCACCGAGGCAGCGATCGTGCAGGCCCTCGCTGTCGACGCCGACGAGTGGCGAGCCGAGCTGCCGCTCATCTCCGAGTGGTTCGAGTCGCTGGGCGATCGAGTGCCCACCGTGCTGTGGACCGAGCTCGACGGCCTGCGGGCCCGGCTCGGGGGCTGAACCCGCCCGCCGCCTGCCGGTGGTCGTCTAGCATCCGCTCCGTGAGCGACCTCGCCCGCCGGACGGCGCAGTGGCTGCCCGACCTGCGGGCTGCGTTGCGCGGCTTGTACGGCGAGCGGGCCGTCGAGGTCGAGGCCGCCCTGCTCGCCGCAATCGGCAACGTCGGGCGTGCGCGCCCGGCTGTGCTGGTGCAGCGTGACCGCGCGCGCGAGCTGCAACCGGACTGGTTCCAGGAACCGGCCCGGGTGGGCTACATCGCCTACGCCGACCGCTTCGGTGGCACGCTGAAGGGGGTCGCCGAGCGCATCCCGTACCTGCAGGATCTCGGCGTCGACGTCGTGCACCTGATGAGCGTGCTGCGACCCCGCGCGGGTGAGGACGACGGCAGCTACGCGATCGACGACTACCGCGACGTCAACCCGTCACTGGGCACCCTGGACGACCTGCGCTCGCTGGCCGAGACCATGCACGACGCCGGCATCAGCCTGGTGCTCGACCTGGTCATGAACCACACGTCCGACGGGCACGCGTGGGCGCGGGCGACGGTGGCGGGCGACAAGGGTGCGCTCGCGCAGTACCTCACCTACCCCGACGCGAGCCTGCCCGACGCCTACGAGGCCACGTTGCCGGAGGTCTTTCCCGACCTGGCACCGGGCAACTTCACCTACGTCGAGCGGCTCGGCCGGTGGGTGTGGACGACGTTCAACCGGTTCCAGTGGGACCTCGACTGGTCGAACCCGACGGTGCTGGTCGAGATGAGTCACAACGTGTTGTTCCTCGCCGACCTCGGCGTGGACGTGCTGCGTCTGGACGCGGTGGCCTTCACCGGCAAGCGGCTGGGCACCAACTGCCAGAACCAGCCGGCCGCGCACCTGGTCGCGCAGGCCCTGCGTGCCGTGCTGGGCATCGGCGCGCCCGCCACGATCCTGCTGGCCGAGGCGATCGTGGCGCCGGGTGACCTGGTGCCCTACCTCGGCCGGCACGAGCGCGAGCGCCGCGAGTGCGACCTGGCCTACCACAACCAGCTGATGGTGCTGGGCTGGTCGATGCTCGCCGAGGGGCGGACCACACTCGCGCGAACCGCGCTCGAACGGATGCCGGCTGCGCCGGACCGGACGGCCTGGCTGACCTATGTCCGCTGCCACGACGACATCGGCTGGGCGATCGACGACGCCGACGCCGCTGCGGTGGGGGGCCACGGGCAGGGACACCGGGACTTCCTGGCCGCGTTCTACCGCGGTGACTTCCCGATGTCGTTCGCCGACGGCGAGCCGTTCGGCGTGAACCACGAGACCGGCGACGAGCGCACCTGCGGCGGCACCGCCGCCCTGTGCGGCATCAGCCAGGCACTGCGCAGCGGCGACGCAGCCGCCCTCGAGCTGGGGGTCCGCCGCCTGCTCGCGCTGTACGGTCTCGCCTTCGGCTGGGGCGGCATCCCGATGGTCTACATGGGCGACGAGGTGGCCCACGCCGATGACGTCACCTACCGCGCCGACCCCGAGCGTGCGCACGACAGCAGGTGGCGACAGCGGCCGGTGCTCGATGACGCAGCGGTCGCGCGACGACACGATCCCGACAGCCTGGAGGGGCGGGTGTGGCAGGGTGTGCGCCGCCTCGCGGCCGCCCGCCGGGCCTGCCCACCGCTGCACGCCGGCGGCACCGTCCGCCCCGTCTGGGTCGGCGACGACGCGGTGCTGGGATGGCTGCGCGAGCACCCCCGCCACGGCCGGCTGCTGGGGCTGGTCAACGTCACCGCGCTGGCGCGCACCGTTGCCAGCGTCTCGCTGCCCGGGCTGGTGACCGCCTCGGCACCCACCGTCGTGGACCTCCTCGACCCGCAGGACGCCACGGTGGGCTCGGGACGGGCGGTCCACCTTGCGGCGTACCAGGTGCGGTGGCTCACCGCCGAGGCGAAACTGTGCACCAGCCCGGCGACTGAGCCTGCGGAGCTCTAGACGGGCGGCGGACTCTTGCCCGCGCGGTCAGCTCCAGAACCTGATGCGCCGTACGCCGCCGACAACGAGTAGGGCACAACCGGCAACAATGAGCAGCACTCCGAGCATGAGCACGGCCGACTGGCCCCAAGCCGGGGTCAACTGGTCGGGGCTCGGCTCAGCCGTGGACAGCGACCCGGCCGACGGTCGCGGGTCGCCCGCGGTGGGTTTCGGGCGGCCGTCCCGGTCGGGGCTGGTCGGGCTCGTCGTGCTGTCGCCACCAGGCCGGCCGTCCCCCGAACCCTGCTGGCCCGCACCGGGCCGGCCGTCCCCCGAACCCTGGCCCGTACCCGGCCGGCCGTCCCCCGAACCCTGCTGGCCCGCACCGGGCCGGCCGTCGTCCGACCCGCCCGACCCGGGCTGGTTGGCGCCGGGCGAGGCATCTTGGGTCGGTCCGGCGCTCGACGACGGGCCGTCACTCACCGCTGGCCCGTCCGATCCGGTGGGCCCCGGATCGGTGGACCCGGTGCCGTCCCCGGACTCGGTCGGATCGGTGCCACTCGTCGGGGTGCCGGGCGCAGCCGTCGGCTCCGTGCTGTCAGGAGCACCTGGCACGGTGGGCAGCACCTCCACGGCGGTGCTCGCCTGGTCGCCCGACACGCCGGCGGTGCTGCTCTGCACCGTCGGAGTGGCCACCATCTCGCCGACCGCGTTGGGGAACGTGACCGAGATCTGGATGGTCTCTACCTCGTCGGCCTCCAGGGGCGGGACGGTCACCACTCCTGACTGCTCGTCCAGGTCCGCGGTGGTGCTCAGCAGCACCGCGCCTGCCGGCAGCGCGTCGGAGACGGTGACGCCCGAGTCGGCAGCCGACCCGGTGTTGCTCACCACGAGTGTCAGCGTGACGGGCTCGTCCTGGGTGACGACCGTCGGGCTCATCGAGGCCTGAAGCGACAGCTCTGCCTGCTCGACCGTGGTGGTCTCCTCTCCCGGTTCCGGCGAGGTGGGCTCCGCACCCTGTGCCGGCGAGGTCGTCGGGTCTCCCGCGTCCGGGGCGTCAGAGGGGGCGGGGTCGTCGACGGTGGCCGGGTCTTCGACGGCCAGATCCTCGTTCGGACGCTCGGTCGTCTCGCCGGAAGTGGGCTCCGCCCCGGTTCCCCAGGTGTCGTCCGCGGGCTCGGTCGTCTGGTCGCTGGTGAACCCACCGGAGACCACGGGGACCACCGCGGCCGAGGCGGCGACCGGGAGCGCCACCATCACCACCGCGGCGACCAGCACCGCGGCGAGAGCCCCCGCCACCGATCGCCACAGCGCGCCCGGACGCGCAAACGCCCCTGCCCGGCCGGGGTGTCGAGGGTGCACGTTCAGAGGGTAGGACTCGCCGTGACCGCAGGTGGGTCAAAGTCGACAACTGGTGCCAGATTTGTCCGACTGGGTGAGTGCCGGACCGTCCCGGCGCCGCTTTGCCGCTCGCACGCGGCCACAGGTAGCGTTGCCCCTCGCCGCGCACCTGGTGTGCGGCCCGGAGGTGTCGCCTAGTCCGGCTTATGGCGCCCGCCTGCTAAGCGGGTTGAGGGTTCAACCCCTCTCGCGGGTTCAAATCCCGCCACCTCCGCCCCGTCCGACCCGCCGACGCGAGCACCGCCCGCACGGTCAGAGCCGACGCTGGCCGTGCGCGGCGTCCAGCCGGGCTCGCAGCACGCGGGTCAGCGACGAGCTGCCCTCGTGCACGAGGGCAGCAGGCACCACCGCACAGCGACCATCGTTACGCTCCACCACGACACTGGGTCCCACTCGCAGCGTCTCGCGCCGTACCGCCCGCACGTCGGCCCAGGCGAGCGAGCGCAGCCCGGCACCGCGGAGCACGCGCACCTGCATGCCGTCAGCGTCGGCGCGCACGAGCAGCGGTGGGCGGACGACGCGGGCGGCTGCCAGGCAGGTGAGCGCAACGCCAACCACGGTGACCGTCCACGCCACGACGAGCGCCCCCGTCCGGAAGGCGCCGGCCGGCAGCAGCGGCGGGCTCGCGACCAGCGCCAGCACACCCACGCCGGCGACGGTGGCCGCCCGGCCGAGAACGGCCACCGAGCGAGCCCGTGCCAGGTGGAAGTCGTCGCCGTCCGCGGCCGTCGGGTCAGACATCGGACCTCTCCCTAGGTGCGTCGTCGACGCGTAGCCCGGCACCGGTGCGAGGGCGGTGGCAGAGGGGGCGGGATTCGAACCCGCGGCTGACGTCTCCGCCAGCGACCGCTTTCAAGGCGGTTCCGATAGGCCACTCCGGCACCCCTCCGGATGGCATCGATCATCGCATCACCCGATGACGGCGAGCACGTCTCCCTCCTGCACCACGTCGCCCTCGTCGACGCGCACCTCCCGCACCATGCCGCCGGACTCGGTCAGCACCGGGATCTCCATCTTCATCGACTCGAGGATGACGATGGTGTCGCCGGGCTCGAGGCGCTGACCCGACTGGGCGACGACCGTCAGGACGTTCGCGACCATCTCGGCCACGATCTCGGTGCCGGTGTCGCTGGCCACGGACGGGCCTCCCTCGGTCGTGCGGGGCACCGGCTGCGGTGCCGCCGCGGCGCGGCTCGGACGCTACACCTCCGGTACGTGGGGTGTGGCACCTCAGCCGCCGGGCAGCCGGCGATGGGTGAGCGCGGGGTTGCGCTCCCGCGCGGCGACCAGCCGCTCGGGTCGCAGCCCGGCGGTGACGACGGCCTCCTCGTCACCGACCGCCGCGACGACCACCCCGATCGGGTCGACGACCTGCGACAGCCCGCAGTAGGTCGGGCCGCACTGGGCGGCACCGAGCACGTACGCGGTGTTCTCGATCGCCCGCGCTCGCAGCAGGGTGACCCAGTGGTCCTCCTTGAGCGGGCCGCGCACCCAGGCCGCCGGCACGCACAAGGTGTCCGCGCCGGCGTCGACCAGCAGCCGGGCGTACTCGGGGAAGCGCAGGTCGTAGCAGGTCATCAGCCCGACCTGCAGCCCGACAACGTCGACGACCACGGGCTCGACCCGCCCGGGGCGGAGCCGGTCGGACTCGCGGTAGCCGAACGAGTCGTACAGGTGCACCTTGCGCGAGGCGCCGAGCAGGCTGCCGTCGGGGCCGACGGCGACCAGGGTGTTGTACGGCCGGTGCGGGTCGTCGCTGCGCTCGAACATGCCGGCGACGACGGTGCCCCCCAGCCGCCTGCTCTGGGCCGACAGCAAGCCGACGAACGGCCCGTCCAGCGGCTCGGCAACCGCGGCGAGGTCGTCGTCGGGGGCGCCGAAGTCGTGCATGGCCGCCTCGGGCAGCACCACCAGGTCGGGGTGGGCGTGCCAGGCAGCGAGCTGGTCGCACCACTTCTCCACCGACCGCCGCTGCTGGGCTGCATCAGTCGTCGCGGCCGTCTGCACCAGGGCCACCGTCACGTCGCTCATCTGGCCATGGTGCCCGACGGGCTGCGCCCGGCGGAACCGCTGCCAGAATCGGCCCATGACCCGCGTCGAGCCCAACGAAGCGGCGACGACGCCGCGAGCATCGTGGGCGGCGCTCGTGCTGGCGGGCGGCGGCTCGGAACGGCTGGGCACAGACAAGACCCAGGTGCGCATCGACGGCGTCACCGCTCTCGACCGCGTGCTGACCGCCGTCGGTGACACACCAGCAGGGTTCGAGCCCGCCGCGGCGGTGCTGTGCATCGGAGCAGAGCGACCCACCGCGGCACCGGTCCGCTGGGTCCGCGAGGACCCGCCGGGCTCGGGCCCCGCAGCCGGGCTGGTCGCGGCACTGGGAGCGCTCGACGAGTCGGCCGATGCTGTCGACGTGGCCGTCGTCCTCGCCGGCGACCTGCCGATGCTGTCCGCACCGGTGCTCGGCCGCCTGCTGGGCGCGGTGCCGCCCCCCGCTCAGGCAGACGGAGCACGGCTGCGTGACACCGGCGGACGGCCCCAGCACCTGCTCGGTGCCTACCGCGTCTCCGCCCTGCACGACGCAGCGGCGCAGCGGCCGAGCTGGGCGGGTGCCTCGATGCGCGCCCTGCTCGCGCCGATGACCCTCGTGGACGTGGCGGCACACGGCGCTGAGAGCCTCGACCTCGACACCGCCGGCGACATCGACACCGCCCGGCGGCTGGTGCGCACCGCGGCAGCCGAGCGGCCCGACAAAGGAGCAGACGTGAGCGACCCCGACCCGCTGGCCGACTGGGTGCACGAGGTGACCGGCGAGCTGGACATCGACCCCGGCGACGTCGACGTCCCCCTGCTGCTCGCCGTGGCTCGCGACGCCGCGCACGCAGTGGTCCGTCCGGCCGCGCCGGTCACGACGTACCTGCTCGGCCTGGCGCAGGGCCGCCGCGGGGGTGGCACCGCCGAGCTGCGGAGCCTCGCCGTACGGGTCGATGCCCTGCTGAGTGTCCGGACCTCCCCCACCCCCGACCCCAACCCCGACCCCTACCCCGACCTGGAGGACTGATGCGCGCCGTGATCTGCCCCGAGCCCGGCGGCCCGGAGGTGCTCGCCACCGCCGACGTGCCCGACCCGTCGCCGGGGCCGGGCGAGGTGCTGCTGCGGGTGCGGGCGGCCGGCGTCAACCGCGCCGACGTCATGCAGCGCGAGGGGAAGTACCCACCGCCGGCCGGGGCGTCGGAGCTGATCGGGCTGGAGTGCGCCGGGGTCGTCGAGCGGCTCGGCGACCGGGTGGCGGGCTGGCAGGTCGGCGACGAGGCGTGCGCGCTGCTGGCCGGCGGCGGCTACGCCGAGCTGGTCGCGGTGCCCGCCGGTCAGCTGCTGCCGGTGCCGAGCAGCGTCGAGCTCGTCGACGCCGCGGCGCTGCCGGAGGTTGCCTGCACCGTCTGGTCGAACGTGTTCATGCTGGCCGGCCTGCAGCCGGGCGAGCTGCTGCTGGTGCACGGCGGCGCCGGCGGCATCGGCACGATGGCCACCCAGCTGGGCGTCGCTGCCGGTGCGCGGGTGGCCGTGACGGCCGGGTCGCAGGAGCGCCTCGGGCGGTGCGCCGCCTACGGTGCCGACATCCTCGTCGACTACAAGCAGCAGGACTTCGTCGAAGAGGTCAAGCAGGCCACGGACGGGCGCGGCGCCGACGTCGTGCTGGACATGCTGGGCGCGTCGTACCTGCAGCGCAACGTCGACGTGCTCGCCACGTCCGGTCGCCTAGTCATCATCGGGCTGCAGGGCGGCGCGCTCGGCGAGCTGGATCTGGCGTCTCTGCTGGTCAAGCGGGCCGCGGTGCTCGCGACGACGCTGCGCGCCCGGCCGGCGGCGGAGAAGGCCGCGATCGTCGCCGCCGTCGCTGAGCACGTGTGGCCGCTGGTGGCCGACGGCACCGTGCGCCCCGTCGTGCACGCCCGGCTGCCGCTGGACGAGGTGGCGCAGGCGCACCGGCTGATGGACAGCGGCGAGGTGGTTGGCAAGGTACTGCTCACGATCTAGCATCCGGTGCCATGAGCTGGTTACGGCTGGCCGCCGTGGCGGCGATCGTCGCCGTCGTCCTGTGGGCGGCGAAGGCGCTGGCCATCGCCCTCGCCGGTGGGCTGGACGAGAGCCCGCTGGAGGGCCCGCTGTTTGTGATCGGCTTTCTGGCGATCTTGACCGCGTTCGCCACCGCCGGGGTGGCCGCCGTCGGCGACCGGTCCGTCGGCTTCAAGGTCGTCGGTGCCGTGCTGGGTCTGGTCGGCGGCTTCGTGTTGTTCCTGCTGGTGGAGACGGGCGTGGGTGCCCTCGTCCCGAGCTCGGCCGGCTGGGTCAAGGAGGAAGCCGGCCTGTGGGTCGCGAGCCTGCTGACCGCCGCGGTGCTAATGGCCTGGTCTGCACGCCGGGGCAAGCGCGTTTCCGCCTGACACCACGGTGAGCGCGCGTCGCCGGCAACGCCCTAGTCTCGTCGTATGAGCGATCAGCGACCCGACCAGACCCCGCCGGGCGGGCCGGAGGCAGCCCAGGTCGAGGCGGAGGTCGAGTACCTCGAGCCCGATGCCGAGGGCGGCAGCCAGGACGGCGACCAGCGGCCACTGACCGACCTGATCGAGCAGCCGGCCAAGGTGATGCGCATCGGCAGCATGATCCGCCAGCTGCTCGACGAGGTGAAGTCGGCCCCGCTGGACGAGGCCAGCCGGGCCAGGCTGCGCGACATCCACCAGTCGTCGATCAACGAGCTCGAGGAGGGCCTCGCCCCGGAGCTGGTCGAGGAGCTCGAGCGACTGAGCCTGCCGTTCGGCTCCGACACCCCGTCCGAGGCCGAGCTGCGCATCGCGCAGGCGCAGCTGGTGGGCTGGCTGGAGGGGCTGTTCCACGGCATCCAGACCGCGATCTACGCTCAGCAGATGGCCGCCCGCGCCCAGCTGGAGCAGATGCGCAAGGCGCTGCCCGGTGGCCAGGGTGCGCAGCATCCGCCGATGCCCGGCATGGCCCCCCGCCAGCCCGGGCAGGCGGGCAGTGACCAGCCCGGAAGTGGCGGCATGTATCTGTGACGGCTGCGGGTGAGACGTGGGTGACTTGCGGCCATCCGTGCCGCGGCCGACACCGAACCCGACTCGAGAACACGATACGAGTCGAGAGGGTCACCCTGATGGACACAATCGAGACTGAGCTTCGTCGCCGCCTCAACGAGCGCTCGCGCAGGGTGCGCGAAGTGCTCGACTCCAGCGAGATCCGCCAAGAGCCGTGCGGGCTGCGCGCGGCGCTGCGCGAGGCCGTGCAACGCCGCGAGACCGCTCAGCACCAGCTCGACCACCACCTGCGCACCCGCACGCGACCCGGCGGCGACGCGCGCCACGTAAACGTGGCCGGCTGATCCTTTACGCGCCGTGCGCGCCACGTAAGGCGACGCTGCGCCACGTAAACCGCGGGTGCACCTGGCGGGCGCACCCGGGAGGTGGACCGGCCGCAGCTGGGCGGGGTCTACCCCACGCAATGGCGTCCCACCGGTCGGGGCACGCCGCACTCGGTGCGTCCGGCACCATTTCCGCTGCCGCGGGGGTGCCGCGCGAACCAAGTTGTCGTCGCTCCCCCGCCGGAACGCCGGGCCTCAGAACCAGCGGCCCAGCTCGCGAGCGACCCCGTCGTTGTCCACCGACTCGGTCACGTCGTCGGCGGCCTCCTGCACGTCCAGCGGCGCCTGGCCCATCGCGACCCCGTGCCCGGCCCAGAGGAGCATCTCGACGTCGTTGTTGCCGTCGCCGATGGCCAAGACGTCGGCCGCTTGCACTCCCAGCCGGTCGACGACCACCTGCAGGCCGGACGCCTTGGACACCCCGGTCGGTGCCAGGTCCAGCCAGGCGGTGTACCCGACGTAGTAGTTGGTGCCCTGCAGCCCGAGCGCCCCGGCCAGCTCGGCGAACTCCTCGGCCGACGCGTCCGGGCTACGGATGATGACGCGGGTCACCGGCTCGGCCACCAGCTCCTCGACGGTCTGCAGCACCAGCTCCCCCTGGATCTCGCCGTCGGGGAAGTTCTTGTTGATGCGGTAGCCGGTGCCGATGTCCTCCACCGCGACGGCTGCGTCGGGCACGTGCTCGAGCAGCTCGGCGACCGCCTTGGAGGCGTCGAACGTGACGGTGTGCACCAGGTCGAACGGTGGGTGGTCGAAGACCACGGCGCCGTTGCTCGCCACGCAGAGCCCGCCGTCCAGCTCGAGCATGTCCGCGGCGTCTAGCACCCCGGGCACCGAGCGGCCGGTGGATATCACCACGTACGCGCCCGCCGCCCGCGCCCGACGTACGGCCTCGACGACGGCGGTCGACATCACCTCGTGGCCGTCGTCCCAGTCGAGCAGGGTGCCGTCGACGTCGAGGGCGACGACCTTCGGGACCCACCCCGGCGGCGGGTGTCTCACTCGCCGGGCCCGGCGGGCTTGAGCACGTCGCGGCCCTGCAGGTAGGGCTGCAGCGCCTGCGGCACCCGCACGGAGCCGTCGGCGAGCTGGTGGTTCTCCAGCAGCGCCACGATCGTGCGCGGGATCGCGCACAATGTGCCGTTGAGGGTGGCGGCCGGCTCGGTCGTCGTACCGGTGCCGGCCCCGCGCACCCGGATGTCGAGCCGCCGGCTCTGGAACTGGGTGCAGTTGGACGTCGACGTCAGCTCAAGGTAGCGCTGCTGGCTGGGCAGCCAGGCCTCGCAGTCGAACTTGCGCACCGCCGAGGCGCCGAGGTCGCCCGCCGCCACGTCGATGACGCGGAACGGCAGCTCGAGCGTCGTCAGCCACTCGCGCTCGTGGTCCAGCAGCCGCTCGTGCTCGGCGTAGGACTCCTCGAGCGTGGTGTAGGTGAACATCTCCACCTTGTCGAACCAGTGCACCCGGATGATGCCGCGGGTGTCCTTGCCGTACGAGCCCGCCTCCCGCCGGAAGCACGGGCTGAACGCGACGTAGCGGCGCGGCAGCGACGAGCCGTCCAGCACCTCGTCGCTGTGGTACGCCGCGAGCGGCACCTCGGACGTACCGACGAGGTACATGTCGTCTCCGGGCAGGTGATAGACGTCGGCGGCCGCCTGGCCGAGGAAGCCGGTGCCGTCCATCGCCCGCGAGCGGACCAGCGCCGGCGGGATCATCGGCGTGAACCCCCACTGCTCGGCGCGCTCCATCGCCATCTGCACCAGCGCCAGCTCGAGCATCGCGCCGACCCCGGTGAGGAAGTAGAACCGCGCGCCCGAGACCTTGGCGCCGCGCTCGACGTCGATCGCCTTGAGCAGGGTGCCCAGCTCGACGTGGTCGCGCGGCGCGAACCCCTCGCCGTCGAAGTCGCGGATCGTGCCGTGCTGCTCGAGCACGACGTAGTCGTCCTCGCCGCCGGCTGGCGCCCGCTCGTCGGCCACGTTGGGCAACCCGGCCATCAACGTCGCGAACACTGCCTCCGCCTCGACCTGGGTCGCCTCGGCCGCCTTGACCTGCCCGGACAGCTCCTTGGTGCGCGCGAGCAGGTCGACTCGCTCGTCGCCCTGCGCCGTGGCGATCCGCTTGCCGAGCTGCTTCTGCTCGGCTCGCAGCCGCTCGAAGGCCGCGATCGACTCGCGTCGAAACGCGTCCGCCGCCAGCAGTTCGTCCACCACCGCGGCGGGCTCGCCCCGACGGCGCTGGGCGGCACGCACGCGGTCGGGGTCGTCGCGGAGCAGGCGGGGGTCGATCACCTCGCCAGCCTAACGAGCGGGCGGCGGCCGGCGGGCCGTAGCCTGGGTGGGCGCCGGATCCCGCAACGGGGCCCCGCGCACGCTGAGCGGCGAGGCCGCCGGTCGACTCGAGGAGGGCCGTGGCCTACGACGTGAGCGCGCTCGACGCGCGCCGCCGCGCCGTGCTGTCCACGGGGCTGCTGTTGCTCGCCGCGACCATCGTGCTCGGCTGGCTGGTCACGAGTGGCTGGCAGCCGCTGCGCGACCTGGACGCCGACCTGGCGCGCGCGGCGTACGACCGGGTCGTCGGCCACGACCGGCTGGTGCGCGGGCTGGAGCTGCTGTCGCTGGTGAGCGAGCCGACGGTCGTGCGGGTCGGGCTGCTCGCCGTCGCAGTCAGCGCGGTGGTGCGGGGTCGGGCGCGGGTGGGGGTGTGGCTGGCGGCCTCGGTGCTGGTGGCCACCGTGCTGGCGCCGCTGGCCAAGGCCGTGTTGGACCGGCCCCGCCCGTCGTGGGCCGAGCCGATCACCTCCGTCAGCGGGCTGTCGTTCCCGTCGGGGCACTCGGCGGGTGCCGGGTTGCTCGTCGCCACCGCCGTGCTGCTGACCCACATGTCGGTCGCCTCTCGGGTGCGGCGGCGGCTGTTCGACGTAGGCTGGGTGCTGCTGGGGGTGCTGATCGGCCTCGACCGGATCCTGCTCGGGGTGCACTACACCAGTGACGTGCTGGCCGGGTGGGCGCTCGGCGCGCTGATCCCGATGTTGTTGGCGGTCGCGATCGTGCCCTGGCAACCGCCGGCGACCGGCCCCGCTCCGACATCGACCGGCCAGCGGCCGTCCCGGCTGGCGGTGGTGCTCAACCCGACCAAGGTCGACGACACCACCGGCTTCCGCCAGCTCGTGCGCGATGCGGCCGCCCGGCACGGCTGGCAGCCCCCGAGCTTCTACGAGACCGCGGCCGACGACCCGGGGACCGCGATGAGCGAGGCCGCCCTCGCCAGCGGAACCGACATGGTGGTCGCCGCCGGGGGCGACGGGACGGTGCGGGTCGTCTGCGCCGAGCTCGCCCGTACGGGGGTACCGGTGGGCATCGTGCCGCTCGGGACCGGCAACCTGCTTGCGCGTAACCTGCACCTGCCACTGCGCCCCGCCGAGGCGGTGGACGTCGCGCTGTCCGGTCAGGACCGCGCCATCGACGTCGTCGAGGTCAGCGGCGACGGGTTGCCCGAGACAGCCTTCACCGTGATGGGCGGATTGGGCTTCGACGCGGCCGTGATGGCCGGCGCATCCGAGGCGCTCAAGGCCCAGCTGGGCTGGCGGGCCTACGTCGTGTCGGCGCTGCGCAACGTCGGCTACCCGGCCAGTCGGGTCGAGGTCTCCGTGGACGACGGCCCGTTCGTTCGCCACCGCGCCCGCACCGTCGTCGTCGGCAACGTCGGCCTGCTGCAGGCCGGGATCCCGCTGCTGCCCGACGCCCGCTTCGACGACGGGCGGCTCGACGTCGTCGTGGTCGCACCGCAACAGGTGTGGGGCTGGGTGGCGGTGGTGATCCGGGTGCTGCGCCGCGGTCGTGGCACCGACGCCCAGCTGGCCCGCATGACCGGATCGACGGTCATTGTCCGTACGGGTCACCCGCAGGCCCGCCAGCTCGACGGCGACCCGATCGGCGCCGGTCGTGAGCTGCGGTGCCGGGTGCTGGCGGGCACGCTGCTGGTCCGCGTGCCCCGCTGACCCGAGCCACCGCGCCGTCGCCACGCCAGGCGGGGGGACCGACGGGGGCGGGTCAGCCGCGGGCGAGCGCGATCGCCTCGGTCTCCTCCGGCGACAGCTGGGTGCTGCTGGTCCAGTTGGCGATGTTCTTGGCGTACGTACGGGTGTCGGAGCGGCCATGGATCGCCGTGAGCACGATGCCGTCGCCCTCGTCGTCGAGGATCGCCAGCGACCACGACAGGTGCCCGCCCATGTCACCGAAGGCGTCGTAGCGCACCACGGCCAGGTGCCGCAGCGCGCGGGCCGCCTCGACCCGCAGGTCGCCGACGGCCCTGGCCACCGCGTCGAGGTTGGGCGGCACCCGCCGGCTGGCACGCCGGCGGGCGGCCGCATTCGTACGGCGCAGCGCGATCAGCGCGACCAGCAGCGCCAGACCCGCCAGCGCCGCGGCGACGAGGGCGAGCACCCCCTCGGTGGTCTCTGTCACGGGACTGACACTAAGCGCTACGTCAGCCTCCGGCGCGCAGCCGCGCCAGCCAGCTCGTCGCATCGGCGAAGTCGGCGTCTGTGGTGCCGACGCGGAGCGCCGTCTGCATCTCGTCCAGGCGGGGGTAGGAACCGAGGAACCGGACGTCGGCGCACACCCGCCGCAACCCCATCAGCGCCTCACCCACCCGGGCCTCGGCCACGTGCCCCTCGCAGTCGATCGAGAAGCAGTAGCGGCCCAGTGCCATCCCGGTCGGCCGCGACTCGATCCTGGTCAGGTTCACCCCGCGCAATGCGAACTGGTCGAGCACCTCCATCAGCGCGCCCGGGTGGTCGTCGCGGATGAACGCCACCACCGTGGTCTTGTCCGCGCCCGTGCGGGGCGGCAGCGACCCTGGCCGGGACACCAGCACGAAGCGGGTGATCGCGTCGGGGTTGTCGCCGATGCGGGACGCCAGGACGGCCAGCCGGTAGTGCTCGGCCGCGATCGGCGCCGCGATCGCGGCGTCGTACGGCGGCTCCGGAGCGGCCACCAGCTGTGCCGCGAGTGCCGTCGAACCCATCGGCACCACCTCGACGTCGGGCAGGTGGTGCGCCAGCCAGGCCCGGCACTGCGCCGCGGCGTGCGGGTGGGTGGCGACGGTCCGGACGGTGTAGAGGTCGCGCCCGGGCCGCGCCAGCAGCGCCAGCTCGACCGGCACGGTCACCTCGCGGGTGATGACCAGCGGCTCCCCGGTCGCGAGCTCGTCGAGGGTCACCGAGACCGACCCTTCGACGGAGTTCTCCAGCGGGACGACCGCGCCGTCGACCTCGCCGGAGCGCACCGCCTCGAGGGCCGGGGCCACGCCGATGTGCGGCTCGCCGCGCGCACCGCGGGCGGCCGGCAGCGCCCGCAGTGCCTGCTCGGTGAACGTTCCGGCGGGCCCGAGATAGGCGTAGCGGGCGGGAGGCACTCCGGGCATCGTCCCAGCCTAGGGCTACATTCGCCGCCGTGGAGAACGAGTCCGGACAGCCCTTCGGTGCTGGCGTCCACGACCTCGGCTGGGCCCGCCTCGACACCGACCGGCACCGCCGCACCGGTGACCCCGAGGTCGTCCTCGGCACCGGCAAGTCACCTGACCAGGTGGTCGAGATCCTCGCCACGCTCGGCGCGGCACACCCCGAACGCGCGGTGCTCGCCACCCGGCTGTCCGCAGCCGCGGTCGCCGCCGTACGCGAACGGCTGCCCGACGCCGAGGTCGACATGAGCGCGCGGGCGGCGACCATCGGCCCGCTGCCGTCGCCGATCGGGACGGTCTGCGTGGTCACCGCCGGCACCTCCGACCTGCCCGTCGCGGCCGAGGCGGCGCTGACCGCCCGGGTCTTCGGTGCCGGGGTGAGCCGGGTGAGCGACGTCGGCGTTGCCGGCCTGCACCGGCTGCTCGACGTCCGCGACACCTTGGAGGCCGCCGACTGCCTGGTGGTCGTCGCGGGCATGGAGGGTGCGCTGCCCAGCGTGGTCGGCGGGCTGGTCGGCGTACCGCTGGTGGCGGTGCCGACGAGCGTCGGCTACGGCGCAAGCCTTGGCGGGGTGGCGGCGCTGCTGGGCATGCTCAACTCCTGCGCACCGGGCGTGACGGTCGTCAACATCGACAACGGCTTCGGGGCCGGGGTGTTCGCCGCCCGGGTGGCCCGCGGTCCCGCCGCCCCTTCGGGCCGCCCCGACCACGACCACGACGGCGACGACGACGACGACGACGACGGCGACGGCGACGACGGCGACGACGGCGACGGCGACGGCGACGGCGACGGTGCACCGTCCGGTGCGCCGGGCAGGACGGACCAGCCGGCAACGCGCATCGGCTGGGTGGACGCCTCGTCCGGTGTCAGCGGGGACATGCTGCTCGGCGCGCTGGTGGACGCGGGGGTGTCGCTCGCCGTGGTCCAGGCCGCGGTGGACGCCGCATCCCCTACCCCGGTGCGGCTGCGCCCCGAGCAGGTGCAGCGCGGCGGTCTGCGCGCGCTGCGGATGAACGTCGAGGTGGACGCCCAGCCGGCCGAGGGGCCAGCCACCCCGTCGGCCGCGCACCGGACCTGGGCCAACGTGCGTGCCCTGCTTGAGGCCGCCCCGCTGCTCGACCCCGTCCGTGACCGCGCGCTGGCCACCTTCGGCCAGCTCGCCGACGCGGAGGCCGCCGTGCACGGCACCGACCCCGAGCGGGTGCACTTCCACGAGGTGGGCGCCCTGGACGCGATCGCCGACATCGTGGGCGTCTGCGCCGGCCTGCACGAGCTCGGCCTGGACCGGCTCGTGTGCGCCCCCGTGGCCGTCGGCGGTGGCCGGGTCGACACCCGGCACGGTGACCTGCCGGTGCCCGTGCCAGCCGTCACCGCGTTGCTGACCGGGGCGCCCACCGTCGGCGGGCCGGTCGACACCGAGCTCGCCACCCCGACCGGCGCAGCGCTGCTCGCGACCACGGTCGACGGCTGGGGCGCCCAGCCCGCGATGTCGGTGGACGCCATCGGCGTCGGCGCCGGCGGGAGGGACCACCCCGGACACCCCAACGTGCTGCGGCTGCTGCTGGGCGGGGCGGTGGCTGCAGCGCCTACGGGTACAGCGGCTGAGGCGGCGCCCGCAACGGCCACCCGACCGGTGGCACAACCCGCGCCGGAGCGACACGGGCAAGGGCCCGGCACCCTCCCCCTGCTGCTCCAGACCAACGTCGACGACCTCGACCCGCGGCTGTGGCCCGGTGTGCTCAACCAGGTGATCGCGGCCGGCGCATCCGATGCCTGGCTGACCCCCATCCTGATGAAGAAGGGCCGCCCCGCACACACCCTGTCGGTGCTCGTACGCCCCGAGACCCGGGCGGCGGTCGAGCGGGTCGTGTTCGCCGAGACCAGCACGATCGGTCTGCGGGTGCAGGAGGTGAACAAGGTCGCGCTGGACCGCAGCGAGCTGGTCGTGCAGGTGCACGGGCACCCGGTGCGGGTGAAGTCGGCGATGCACGACGGCCGGGTCGTCAACCTGCAGCCGGAGTACGAGGACGTGCTGGCGGTCGCCCGGAGCACCGGTCTGCCCACCAAGACGGTGCTGGCCGATGCGGCGGCAGCCTGCCGCGACGTCGAGCGCTGAGGTCGAACTCGCAACCAACTGGTCGAACACGACGGTCCTCGCCCGCGCGTGGCTGTCGGCTGTGACCAGTTGCCGGCGGGCCGCTGAGTACGCTCCGGACCCATGACCACCACCGCGCCGCTGGGCGCCAGCAGCGAGGTCGGCAGGCTTCGTACGGTGCTGCTGCACCGACCGGGCAACGAGCTGCGGCGACTCACCCCTCGCAACAACGACTCGTTGCTGTTCGACGGGATCCCGTGGGTGGGGCGGGCCCAGGACGAGCACGACGCCTTCGCCGACGCCCTGGGCGGGCACGGTGTCGAGGTGCTCTACCTGGTCGAGCTGTTGACCGAGACGCTCGAGTCCGAGGCGGCGCGTGCCATCGCCGTCGACCAGGTCACCGCCAGCCTGCACCTGGGCGTGTCGTTGCAGGGGCACCTGCACGGCGCACTGCACGAGCTGGCGCCGCACGAGCTGGCACAGGTGCTCACGGCGGGGCTGCGCAACGACGAGGTGCGGGTGGCCCAGAGCCTGGTGACCAGCCTGCTCGCCCACGACGACTTCCTGATCGACCCGTTGCCCAACCTGCTTTTCACGCGCGACTCGTCGTTCTGGCTGCCCGACCGGGTGGCGATCACGAGCCTGGCGATGCCGGCGCGACAGCGCGAGACCCAGCTGACCGAGCTGGTCTACGCCCACCACCCCCGCTTCACCGGTGTCCCGCGCGCCCACGGCTGGCAGCTCGAGCACATCGAAGGTGGCGACGTGCTGCTGCTCGCCCCGGGCGTGGTTGCGGTGGGTGTCGGAGAGCGCACCACCCCGGCGGGTGCGGAGCGGTTCGCCCGGCAGACGATCACCGCCGGGCTGGCACGCACCGTGCTGGCCGTGCCGATCGCCCAGGAGCGGGCCACCATGCACCTGGACACCGTCGTCACGATGGTCGACGTCGACAAGGTGGTGATGTACCCCAACGTCGCCGACTCGCTGTGGGCCTACGCCGTGACCGGCGACGTCGACCCCGACTCCCCCGCCGGCGCGCCGGAGGGGGTGACGCTGTCGGTCGGCTCCCCGGCACCGTTCCTCGAGGCGGCGGCCAACGCGATCGGCATCGACGAGATGCACCGCATCGACACCGGGCTCGACCCGGTGACCGCCGAGCGGGAGCAGTGGGACGACGGCAACAACACGCTGGCGATCGCCCCACGGCTGGCGGTGGCGTACGAGCGCAACGTCGAGACCAACGAGCGGCTCGAGAAGGCGGGCATCGAGGTCATCGCGATCTCGGGCGCCGAGCTGGGCTCGGGGCGGGGCGGACCGCGGTGCATGTCCTGCCCGGTCAGCAGGGAGTCGGCCGACGCCGTTTGAGCGCCAAATGCCCAGCCGTCGCTGACGGGGGAAACAACGACGACCGGGCCCGTTCAGCCTACGGGCAGCCAACAGGCCGCGCAATCCGAGTCCACCCATAACCGGCGGATGCGCCAAAACGCCCGCGGTCGGCGCCCGGTCAGACCGGTCGACGTCAGCGGATCGTCAGCTGCCGGTTGGCCAGCCCACTGCGTGCCGAGCGCTGCTGCGACGTCAGCTCGGAGTCGTCGGACAGCGCCCCGTCCAGCCGCCGTGACATGGCCGCCATGTGCTCGTCGAAGCCTTCGGCGCCGGTGCCGGACGCGAGCTCCCACACCGGCGTCAGGACGCCGTGCGCGCGGAACATGCCGAGCAGGCGACCGGAGTCACCCAGCTGGTCGTCGCCGGTCGCGTGCAGCCGGGCCAGCGCGTCCAGCGCGCGGTCCTCGTCGTGCGGCAGCACCCAGCGCACGTACTCACGGTCGCTCATCCGGGTCCAGTATGCGGCGTCGACGCTGGTCAGCCGGCGAGTCGGCGCCGCCGCCTCGTTGGCCGCCTGCAGGGCGGCCGCGGCCCGGCCGCCAGGGTCCTCGCTGCCGGCCAGCCAGAAGTCGAAGCCGTCGTGCACGGTGACGACCAGGTCGGCGTCGGGGTCGACAAGGTCCTGCAGCCGGGGACCGGGCGGTGGTGGACCGTCCAGGCTCACCTGGGAGCCGGGCTCGGCGACGAGCGCGCGCTCGAGCGCGTGGGCGAGGTCGCGGCTGAGGTCGCCGTGGTTGGCGTGCACCTGCAGGCCCAGCCACACCGAGCCGTCGTCGCGGACGAGCGCGGGCAACGCCATCGGCAGCAGTGAGCATACCGTCACGTCCTTGTTGTGCCCGATGTCAGCGCGAAGTCGCAGCGGCGCGGTGGCGGCCGGGACGATCTCGCGCAGCGCCACCCAGTCGCACTCGCCGGGCAGCCCCTCGAAGGTGCGCGCCACAAACGGCGCCGTCGCTCCGGCGGCCCGCCCGTGGCAGTGCTTGTAGCGTCGCCCGGACCCGCACGGGCACGGTTGGCGCGGTCCCACGTCGCTGGCGGCGCCGTCGCCGGTCGACGCGTCCGCGACCCCGGCCCGATCGGTGCGCTGCTTGACCCGTGACTTCTTGCCCACCGAGCGACTCTAGGCCACCCGGATGCAGGCGGTGACGGTCGTCCCCCGGTCGGTGTTCTCGAGCGACCATGTCTCGCTGAGAGCCGCGACGATCGTCAGCCCGCGGCCACCGACCGGGTCATGGTCGTGCAGCGGCCGACGGTCGGTGCGGGCGGCGTCCCTGACCTGCAGCCGCAGCCGCGGCGGGATCAGCGACCACTCGACCTGCACGGTCGCGTTGCCCTCCCGCGCGGCGTGCCGCACGGCGTTGGTCACCAGCTCGCTCACCACCAGCGCCGCGTCGTCCACAGCGGGCTGCACCACGTCGCACGTATGCAGGTAACCCGTCAACTGCTGGCGGGCGACGCTCGCCGCCGCCGCCGCCGCCGGCAGCACGACCCGGCACCTGTCCTGCTCGACAACCGTCATGGGTCACTCCTGACTGTGTTGCCCCCCGCATATCCTTTCCCCCGTCTGGCCGGTGTCAAACCCCCTCAGCGCCATCGGCATCTCCTCGGGCGTCGAGCAGTCGCCGGGCATGTCCGGGTCTGTCTGTTATGACCGCCTCGACACCGAGCTGTCGGCACAGTTTCAGGTCCTCGTCGTCGTTCACAACCCAGACGTGCACCGCGTGCCCGGCGGCATGTGCCCGACCGACGTACGACGGGTATGCCCGCACCACGTCGATGCGCGGACCCGCGATCGGGCTGCCCAGCGGGAGGGCGCCGTCGCGAAAGCGCCGCGGCACCCGGTCCATCAAGAACACCGTCGGCACGTCTGGTGCCCACTGCCGGACGCGTCGCAGCGACAGCCACGAAAAGCTCATCACCCGGGCCCGAGCCGGCTGGTGCGCGTCCGGGTGGGCCCAGCCGAAGCGGGCCAGCATCTCCACCAGCCGGCGCTCGACCAGCCCGGCGTAGCGGGTGGGGTGCTTGGTCTCGACGGCCAGTTGCACAACCCCGTCCCAGTCATGCACCAGCGAGCAGAGGGACTCGAGCGTGAGCACGGCGCCGCTGGGCAGCTCGGGGACCTCGTCGTCAAGGTCGGCCCAGGGCTGCTTCCACGACGAGAAGTCCCAGCGCTCGAGCTCGGCCAGCGGGAGCGTCGAGATCGGCCCACGCCCGTCGGAGGTGCGGTCGGCCCGCCGGTCGTGCACGCACACCAGGTGGCCGTCGGCGGTCAGCCGCACGTCGCACTCCAACGCCTCGGCGCCGGCCTCGAGGGCCAGCTCGTAGGCCTCGCGGGTGTGCTCGGCGCGCTTCTCGCTGGCGCCGCGGTGGGCGACGACCTGCGGACGCACCCGGTGCGCGGTCCCGGCCACGTCCTCCACCTCCGGAGCATGCGGACGCTGCTGCCGCGCTTCGAGGCTACCCGCCGAGCGGCACAGATCCTGCAGGCGTGCCGAGCCCCGGCGAGTGCGCGGATGCCAGGTGGCGGCGCCTGGTCAGCGGCGTCTGGTCAGCTACGACATGTCGCCCGGCCGAAACATGTCGTACCTGACCACTCTCGGCGCGGCACCGTGACCGTCAGGCGTGCCGCGAGCGCAGGTAGCCCGCGAAGTGCGGCACCGTGAACGCGACCTGACCACGCTCCGCGGCGTACACCAGGCCCTTCTTGATCAGCCCGTCGCGGGCCGGGGACAGGCTCTGCGGGCGGCGGCCGGTCGCCGCGGCGACATCGGCGGTCGACACCGGCCCGTCGCCGCGGGCCGCGGCGGCGTCGGCCATCGCCACCATGTAGTCGCGCTCGGCCGGCGTGGCCCGCTCGAACCGGGCGCCGAAGAAGCCGATGGCCAGCTCGTCCTCGGCGTCGGGCGCTGCCGTGCGAACGTCGTCGGCGCCGATCGGCGAGGCGGGCGCGAGGTCCCACGTCGCCTTGCCGTAGGCCTGGATGAAGTACGGGTAGCCACCGGTGAGCCCGTGCAGCGTGTCCAGCGCTTCGGGGGTGAATGCCACCTGCTCACTGCCCGCGGGCACGGTCAGCGCGCGGTCGGCCTCGTCGCGGGCCAGCCGGTCGACCGCGACGTATCGGAACAATCGCTCGGCGTACGACTTGCTCGCCGACAGTGCCGCCGGCAGGTGCGGCAGGCCGGCCCCCACCACCACGACGGGGGCGCCGCGCTGGCTCATCTCGTGGCCGGCGCCGCAGAGCGCCGCCAGCTCGCCGACGTCGACGTCTTGCATCTCGTCGATGAAGATCGCGACCCCGACGCCCAGGTCGCGGGCCAGCTCGCCGACGTCGCCGCAGAGCTCGATGAGGTCGGTCTCGAGGTCGCCGGTGTCGGCGCGACCGCGGGCGGCGGGCACGTCCACCGGCGGGCGCCAGCGCACGGCATACCTGTCTGAGGACGTGCGGCCCTGGCCGCGCTCGGCCGGCGTGGCGCGCAGCGCGAAGGACGACAGCACCCCCATCATCTGGTCGACGCGGTCCTGGTCGCGGTGGCGGTGAGCGAGCTCGCGGATTCCGGCGTGCACCGCCTGCGCGAGCGGCAGACGCAGCCCCTGGCCGGGGCGGGCCTCCAGCTTGCCGGTGCCCCAGGCGCGGCTGACGGCCTGCCCCCGCAGCGCGTTGAGCAGCACGGTCTTGCCGACGCCACGCAGCCCGGACAGGACCAGTGAGCGCTCCGGGCGGCCGGCGGCCACCCGCTCGAGGGTCACGTCGAACTGCTGGCGCTGCCGGTCGCGGCCGGCGAGCTCGGGCGGGCGCTGGCCGGCGCCGGGGGCGTACGGGTTGCGTACCGGGTCCATGCTTGGACTGTATGGCGCCGTCTAGCGCCAGGCGTAGATATGCGTAGCGAGTGCTAGCGCGTGTCGCGCGGCGTTGGCTGGTTGGATGGCGGGCATGAGCCTGGACACGAGTGCCGCGGGGGCCGACCTTCCCGAGACGACGGTGGCGGCGCTGCCGTCGCCGCTGCCCGCCGACGTGACGCTGCTGGACGTTCGCGAGGACCACGAGTGGGTGGCCGGGCATGCGCCGGACGCCGTGCACGTGCCGCTCGGTGAGCTGCCTGCCCGGCGAGCCGAGGTGGCGGCCGCTGCCGGGGACGGTCAGCTGCTGGTGGTGTGCCACCTCGGCGGCCGGTCGGCCCGCGCCACCGACTTCTTGGTGTCGACCGGTGTGGACGCGGTGAACCTGGCCGGCGGGATGCAGCAGTGGGCCGCGGCCGGCCGTCCGCTGGTCAGCGAGACCGGCGCGCCGCCGCCAGTCGACTGAGCAGCCTCGCTGATCGTCGGTTCCAGCCGAGGAGTCCCCGCCTCAGCAGATGACTGACACCCCGGTCTCCGCCGGCGTCGCCTGCCACTCGCCGTTTACGCGCGTGAAGTCGTAGGTGTCGCCCTGGCAGCTGCCGAGCTGTCCGTCGCCGCCGATGAGGGCGAACACGAAGACGCTGCCGGTCGTAACCGTCGGGCGCTTGAGGGCCGCGAGTCTGAAAAACAAAGCCCCTGGCCTGAGCCTGCCTGTCTTGGCCGGTACGAAGCGGGTGGGTGCGATCTTCGACAGCATCGCGATCATCCGGGTCCGCTCGGCACGGGTCCACGACCGGCAGTCGGGCGCACCCACGCGAATCGCCCCCGCTGGGACTCGCCGGCACAGCTGGTCGGAGACCAGCAGCCGTCGGGGGGCCGGCCACCGATGTCGACCACCATCTGCTCGATCCCGGCGACCGCGATCTGGAGGCGCGCCGGGTCGCTGGGACGCCCTTCAGGGGGCCGCGGCGCTGTCGTGTGCTCGGGGTCGCCCGGTGTCGGTTGCGGCGGCGGCGAACTGGCCACCGGCGGCTCGGACTCGCCGGCCCGTGCACGAAGTCGCTGAAGTCCGCGTCAACGCCGGCGCGTGCACGAAGTCGCTGAAGTCCGCGTCAACGCCGGCCCGGCCCATACCCCTTAGACGGACGCGACCCTCCAACGCGTTGCACGTTTCACTTCAACAACCTCGACATCCGTCGATCGGCGAGCGGCTTGCCGCCGGTCTGGCAGGTCGGGCAGTACTGCAGCGACGAGTCGGCGAAGCTCACCTCGGCCACCGTGTCCCCGCACACCGGGCAGGGCTGGCCGGTGCGGGCATGCACCCGCAGGTTGGACTTCTTCTCGCGCCTGAGGTCGGACGCGGCGACGCCGTCGGACCGCGCGACGGCGTCGGCCAGCGTCTGCCGGACCGCCGCGTACAGGCCCTGCAGGTCGTCGCCGGTGATTCCGGCCGCCGGCTTGAACGGCGACATCCGGGCCACGTGCAAGATCTCGTCGGAGTAGGCGTTGCCGATGCCGGCGATGACCGACTGGTCGCGCAGCACCCCCTTGACCTGCGAGCGTCCCGCCGCGCGCAAGATGGCGGCCAGCACGTCGACAGTGAACTCGTCGGCCAGCGGGTCGGGGCCGAGCCGGGCGATGCCGGGCACCTCGGCCGGGTCGCGCACGAGGTAGACCGCGAGGCGCTTCTTGGTGCCCGCCTCGGTCACGTCGAAGCCGCTGCCGTCGTCGAGCGTCACTCGCAGCGCCAGCGGACCCTTGCCGGGCCGCGGTGGCGCCGCGGGCTGGGTGTCGCGCCAGCGCAGCCAGCCCGCCCTGGCCAGGTGCAGCACCAGATGCAGCCCGCCGACCTCGAGGTCGAGGAACTTGCCGTGCCGGGCCACCCCGTCGACGAAGGCGCCCGCGACCGCGGTCACGGGCGGGTCGAAGGTCTTCAGCGCGCTGAACGCGACCACGTCGACCCGACCGATCGCACGGCCGTCGAGGCGCCGACCCAGGTCGGCGACCAGCGCCTCCACCTCGGGCAGCTCCGGCACGGCGCCCAGTCTGCCGCAGCGGCGCCTCCTGGCGTACGGGCAGCATCCAGCCGCCAACGCAGAGCGTCGCTCTCGCGGGTCGCTTTACGCGGCGCAGCGACCCTTTCCGTGGCGTGCGTGCCCCGTAAAGGGTGGGTCCGCCACTTTTACGTGGCGCGCGTCGAGTTGGGCGGGGGCGCGGGCTGGGCGGCGGGGGCGCGGGGGCGCGGGCTGGGCGGTG
>JBBSNM010000027.1:0-28518 GCA_038232655.1 Propionibacteriales bacterium | reverse complement strand
TTACCTCATGTGGACCCGGCCCGTGCCGCAGACCCAACTTGGAGCCGCCAATCGGCACGGCCTGAACCCGGCCGGGCGGTAGGTGGAGGAACTGCTTGACGCGGTCCGACGATTCTCACCGCAGGCGGTGCCGACCGATATCCGGATGCCGCCTGGGCACCATATGGAGGGCAGCGGTGCTCGCGTTCCTCGGTCACCCACCCGAATAGCGCATGCAGTGCGGTCGACCCGAGTGTTCCAGCAAAGGACCGCGGCGTCCCCACTGCCCAGGCAAGCGCCTACGCACGTTCCGAGTACGCCCATACACCACAAAGGCACCACGCCAGCACCCCGATCAGCTTGGCCCCGTCCTCGAGAAGGAACAGCTCCTTGCTGACCAGGTCCACGGCCACCGAGACCGCCAGCGCAGCCGCGCCCGCGACGAATGCGGCCGTCACCTCGGCCCGCCACGTGGACCAGAACCACGACCAGGCCAGGGCGAGGCCGGCGAGGGCGTAGGCCGCCAGCAGCAGATCTTCGGGCACGCCGATCCGAGGCAGGATCGCCTCATGGACGAGCATCGTGTCGTCGATGGCGAGTGCGCCACAGAGGAGTCCCAGCAAGAGTAGGGGCAACCGACGCGACGGCGCTGCGACCCGGCCGGCCAGGATGTTTGCCGTCGCTGCAACCGCCCAGCCCAGGTTGGTGAGCCTGCTGACGGCACCGGTCCACCACGGGACGCCGGCGATCGCCGTGGGGTCGCGGGTGAGGTCCCCGACATCGAGAATCCGGGCGGACAACGAGGTCGCCAGCCCCGCGCCCACCAGGATCACGATGACCACGCCGGCCGCGCCCACCACCTGAGCTGTCCTGGACATGTGCGCTCCCGTCGCCTAGCAGCCGCCGGCGGCCTACGACCTCAGTCGACCAGGGCCCGGGCCGTCCCCAGCCCAGGCCCCGGGACGTGACCAGTCAGCGATCCGTGGCGAACGGCCGGCTCCCCGAGAGCTGCGCGGTGAGCTGCTCGGCGCGCATCGGCTCGGCCAGATGGTAGCCCTGGAGCAGGGGGCAGCCGGCGGCGATGAGGTGCTTGGCCTGTTCGGCGTGCTCGACGCCCTCGGCGATGATCTGCAAATTGAGGTTGGCCGCCACGACGAGGACGGCGGCGACGAGAGCACGACAGCGACTGTCGTCCGGCAAGCCGGCCACGAAGGTCTGGTCGATCTTCGCGTAGCGCACCGGCAGGTGGATCAGCCGGGACAGTGACGAGTAGCCGGTGCCGAAGTCGTCGATCGACAGCGGGTGCCCGCGCTGCTGGTAGTCGGTGAGGCTGGCCACCAGCAGCGGATCGCTGAAGCTCTTCTCGACGATCTCGAGCCCCAGCCGGGCCGGTTGCAGGTCGTGTGCCTCCAGCGTCTGGCTGAGGATCCTCTCCAGCGACGGGTCGCTGAGCTCGTTCGGGCTGACGTTGCAGAAGATCGTGCCCGGTGCCCAGCGTCCGAGCTGGTCTTGCCACGCCTGCAGCTGGGCGCACGCCTGATCGATCACCCAGTGCCCGATCCGCGGCAGCGTGCCGGTCTCCTCGGCAAGCTGGACGAAGGCGTCGGCGGGCAGCACCCCGAGCCGAGGGTGGTTCCAGCGCAGCAGGGCCTCCACCGCCTCGATCCGGTCGGTCTCGGTTGCGCTCACGATCGGCTGGAAGTAGAGCTCCAGCTGGCCGGCGTCCAGCGCTTCGGCCAGGCCACGCCTGAGCTCCTGTTCGGAACGCCGGGCAGCGTCTTCATTGAGCTGGCGTGTGACGACCCGGGCACGACCGCTCGCCTTCGCCGCGTACATCGCGCTGTCCGCCTCGCGCAGCAGCTCCTCGGCCGAGCGTCGCCCACCCGCGACCGCGACGCCGACGCTGGCCGAGATCGCCAGCTCGGTTCCCTCGTAGGTGATGGGTGGGGCGAGCACCTGCTGCAGGCGCCTGGACACCGAACGGGTGGTCGCGTCCACCATGGAGGCCGGATCACGCGCGACGTTCTCGCACAGCAGCACGAACTCGTCACCGGCCAATCGCGCCAGCGTGTCGCCCTCTCGCAGCGTCCCCGACATCCGGGCGGCGACCTCGGTCAGGACGGCGTCACCGGCGGCGTGGCCCAAGGTGTCGTTGATGCGCTTGAACCGGTCAAGGTCGATGAACAAGACCACCACCTCCTCACCCCGACGATGGGCGCCGGCCAGGGCGTGCTCGAGCCGGTCGAAGAACAGACCCCGGTTCGGCAGACCGGTGAGCTGGTCATGCGACGAGCGGTGCACGAGCGCGCGCTCGGCGGCACGGGCGGCGTCCCGGTCGGCGGCCATCACCAGGTAGGACACCGCGAGATCGGCGAGCATGGCGGTGGCGGCCAGCTCCTCGCCGGACCAGGGGCCAGGTTGTCGCCGGTAGAGGTCGAGGGTGCCCCACACGCTGCCCCGGCTGATAAGCGGCAGCGCCACCAGGGCGCGCAGACCATCGGTCAACGCGGCCGCGATGAACTGTGGCCAACGATCCTCGGCCTGCAGATCAGCCACCACGACGGGTTCCATGGTCTTGATGGCGTCGGCGCACGGCCCCTGCCTCAGCAGCCCCTGCAACATCTCCACCCGCAGCAGGAGCGGCCCGTCGGCGTGCACGAACCGAGCCCGGGTGCCGTCGGCGGCCATGACACCCGCACCGTCGGCGTCGAGGGTGGTGGCGGCCACCTCGCAGAGCCGACGCAGCAACTCGTCGGGCACGAAGTCCTCGGTGGCGACGCGGGACACTGCCGCCATCGCTTCGACCAGCGGGCCGAACTTCACGTGGCTGATTTCAGCATCGAGCCCACTGAAAACACCCGGACGGCTCCCTTCACTGCACAGATTTCGGGTGATTCCGGAGGCTCGAGAATCAACAGAAATGGTGACTAAGGGTAAGTATAGTCCCTTGCCGTGGACGGGCGAGTCCAAGAGCTGCCAGGTCGACGTACCGGACTATCGTTACGGCCCGTGACCCACGGTGCGACAACAGCCCTCGACCTGCTCGACTTCCGCCGCCGGGTGCACGAGCTGTACGGGCGGGTGCGTGCGGCCGTCGACACCACCACCGGGCACCGGATCTGGGTCGAGGGCCGAGACCGGCTGCTGCGCGAGCACCCCACCTCGCCGGTGCCACCCGCCGCTCGTGCTCGTTACCCCGGCGCGGACGTCGCGCCGTACGACCCGGCGTACCGGTTCGTGGTCCCGGTCGACACCGACGTCGAACAGGCACCACGTGAGGTGTCCACCGGCACCGACGGGGTCGTCTCCCTCGAGCTCGCCGGGCGCGTAGACCTGACCGGACTCGGCCGGCTCGAGCTGTGGTGGCTGGGCGGCTACGGCGGCGGGCTGTTCCTGCCACTGCGGGACACCTCGGAGTGCTCCTACGGCGGGGGGCGGTACGTGCTCGACACGGTCAAGGGCGCCGACCTCGGCGGTGACGCGGCCGGGCTGGTCGTCGACCTGAACTTCGCCTACCAGCCGTCGTGCGCCTACGACGAGGCGTGGGCGTGCCCGCTACCCGGTCCCGGCAACGCCGTCGGCGTGCCGGTGCCCGTCGGAGAGCGGCACCGGCCCTGACGCCGGCCGGCTCAGATCGGCATGTCGAGGAACGGCGAGGAGTACGCCGCGTCGTCGGCCAGCACCTGCTCCGCCTCCACCACCGGTAGCCGGCGCTGCTCGGCCTCGATGATCATGCCCAGCAGGCGCACGTCGCCGGCGGTGGCGAAGCCCGTGACCTCCTCGTGCGCGAGCACCCACGACACCGCCCCGCGGATGCGTTCGGCGTCGTCGAAGGGCTCGTACCAGGTGGCGTAGGGGGCGCCGTCCGGCCCTTTCGGCCAGTTGCGCCGCGACACCGTCTTGATGGTCATCAGCCCGACGTCTTGGCGCTGCATCTCGGCCACCAACGCGTCGTAGGCCGCGCGGTAGTCGACGTCGCGCCACAGCACCGGGTTCAGCGGTGTCAACACGGTGGCGAACGGGTGCCGGCGCAGCGCCTCGAGATGGGTCTGCGCGGCGGTGGGGCCGTGCCCGGTGATGCCGACAGCGTCGACCAGCCCCTCGTCCAGCGCGCGAACGGCTGCCTCGAGGGCACCGCCGTCGCCGGTCGCTCGGTCGAGCTCATCGAGGTCGCCGACGGCGTGCAGTTGCAGCAGGTCCACCCGGTCTGTCTGCAGCCGCTCGAGCGAGGAGTTGATCTGCGCCCAGGCCGCATCCCGCTCGCGCAGCCCCGTCTTGGTCGCGAGGAAGATGTCGTCGCGGATGCGGGACATCCACGGGCCGAGCCGCAGCTCGGCCTCGCCGTAGTCGGCGGCCACGTCGAAGTGGTTGATGCCGGCGTCCAGGGCCTCCTGCACCGAGGCGTCGGCGGTGTCTTGGTCCACCTCGGCCAGCGCCGCCGCGCCGTAGATGAGCACCGAGCTGCGGTGCTGCAGCCGCCCCAGCCTGCGAGTCTCCATCAGGTCACCTTTCCGTCGCCAAGATCCTGCACCGGGTCGCCGACGCTGACCACTCCGGCGCGTGCCACGCGCGCGCCGATCCCCAGGTAGCCGCCGCGTTCACGGTGCACCGTACGCAGCACGTCGAGGTCGCGCTCGACGCCGCCGGGCTGCGGTCGGGTGGTCAGCACGCAGCGCCCGAGCGGCCCGACCGCCCGCAGCCGGGCCGAGCCGGCCGCCAGCTCGCGGCCGACCAGGCCATCCTCGCCGGCACCGTCGAGCACCAGGTTGGCGCGGAACCGTCGGCGGTCCCAACCACCCAGTGTTGCCGTCGAGACCACCGATACACGAGCCCAGTCGCTGTCCTGGAAGGCGGCCCGGCCGCCGTCGAACGCGCGCCACTGGGCGTTCTCCTCGTCCTCGAAGTCCTCGGGGTTCTCGTAGCGGCGCACGACCTGCTCGCCGGCCGAGCGCAGCCGCACCGGGCGGGCGAGCCAGCTCGAGAGCGCCGCGTCGTCGGACGCGACCTCGCCGCTCGGCAGCGTGATCTCGGCGGTGCCGTCGGCGCGCGTACGGGCGGACGCGAACAGCAGCTCGGGGTGCCGCCTCGCGGTGAGACCGAAACCGGTGGCGGTGTCGAACAGCGCCCATTGCCGGTCGCCGGCGACGCCGTCGACGCCGAGGTCGGCCCGGTCGAGCCGCTCGCCCTGCAGCGACTTGACCGGGAACCGCCAGATCTCGAGCACCCGCATGCAGCCGACGCTAGTGCGGCGTGACCGGACCCGCCCAGGGGAGCGACCCACTCACCTGCACAGCTCCGCGAGCCCGTCGAGCAGCCGGTCGACGTCGCCGGGCGTCGAGTACGGCGCGAGCCCCACCCGCACGCCGCCCGCATCACCCAGCCCGATCCACCGGGCCGCCTCCAGCGCGTAGAAGCTGCCCCCGGGCGCGTTGACGCCACGGGCGGCCAGCGCCTGGTGCACCTGTCGCGGCGACCTGCCCGACACCGCAAACAGCGCCGTCGGGGTGTGTCGAGCCGGCCGGCCGTAGACCGTCACCGCGTCGATCCGCTCGAGCCCACCCAGCAGGCTGGTGAACAGCTCGGCCTCGTGCGCCGCCACCGCCGCCATGCTCGCCAGCAGCCGCCCCCGCCGCCCACCGTCGCCCGGCACCAGCCCGGCGATGAAGTCGACCGCGGCGGTGGTGCCGGCCAGCAGCTCGTACGGCAAGGTGCCGAGCTCGAAGCGCTCGGGAACGGCGTCGGTGGACGGCAGCAACTTGTCCGGGTACAGCGTCTCCAGCAGCGCCGGCGAGGCGGTTAGCACCCCGAGGTGCGGGCCGAAGAACTTGTACGGCGAGCAGGCCAGCAGGTCCGCGCCCAGGGCGGCGGCGTCGACACCGGCGTGCGGAGCGAGATGGACCGCATCGACGTGGACGAGCGCGCCCACGTCGTGCGCGGCTGCGGTGATCGCCGGCACGTCGGGCCGGGTGCCGAGCAGGTTCGACGCCGCGGTCACCGCGACCAACCGGGTGCGCTCGGACAGCAGGTCGGTGACGGCCTCCACCGGCAGTTCGGCGCTGCCCCGGTCGAAGTCCGCCCACCGCACGGTGGCGCCGGCCCGCTCGGCGTAGTGCGCCCAGGGCCTGATGTTGGCGTCGTGGTCGAGCCGGGTCACCACCACCTCGTCACCGGCGGCCCAGCCGGCGGACAGGGTGCGGGCGACGTCGTAGGTGAGCTGCGTCATCGAGCGGCCGAACACCACCCCGTCCGGGCTGCCCCCGCACAGGTCGGCCACCGCCCGCCGCGCGTCACCGACCACGGCATCGGCGCGCCGCTCGGCCACCGTGATCGTGCCTCGGTTCGAGATGCCCGCGGTCAGGGTGTCGGCGACCGCCCGGGCGACGGCCGTGGGCACCTGCGAGCCACCGGGGCCGTCGAAGTAGGCCACGCCGTGGCCCAGAGCGGGGAACTGGGCGCGACATGCCTGCACGTCCAAGGCGGCGGCGGGGGAGTCTGCTGGCCGGTCATCCATCCCTCCATCCTGCCCGCAGCGTCGCCGACGGCTCGGCCCACATCGGCTCTGCCGTACCGCGCGCGGCACCGTCAGTAGCCGCCGCGTCGCTCGCTAGGCTGAGGGTGGTAATCGACGGTCCGGAGGGGTGGCAGGTGAGCGACGACCGCGATGCGGTGGTCACCGACCTCAGTACCGGTGACCGGGTGCTCACCGTCCCCAACCTGCTCAGCCTGGTCCGGTTGGCCGGGGTGCCGCTGTTCCTGTGGCTCGTGCTCGGGCCGGAGGCGGATTTCTGGGCGCTGGTGCTGCTGATGGTGGCCGGCTTCACCGACTACCTCGACGGCAACCTCGCACGCCGGCTCAACCAGACGTCGTCACTCGGGCAAGTGCTCGACCCGGTCGCCGACCGGCTGTACATCCTGGCGGTCGTGGTGGGGCTGGTGCTGCGCGACATCATCCCGGTCTGGCTGGCGGTGTCCCTGCCGCTGCGCGACATCCTGCTGTTCTGCCTGCTGCCGTTCCTGCGCAGCCGAGGCTTCAGCGCGCTCCCGGTCCACTACCTCGGCAAGGCCGCGACGGCCGCGCTGCTGTACGCCTTCCCGCTGCTGCTGCTGGGAGATGATACCGGCACGCTCGCCGCGGCAGCACGCGTCGTCGGGTGGGCCTTCACGATCTGGGGTGTCGGGCTGTACTACTGGGCCGGGCTGCTCTACATCTGGCAGGTACGCACCCTGCTGGTGTCCACCCCACCCGTCCGCGCGCCCAAGACGGCGACGTGACCCGACGTGGCCTCGACCCATTCCCCGCACGGCGCACCGCCGGCCAGCCCCGACGCGTACGACCTGCTGGCGGGGCTGACCGCAGCCGACGACGAGTACTCGCACCCCACCGATCCCGGCGGTCGCAGCCCGCTCGGTCTCGTCCTGGCCGTGGTGCTGCTGGGGTTGCTGGTGACGGTGGCGGCCGCACAGACCCAGTCCGGCGCACCGCAGGCCGAGCGCGACCGGGCCATCCTGCTCGAACGACTCGAGCAGGAGAAGGCCCAGGTGGCGATGCTGGGGGAGCGGGCCGACCAGGCGGCCGCCGAGGTGGCGATGTTGCGCGCTCGCACCGTCGAGAGCGCTGAGTCGGTGCAGGCCCTCCAGAGCCGGCTCGACGAGCTGGGCGCGACGGCCGGGTCGGCCGCCGTACGCGGACCCGGGGTGCGCGTCGTCGTGGACAACTCCGCGGACGGCAAACCGGAGGGCACCGTCTTGGACACCGACCTGCAGCAGCTCGTCAACGGCCTGTGGCAGGCCGGCGCCGAGGCGGTCGCCGTGAACGGCCAGCGGCTGACCACGCTCAGCGCGATCCGCACCGCCGGCGAGGCCATCACGGTCAACTACCGGTCGTTGTCCCCGCCGTACGTCGTGGCGGCGATCGGGGACACCGACAGCCTGCCCGCCCGCCTGCTCGAGACCGACGCCGGCCGGACCTTCGCCGACCTGCGGAGCAACTTCGGCGTCCGGTTCGAGGTCCAGACCCGTGCCGCCCTCCGGCTGCCGGCCGGCAGCCGGCTGGTCCTGAACGCGGCGGACGAGGCGCCGACGCCGAGGGCTGGACGATGATCGCGGTGCTGGGGCTCGCGCTCGGGGTCATCCTCGGGCTGCTTGTCGAGCCCAGCGTGCCGGCGTTCCTCCAGCCGTACCTGCCCATCGCCGTCGTGGCCGCGCTGGATGCGACGTTCGGGGCGTTGCGGGCCTTCCTCGACGGGGTGTTCAACGAGCGGGTGTTCGTGATCTCGTTCGTCTCCAACGTCGTGATCGCGGCGCTGATCGTCTACCTCGGCGACCAGCTCGGTGTCGGCAGCCAGCTGTCCACCGGCGTGGTGGTGGTGCTCGGCATCCGGATCTTCTCCAACGTCGCCGCGATCCGACGGCGGCTGCTCCATGCCTGACAGCGCGCTCGACCGCACCCGGCGGGCCCTGACCGCACGGCCGAGCCGCAGCCACGCCGTGGTCGGCGTGCTGCTCGCCCTGCTCGGTTTTGCCGGGGCCGTGCAGGTCAGCGAGGTGCGGTCCGACGAGGCCTACGCCGGCACCCGCCGCGACGACCTCATCCAGCTGCTCCAGTCGCTGTCGATCGCGCAGAGCCGGGCCGCGGACCAGCTCACCGAGCTGGAGCAGACGCGGGACGCGCTGCAGGTCAGCAGCGCACAGCGCCAGGCCGCGCTCGCGGAGTCCCAGGAGCGGCTGGACGCGCTGCGGCTGCTGTCCGGGCGGACCGCAGCGGTCGGGCCCGGGGTGACGATCACGATCAAGGATCCGGATGGCACGGTCGCGGCGGCGACGCTGCTGAACGCGGTCGAGGAGCTGCGCGACTCCGGCGCCGAGGCCATCGAGGTCAACGACGCCGCCCGGGTGGTGGCGCAGACCTGGTTCGCCGACGGGGACGACCCCGGAGACGCCACGCTGGTCGTCGACAGCCGCAACGTCTCCGCCCCCTACGTCGTCGAGGCCATCGGCGACCCCGCCACCTTGGTCACGGCCGTCGCGTTCCCCGGTGGACTCACCGACGAGGTGGAGGCGCTGGGCGGTACGGTCTCGATCGTCAAGTCCGACGAGTTGCAGATCGAGTCCCTGGCCCCAGAGCGGGCCGCCACCTTCGCCGAGCCCATCACCTGACCGGAGGAGCCCCGTGATCCCCGACGAGCTGTACTACACCGCCGAGCACGAGTGGATCCGCGTCGACAGCCGCGGTGGTGCCGACGCTTCGGTCGTCACCATCGGCATCACCGACTTCGCCCAGGACGCGCTGGGAGACATCGTCTACGTGTCACTGCCCGAGACCGGGGAGACGCTCACACAGGGGGCGTCGGTCGGCGAACTCGAGTCGACCAAGTCCGTGAGCGACCTCTACGCGCCGCTTGCCGGCAGCGTGCTGGCGCGCAACGAGGCGCTCGACCAGACACCGGAGCTGGTCAACTCCGACCCGTACGGCGAGGGCTGGCTGCTTCGTGTCCAGCTGGCGGACGAGACCGGTCTCGGCGAACTGATGGACGCCGCCGCCTACCAGGCCCAGGTCGACGCCTGATGGTCGGCCAGCCGGCGGCCGGGTCGTGTTGATGTGAGTGAGCCCGGCAGCGTAGGTTCATCCCACCATCAACGTGAACTCACGCTTGAGGGTCTGTGCCACGCCGACCGCACGTCCACGCAGCCGAGGAGGCCACGATGCCGTTCTGCACCGAGTGCGGACACGAGAACCCGTCCACCGCCCGGTTCTGCTCGCAGTGCGGACACCGGCTCCTAAGGCACGAGCCGGAGCCCGAACCGGTCGGGGCGACGTCCACGATCACCCTCAGTCCGCTGGACCCGGACACCGGTGCCGAGGGCAGTGAGCTCAACGCCGAGGACGTGGCCGCGCTGGACGGGCTGCCGCCCGGACATGCCCTGCTGGTCGTGCAGCGTGGCCCTAGCGCCGGCAGCAGGTTCCTGCTGGATACCGACGAGGTCTCGGCCGGCCGGCACCCCGACAGCGACATCTTCCTCGACGACGTGACGGTTTCGCGGCGGCATGCGGTCTTCCGCCGCATCGACACCGGCTACCTGGTTACCGACGTGGGCAGTCTCAACGGCACCTACGTCAACCGCGACCGCATCGACGAGATCGTCCTGAACGGCGGCGACGAGGTCCAGGTCGGCAAGTACCGGCTCGTCTACTACCCGAGCGCTGACGACGCCGGGCGGGTGCGGTGACGTCGTCCCTCCCCGCCGCCAGCGTACGGCTGAGCATCGGTGAGGTGCTCGGCCGGCTGCGTCCGGACTTCCCCGACGTGTCCATCTCCAAGATCCGCTACCTGGAGTCCGAGGGCCTCGTGGAACCCGAGCGCACCGCGGCCGGCTACCGCAAGTTCTCCCGCGACGACGTCGAGCGGCTGCGCTACATCCTCACCGCGCAGAAGGAGAACTACTACCCGCTCAAGGTGATCCGCGAACACCTGGACGCCATGGACCGCGGGCTGCAGCCACCACCGCCGGCCGGCCCCGAGGCCGCTGCGCCCAGGCCGCGAGCACCGCGGGTGGTGCTCGCGCACGACCCGTCCGACCCTGACCGCGGCGACCGTGCCGACCTGCGGCTGTCCCGGGCCGAGCTGTGCGAGTCGGCATCGGTAGCCGACGACCTGCTCGCCGAGCTCGAGTCGTTCGGCCTGGTGCGCGCGGCGGCGGGAGGGCACTACGACGCCACCGCGCTGCTGGTGGCCACCACCGCGGGCGAGCTGGCGGCCTACGGCGTCGAACCGCGGCACCTGCGCTCCGTACAGACGTCGGCCAACCGCGAGATCGACCTGGTCCAGCAGGTGGTCGCCCCGATGCGGCGCCAGCGTGAGGCCGGCGCGCACCCGCGTGCGGACCAGGCCGCCCGCGAGCTGGCCACCTTGGTGCTGCGGCTGCACACCACCTTGGTGCGGGCCGGTCTCGGTCGCGGCTGACAGCAGGTCGGTGCCCAGCCGCGGGCGAGGGTAATGTGAACGACGTGAGAGAACTGGACGTCGTCGGCGTGCGGGTCGAGCAGCCCACCAACCAGCCGCTCGTGCTGCTGCGCGAGGTCGACGGTGGCCGTTACCTCCCGATCTGGATCGGTGCCGGCGAGGCCACCGCCATCGCTTTCGCCCAGCAGGGGGTCACCCCCCCGCGGCCGCTCACCCACGACCTGATGCGCGACCTGCTCGGCGCGCTCGGCCGGGCGCTGACCGAGGTGCGCATCACCGAGGTCAAGGACGGCGTCTACTACGCGCTGCTGGTCTTCGACGAGGGCACCGAGGTGAGCGCCCGGCCGTCGGACTCCATCGCCCTGGCCCTGCGCACCGGTTCGCGCATCGTGTGCGACGAGACCGTCCTCGACAGCTCCGGCCTGGCCGTACCCGAGGAGGAGGAGGCGGAGGTGGAGAAGTTCCGGGAGTTCTTGGACCAGGTGACTCCGGAGGACTTCCACCCGGGTGGCTGACCTCGCCGGACGGCAACCCTCAACCTCAACTTTAGGGACCGACACGCTGTCTGCCGGGGGCGTCGGTCATTGACCACCAGCACCCTGGGTCCGTACCGTAAAGGGTCGAAACACCGTTGCTGTAACTTGGGCAGCTGGCTCGCAGTTACCGGCGGCGGTGTACCCAACGACTGTGGAGGTCGCGGTGGCAGGCACGCGGGAAGACGGGCACGAGCGGTCCGCAGCGGACGCTCGCGCCGCGGCCGAGGCCGCGCGGCTCGCCGGCGACCAGGGCTTGCTGTTCGACGACGACGTCTCGCCGCTCGCCGACGACGTAGGGTTTCGCGGCCCGACCGCCTGCAACGCCGCCGGCATCACCTACCGCCAGCTCGACTACTGGGCCCGCACCAAGCTGGTAGAGCCCACCGTGCGCGGTGCCACCGGGTCGGGCACTCAGCGGTTGTACTCGTTCCGTGACATCTTGCTGCTGAAGATCATCAAGCGGCTGCTCGAGGCCGGCGTCTCGTTGCAGCAGATCCGTACTGCGGTCGAACACCTGCGCGAGCGCGGCACCGACGACCTGACCCGCGTCACCTTGATGAGCGACGGCGCAAGCGTCTACGAGTGCCGCTCGGCCGACGAGGTCATCGACCTGTTGCAGGGCGGGCAGGGGGTCTTCGGCATCGCCATCGGCGGGGTCTGGCGCGAGATCGAGGGCACCCTTGCTGAACTGCCGAGCGAGCGCGCCGAGGATCCCGCTGCCGAACGTCCCGACGACGAGCTGGCGGCCCGGCGAAAGGCCCGCCTCACCGGCTGATCGCACGGCCGGCGCGAACCGGTCACTGGTGGCTGGCCAGCCAGGCCGCGCCGATGATTCCGGCCGCATTGCCGAGCTGGGCGGGCACGATCGGCGCCCGCAGGTGCAGCAGCGGTAGGAAGCGTTCCGACTTCTTGGAAACCCCGCCGCCCACCACGATCAGCTCTGGCCAAAGCAGGTCCTCGACGTGGGCGAAGTAGCGCTGCAGGCGCTCGGCCCAGTCCTCCCACGACAGCTCCTCGGTCTCCCGCGCGTGGGACGACGCGCGGGTCTCGGCATCCGCGCCGTCGAGCTCGAGGTGGCCGAGCTCGCTGTTGGGGATCAGGGTGCCGTGGTTCAGCAGCGCGGTGCCGATGCCGGTGCCGAGCGTGGCCACCAGCACCAGCCCGTCGACGTTGCGGGCCGCTCCGTAGTGCAGCTCGGCGACCCCGGCCGCATCCGCGTCGTTGAGCACGGTCACCGTGCGGCCGAGGCGGCTCTCGAGCAGGTCGGCCGCGTCGGTGCCGATCCACGTCGTGTCGATGTTGGCCGCGGTCCGCACCATGCCCCGCGAGACCACCGCGGGCACGGTCACCCCGATCGGGGCGTCCCCGGTGTCCTTCTCGAAGTTCTCGGCGATCTGGCCGACCACGTCCGCGACGGCGTCGGGGGTGGACTCCTCGGGAGTGGGGATCCGTAGCCGTTCACTGGCGAACTCGCCGGCGTCGAGGTCGACGGGTGCACCCTTGATGCCGCTTCCGCCGATGTCGATGCCGAGCGGGTGTCGGGCCTTGGCCATGATCGGTGCTCCTCGCCGTCCGTGGGTGCGTCATTGTGCCGTGCGCAGGCCGATCCGTCAGCAGTGCTGGGTCAGCCTGCGGGGCGCCGGATCCACGGCGAGCCCGGCCGCGGCACTCAGGTACCCGTCCGGAGCCGGCTTGCCGGCGGTGATGTCGTCGGCTGTCACGAGCACGGTGGGGAGCGAAACGTCGTCGGCGGACAGCCGGGCGAGTGCGAGCGCCCTGGAGCCGGAGGTGACGATCTTAGGCGTCGATCGCCGAATCTTGCCGCACTCCCCGCACCGTCTGGTCGTGCCGGCGGGCCGCCAGCGCGATCGCTGGTATCCTTGCGGTGGTTGTGAACGCCGTGCGGGAGAGCTGGTCGGCACCCGCCGATAGCGCCGAAGGGGCAATTCCTCCCCGGAACCTCTCAGGCACCAAGGACTGCACGGACGAGGCCATCTGGAGCCCGCGGGCGACAGAGGGGAGGGCGTCCGTCGCCCGTACCGACCTGCACCGGTCCCCACCCCGCGGAGTTCCATGACCGACAACCTGTCGCTGAAGACCCTGGACGGCGCCGAGGCGTTCGTCCGTCGACACCTCGGCCCGCGAGCCGCCGAGATCGACACCATGCTCGCCGAGATCGGCCAGGACAGCCTGCCGGCGCTGATGGACGCCGCGGTACCGGCCGGCATCCGCGGTGACGGGGCCGTCGAGACGGTGCCGCTGCCGCCGGCAAGATCCGAACGGCAGGCGCTGGCTGACCTGCGCGCCATGCTCGCCCCCAACCGGCCCGGCGTGGCCATGATCGGACTCGGATACCACCCGACGGCCACCCCCGCGGTGGTGCGACGCGGCGTGCTGGAGGACCCGTCGTGGTACACCGCCTACACCCCGTACCAGCCCGAGATCTCCCAAGGCAGACTCGAGGCGCTGCTGAACTTCCAGACCATGATCGGCGACCTCACCGGGCTGCCGACGGCGAACGCCTCCCTGCTGGACGAGGCCACCGCCGCGGCCGAGGGGGTGACGCTGGCCCGCCGTGCCCTGCGTGGCGAGGCCGCGGCCGCCCCGGTGGTCGTCGACGCGGACCTGCTGCCGCAGACCCGGGCGGTGCTGCGCACCAGAGCGGCGGCGTTGCGCACCGAGCTGATCGAGACAGACCTGTCCGACGGGTTGCCGGCCGGCCCGGTGTCCGCGCTGGTGCTGGCCTACCCCGGCGCCAGCGGCGCCGTCGGTGACCCGCGGCCGCTGATCGAGCAGGCCCACGAGCACGGCGGCCTGGTCGTGGCGGTCACCGACCCGCTGGCGCTGTGCCTGCTCGAGGCACCCGGCGCGCTGGGTGCCGATGTCGTGGTCGGCTCGGCCCAGCGGTTCGGGGTGCCGATGTGGTACGGCGGGCCGCACGCCGGCTTCATGGCAGTCCGCGAGGGGCTGCAGCGGCACCTGCCCGGCCGGCTGGTCGGTGTCTCGGTCGACGCCGAGGGACGTCCGGCGTACCGGCTGGCCCTGCAGACCCGTGAGCAGCACATCCGCCGCGACAAGGCGACCTCGAACATCTGCACCGCGCAGGTACTGCTGGCGGTGGCCGCCTCCATGTACGCCGTCTACCACGGTCCTGACGGGCTGGCAGCGATCGCCCGGCGGGTGCACCGCTACGCCGCCGTGCTCGCCGCCGGGCTGCGGTCCGGCGGAGTCGAGCTCGTCGCGGACAGCTTCGTCGACACCGTCACCGCCCGGGTGCCCGGGCGGGCCGCCGACGTCGTGGCCGCGGCCCGGGCCGCCGACATCCACCTGCGCTGCGTCGACGCCGACCACGTCGGCGTGAGCACCAACGAGCTCACCACCGGCGCGCACCTGCGGGCAGTGTGGTCGGCGTTCGGTCTCGACGACAGCGACGTCGACGAGCTCGACACGGCGACCGCCGACGCACTGCCCGAGGGGTTGCTGCGCCAGACTCCGCTGCTGACGCACGAGGTGTTCAGCCAGCACCGTTCCGAGACGTCGATGATGCGCTACCTGCGGCGGCTCGCGGACCGCGACTACGCGCTGGACCGCGGCATGATCCCGCTGGGCTCCTGCACGATGAAGCTGAACGCCGCCACCGAGATGGAGCCGCTGGCCTGGCCCGAGCTGGCCGACCTGCACCCGTTCGTCCCCGCCGACGACGCGGCCGGGGCGATCGCCCTGGTCGGCGAGCTGGAGCAGTGGCTGGCCGACGTCACCGGCTACGCCGCGGCGTCCGTGCAGCCCAACGCCGGGTCGCAGGGCGAGCTGGCCGGGCTGATGGCCATCCACGCCTACCACCTCGACCGCGGTGACCCCGACCGGGACGTGTGCCTGATCCCGTCGTCGGCGCACGGCACCAACGCGGCGTCGGCGGTGATGGCCGGCATGCGGGTGGTCGTGGTGCAGGCCGACAGCGCCGGCAGCGTCGACCTCGACGACCTGCGGGCCAAGTGCGAGGAGCACGCCGCCACGCTGGCGGCGGTGATGGTGACCTACCCCTCGACCCACGGCGTCTACGAGGCCGGCATCACCGAGCTCTGCGAGGTCGTGCACGACCACGGGGGGCAGGTCTACGTCGACGGGGCCAACCTGAACGCGCTGGTCGGCCATGCCCGCCCCGGTGCCTTCGGCGGCGACGTGTCGCACCTCAACCTGCACAAGACCTTCTGCATCCCGCACGGCGGCGGCGGTCCGGGTGTCGGCCCGGTCGCCGTCCGCGAGCATCTCGCACCGTACCTGCCCAGCCACCCGGGCCACCCCGACCCGACCCGGCGCGACGGTGTCGGCCCGGTCAGCGCCGCGCCGTACGGCTCGGCCGGCATCTTGTCGATCCCGTGGCTGTACCTGGCGATGATGGGTGCCGACGGGTTGCGCGAGGCCACCGGGGTCGCGGTGCTGGCCGCCAACTACGTGGCGAGCCGGCTGGGGGAGCACATCCCCATCCTCTACACCGGCGCCGGCGGGTTGGTGGCGCACGAGTGCATCCTCGACCTGCGCGAGCTGACCAAGAGCAGCGGCGTCACCGTCGACGACGTCGCCAAGCGACTGGTCGACCACGGCTTCCACGCGCCGACGATGAGCTTCCCGGTGCCCGGGACGTTCATGGTGGAGCCCACCGAGTCGGAGGATCTCGCCGAGCTGGACCGCTTCTGCGCCGCGATGATCGCGATCGTGGCCGAGATCCACGAGGTCGCCGACGGCGCTCTGCCGCTCGCCGACAGCCCGCTGCGGCATGCCCCGCACACGGTGGACGCGGTGGCGGGGGAGTGGGAGCGTGCCTACCCGCGTCAGCGCGCCGTGCTGCCCAGCGGTGGGCACGGGGCGGACAAGTACTGGCCGCCGGTTGCGCGCGTCGACCAGGCGTACGGCGACCGCAACCTGGTGTGCTCCTGCCCGCCGCCGGACGCCTTCGAGTGAGCGAGCCGGCGCCGCGCCTGCTCGCCTCGACCGAGGCCGCCTTGTTGCGGCGGGTCGCCGCCGTGCAGGCGGGCAGCCGGCAGCCCTCCCTGATCGCCGGTGTCGTCCGCGACGGGCGGCTGGTCTGGTGGGCGGGCCGGGGCAGCGAGACCGGGCTCGACGACGGATGCGACGCACACCCGGACCTGCAGTACCGCATCGGGTCGATCACGAAACCGCTGACGGCGATCACCGTGTTGCAGTGCCGCGACGACGGCCTGCTCGACCTGGACGACCGGCTGGACGCCCACCTGCCCGCCGCGCCGTTTGGCGACCGCACGCTGCGCCGGCTGCTGTCCCACCGGGCCGCGCTCCCGGCCGAACCCGCCGGCCGGTGGTGGGAGCGCCACGACGACGCCAACCTCGGCGACCTGTTCAGCCGCGTCCGCGATCAGCCCCCGGTGCTTGCCGATCGTGCGGAGCACCACTACAGCAACCTCGGCTACGCCCTGCTCGGAGCGGCCGTGGCGCGTCGGCGAGGTGCGCACTGGGGCGCCGTGGTGGCCGAGCGGGTGCTGGAGCCGCTGGGGATGACCCGCACCAGCTACGCCCCCCGCAACCCCCATGCCTCCGGTCGGTCCGTGCATCCGCACACCGGCCGGCTGCACCCCGAGCCGCACACCGACAGCGGGTCGATGGCGCCTGCCGGCCAGCTGTGGAGCACGCTGGGTGATCTGGCCCGGCTGGCCGCCTTCTGGACCGATCCGGACCCGGCGGTGCTGGCCGCCGCGACGGTGCGCGAGATGACCACCCCGGCCGGCGCGCCGGCCGGTGACCCGGCCGGCGCGTACGGGATGGGGCTGCGGGTCGACGCCTCGCCGACCGGTGCCCGGGTCGGGCACTCGGGGTCCATGCCCGGTTTCTTGGCCGGTCTGATCGCCGAGCCTGCCGCCGGGCTCGCGGCGGTGGCCCTGTCGAACGGCACGGTGGGGGGCACGCCCGGCCTGCCCGCCGTGCTGCTGGACGAGGTGCAGGTCCGCGAGCCGGCGCCGGCACCGGTCTGGACGCCGGAGCCCGTCGTTGAGGGCGCCGACGAGCTGGTGGGTCCGTGGTACTGGGGCAACACGGCGTACGTCGCCGCCGTCCGCGCGGGGTGGCTGTGCCTGGAGCACACCGACGCGGCGCGCTCCAGTCGCTTCGAGCCCGTCGGCGTCGACAGCTGGCGCGGGTTGGACGGTTACTTCGCGGGGGAGACGCTCACGGTCGTTCGCGACGAGACCGGCGCCAGCACTCACCTGAACCTGGCCACCTACGAGCTCACGCGCGGTCCGTACGAGGTCAGGCCAGCTGGACCTTGATCAACGGCTCGCTCGTCGGCCGCTTCGAGCCGCCCTCCGGCTCGACGGTGATCCCCACCCAGTCGGCGCCCCTGATGCCCTTGACCAGTCGGGTGGTGGGCTCGGTGAGATCGTCACCGGCCATCACCCCGAGCGACTTCGCGCCGCCATCGCCGACCGCCCACATCTGGTAGTTCGTGCCCTCCTGGAGCGGTGGGACGTCGTGCATGACGACGACCGCGCTGTCCATCGACCGCGAGGCGATGACCTTCACCCGGGGGCCGCCACCGAGGCGCTGAGACGACGTCGTCGCGTCGGTGGCGGCCAGCACGGCCGCCTCACGCTCCTGCTGGTTCTGCTGGTCGGAAAGGCGGTCTCGCTCGACCAGGTAGACCCCCAGCAGACCCACCACCGCCAGCACCGACGCCGCTGCGACCAGCATCGGCATCCGCCGCCGCCACCGGTCCGAGCGCTGCATCGAGATGACCCGCCGCTCCTGTGACGTCCGCGCAGCCTGCTGCAGCACGGCGGCGCGCAGCCGCCGGGGAGGGGCCGTCGCGACGGCATCGCCGAGGCGCTCGGCGGTCGCCCGGAAGCCGACCAGTTCGTCGGCGCAGGACGGGCAGCTGGCCAGGTGCGCCTCGAAGGCCACCTGCTCGCGGTGGTCGAGCGCGTCCAGGGCGTAGGCACCCACCATGGTGTGCATCTCGGCACTCATTGGTGCACCCCCAGACAGTCACGCAGCCGGATCAGGCCGTCGCGCATGCGCGTCTTGACGGTGGCGGCGTTGACCTCGAGCAGCGACGAGACCTGGGCGTAGGTGTGCCCGCCGTAGTAGGCCATCGTCACCGACTCGCGCTGCAGGTCGGTCAGCGTCTGCAGGCAGCGGCGGACCTGCTCGTGCTCGAGCCGGGTCATCACCTCGTCGTCGACCACGTCGACGTCCGGCCCGCCGGCCCAGTCGTATCGAGCCTCCCTGTTGGTGCTCGCCTGGTCGTGGCGCACCACGTCGACGGCTCGCCGGTGCGCCAGCGTCAGCAGCCAGCCCTTCGCTGAGCCCAGCTCGGGGTCGTAGCGGCCGGCCATGCGCCACACCTGGAGGTAGACCTCCTGGGTGATCTCCTCGGCGCGCGCCGGGTCGCGCACCACCCGCCGGGTCAGGCCGTGCACGGCGGCGCTGGTGCGGTCATACAACGTGGCGAAGGCACCTTCGTCGCCCTTGGCCACCCGCACCATCAGGGTCGACAGCGGCGTTTCGGGCTCGTCGGGATCGCCGGCGTGCAACGGAACCGGCTCAACCACTGGGTCTGTCCCCTCTCGTCGCTCGGTGCACCTGCTCGTGCGGCGCCCAGTCACGGCGTCGTCCGGTGAGTGTTCGGCGCCTGTCCACCCGCGGATGGGTCTGTCCAGTGTGCCGGGTCGTGAGCCGCTGTGCAGCCGGCGAGGCCGTCACCCGGCGAGGGCCACGGTGGACCCGGTGCGGGCCTTGACCAGCCGCAGCTGGGTCGGGATGCGCTCGCGCATGGCGTCGACGTGAGACACCACGCCCACGACCCGGCCGCCGTCGCGGAGACGGTCGAGCTCGTCGAGCACCTCGTCGAGACTGTCGGCGTCGAGGGAGCCGAACCCCTCGTCGACGAAGACGGTCTGCAGCTGGGTGCCCCCGCACTCGTGGCCGACGACGTCGGCCAGGCCAAGGGCCAGGGCCAGCGAGGCCTGGAAGGTCTCGCCGCCCGACAGCGTCGACGGGTCGCGGAGGTCACCGGTCCACTCGTCGCGGACCAGCAGCCCGAGCCCGCCGGCACCGGCTCGGCGATCGCCCGCCGCCTTGTCCACGGTGTGCTCCAGGGTGTAGCGGCTGGACGTCATCGGCACCAGCCGCTCGTTGGCCGCGGCCACCACCTGCTCCAGCCGGGCGGCCAACACGTACGACGACAGCGACATCCGCTGCTGGTTGTCGCCGGACTTGCCCTCGGCCAGGGCGGCCAGACCGGCGGCCACCCGATGGGCGTCCTGCGCCGGCTGCCAGGCGTCGAAGCGGGTGCGCAGCGCGGCATGCAGCTCGTCGAGTCGGGCGGTGGTGCGCTCGGCGGCAACCAGGTCGGCGCGCTGGCCCTCATGGGTCGCCTCGGCCATCTCGGCGGCAGCAGCGAGCCCTTCGAGGTCTGGTGCAGCCGCTGCCATCGCCGCCGCCACGGCGGCGTCGGCGACCACGTCGGCGTCGGCGTCGGCCTGCCGGTCGCGGGCGGCCAGACCGGACCGCAGCTCGTGCCGGGCGGTGTCGTCGAGAGCGGCGGCCTGGGCCGCGCCCGCGTCGGCGAACCCGTGCCGGTGCGCCAGCCGGTCGGCGTGCCCGCGTGCGGTGGCGTGCGAGGATCGTGCGGCCAGCAGCGCGGACACCGCTGCCAGCGCCGCACCCACCGCCGAGCCACGCCGCTCGGTGGCCTGCAGGGCTGCTGTGACGTCGAGATCCTCGCCCAGGGCCGTCACGAGGCTGGCATGCAGCGACGACCGGGCGGCCCGTTGGTTGTCGGCCTGGGCGCGCAGGCCACGGGCCCGTTGCGTGGCGGTGTCCAGCTGCTGGGCGGCGTTCGACTGGGCCGCCTCCGCGGCTGCCAGCTGCGCCTGCGCACCCGGCAGCCGGGTCCGGGCCGCAGCCGCTGCGGCCAGCTGCTCGGTGACCTCAGCCAGCGCGCTTTCGGCCATGGTGGGGTCGAGACCGTCGGCGGCTGCGGCGATCTCGGCGACCTCGGCGCCGGCGCCCACCACCCGCGCGTCGGCACGCTCGCGGGCCTCGCCAGCAGCCGCCTCGGCCAGCGCGGCGGCGGCCTCGTCGGCCTCGTCCACCCGGTCGGCGGCGCTCAGCGCGGGCCGGGGGTGGTCCGGCGACCCGCAGACCGGGCACGGGCAGCCGTCGGCCAGGCCGCTGGCGATCTCGCCCGCGGCCCCGGCGAGGCGTCGGCGGGCGATGTCGATGCGGGTGTCGACGCCGCGGCGGTAGACGTCGAACGCCTCCCTCGCGGCGGTCTCGGCGCTACGCAGCCGGCGCTCGGCGGCCGGCAGCCGAGCGGCCGCGTCGGCCTGTTTCCGGGCGCGCTCGACGGCCGCGGCCAGATGGTCATGGGTGGCGTCCAGCCGCTGGTCGCCGTCGATCGCGGCGCGCAGTGCGATGATCGTGGCGGGTGCTTCGGTGGCTGCCGTGCGCAGCCGGGCGGCGGCCCGTTCGGCCTCATCCGCCGCCAGTCCGGCGGCCGTCGCCTCGTCGTCGAGCCGGCCCAGCCTGGCCACCTCCGCGGCGAGCTGCTGCTCGCGCTCGACCGCCCGGTCGGTGCTGGTGCGCTCGGCCTCCAGCGCCGCCAACCAGACGGCGAGGCGGTCCGACGGCACCGTGGCCAGCTGGTCGCCGAGATGCTTGGCCAGGGTGTCCAGCAGGGTCGGCAGCAGGCGGTGGACATCGGTCAGTGCCGCGGCCGCGGCCCGCTCGGCCGTGCTCACCTGGGCGGTCCCGGCCGCCAGCGGCTCGAGCAGGACGGTGACCTCGTGCGCACGGTCGGCGGCCCGCAGTGTCGCCGTCATTCGGTCGGCGTCCGGCTGGGTCGACTCGAGCTCGCTCAGACGCTGTTTTGCAGCCTCGCCGCGGCGCCGTAGCTCGGCCTGCTGGACGCCGGCGTCGTGCGCTCGGCGCGCGCCGTCACGGACGTCTCGGGACTGCTCGACAAGCACCGACAGATCGTCTCGCCGCTGCCGCGCCGCGGTGACGACCTGCTCGGCCCAGACCGGCCAGTCGGCGGGGTCGTCGGGCACCGAGTCGTGCAGGTGTGCCGCGCCGTGCAGCTGGTCGGCCGCCGAACAGGCGGCCTGCTGGGCGGTCTCGACCCGCGCCCGGGTGGCAGCGCGGTGCTCGACCAGCCAGCGCTCGACGTCGCGGAACCGGCCGGTGCCGAACAACCGCTCCAGCAGCTTGCGGCGCTCATCGGCGCCGGCGCGCAGGAACTCCTGGAACTGCCCCTGCGGCAGCAGCGCGACCTGGGTGAACTGGCCGAGGGTCATGCCGAGCAGATCGTCGAGCACGAGTTGGGCCTCGTCGATGCGGGTGGTCAGTGTGGACCAGTCGTCACCGGCGCGCTCCTGCAGCAGCACAGACGCCTGTTGCGTGACAAAGCCGCTGCGTGCCCGGCTGCTCGGTCGCTGCCACCGCGGCGACCTGGTCACCCGCAGCCGACGATCGCCAAGGGTGAGGTCGAGGCGGACCTCGGGCGCCAGGCCGGGGTCGGCGTGGTCGCTGCGCAGCCGGTCGGCCTGCTGGCGCGCGCCGGGCACCTGGCCGTACAGCCCGAAGCAGATGGCGTCGAGCACGCTGGTCTTGCCGGCTCCGGTGGGGCCGGTAAGCAGGAACAGGCCCTGCGCGGACAACTCGTCGACGTCGACCTCGACCCGGCCCGCGAACGGCCCGAAGGCCGTGACCCGCAGCGCGTGCACCCTCATGAGGCGACCCCCTCGACCACAGCGTGTTCGTCGCCAACCGGTACCGTCCCAGCCGGCAGCGCCTCGGGTGCCCCGCCGCGGGTGCACGAGTCGCAGGCGGCGTCCAGCAGGGCCAGCTCGGCCGGGTCGGCGGGCTCGTCACGGACTACCTCGACGAAGTCGCGCACGATCTCGCGGTCGGTGCGCCCACGCAACCGGTCGGCCCACCGGGTGGGCGCGTCCGCCCGCCCCTCCGGGGCGAAGTCGAGCAGCAGCGCGTGCGGGAAGCGCGTACGCAGGCGTTCCATGGCGGCCCGCGGTCGCAGCGGGTCGGTCAGCGTCACCTGCAGCCAACGGTCCTCGTGGGCGGCGTACGCCCGGTCACTGAGCAGGTCGTCCAGCCGGCCGCGGATGCGAGCCAGTCGGCGGGGAACAGGCGCAGGCACGAACTCGACCCGCGTCACGCCGAGTTTGCCGAGGTCGACCAGCCAGCAGCCCTTAGTGTGGTCGGCCTCGGAGAAGGAGTATGCCAGTGGCGAGCCGCTGTAGCGGACCGACTCGGTGATGCGCTGGCGGCCGTGCAGGTGACCCAGGGCGACGTAGTCGGTGCCCGCGAAGACGTCGGCGGGCACCTGCGACACCCCGCCGACGGTGATGTCTCGCTCGCTGTCGCTGGCCTCGCCGCCGCGCACCCAGGTGTGCGCGATGACCACCGACCGGGTGCCGCGGCCGGCCCCGTCACGGTGGGCCGTGACCCGGCGCATGGCCTCGGCCGCCGCCGCCTCGTGCGACCGGGCGGGCAGGGCCCACGGCTCGCGCAGCACCTCCGGCTCGAGGTAGGGCAGCCCGTAGACCGAAACCGGACCATGCGCGTCGCTCAGCTGCACCGGCCGGTCGACCCTGGCGGGGTCGGTCAGCAGGTGGATGCCGGCGGCGGAGATCAGGTCCGCGGCGAAGCCGAGCCGGCGTGCGGAGTCGTGGTTGCCCGAGGTGAGCACCACCGGGACACCCAGCCCCGCCAGCCGCCGCAGCGCGTCGTCGGCCACCGCGACCGCGTCGACCGACGGCAACGCGCGGTCATACACGTCGCCGGCCACCACCACCAGGTCCACCCGCTCGGCCCGCACCGTGTCGACCAGGTGGTCGATGAACGCCGCCTGGTGCCCGAGCAGCCCCTCGCGGTGGAAGGAGCGGCCCAGATGCCAGTCGGAGGTGTGCAGGATGCGCATGGAACAGACGCTAGGTGGCGGCACCGACAACCCGTGGCAGCCCGCGCCGGGAGCCCACCTTTGCGGGGTCGCGGCCTCAGCCGGTGATGCGCTCGGGGTGTGCGTGCACCACGATCCGGTCGTCGCGCACCCACCCGACGACGGTCAGACCGAACTCCCTGGCCAGCTCGACGGCCAGGCTCGACGGTGCGCCGACAGCCACCACGGCCACCACGCCGGCCAGCACGGCCTTCTGCACGATCTCGTAGCCGATCCGCCCGCTGACCGCCAGCACCAGCCCCTCGGCCGAACCGCCGGCGAGCAGCCGCTCGCCGACGACCTTGTCGGTGGCGTTGTGCCGGCCGATGTCCTCACGCACGACCACCGACGTCCCGTCGGGCGTGAAGAGTCCGGCACCGTGCAGCCCGCCTGTCCGCTCGAAGACGGCCTGCTCGGCCCGCAGTCGGTCGGGCAGCGCGGCGATGACGCTGCGCGCCACCAGCGGCCGAGCGGGCACCCGTCGCCCGCCGAGCGCCGCGACGGCGTCCAGGCTGTCGCGACCGCAGACGCCGCACGCGCCAGACATGGTCGTGGCACGCCGGGTGGGCGGTGTCTGCGGCGCGCTCGACAAGGTCAGCGTGACGACGTTGAACTCCTGGTCGGGTGCGAGCGCGGTGTCGGTGCAGTACGCCACCGTCGCGGGTGGCGTGCCGGCGCTCACCAGCCCCTCGCCGTGGGCCAGGCCCGCCGCCAGCTCGAAGTCGTTGCCGGGCGTGCGCATCGTCACGACGAAACGGTGCGGCGCCCGGCCGGGCCAAGCCAGCCGCAGCTCCAGCGGCTCCTCGGTGGCCAGCCGGTCCTCGTGCTCGGTACGGGTGTCGCCGCGCCACTCGACCACGTGGGTCCGGATGGTCGGCCCGGGCCGGCGGTCGGTGCGCACGAACCTCAGCGTAGGCCGCGGGCCTAGGGTGTGCCGGGTGCGACCAGGGCTGGTGGTGTGGGACTGCGACGGGGTGCTGGTCGACACCGAGCGGCTGGTGACCCGGCTCGAGGCGCAGTGGATCACCGCGCTCGGGTGGCCGCTGACCCAGGCCGACGTGGTCGAGCGCTTTATGGGCCGCTCCGAGGCCACGATGACGGCAGAGATCGAGCGTGCCCTTGGTCACGAGCTGCCCGCCGGGTGGTACGCCGATCTGCGGGGCGCCTCGCACGAGCTGTTCCGCGCCGAGCTGACCGCGGTCGACGGTGTCGTGGACGTGCTCGACGCGCTGGAGGTGGCCGGCGTGGCGACCTGCGTCGCCTCGTCCAGCGGGCACGACCGGCTGGCCCTCGTCCTCAGCATCACCGGGCTGGCCGCCCGGTTCGACGGGCGGGTCCACTCCGCCGAAGACGTCGACCGGGGCAAGCCGCACCCCGATCTGTTCCTGCACGCCGCACGGGTGCAGGGTGTCGCCCCGACCGACTGCGTGGTGATCGAGGACAGCGAGCCGGGCGTACGAGGGGGAGTGGCCGCCGGCATGCGGGTGCTGGGCTTCGGTGGCGGGCTGGCCCCGACCGGGTCGCTGCGGTCGGCGGGCGCCGAGATCTTCGAGGAGATGGCCGAGCTGCCCGCGTTGCTCGGTCTCGTGTCGAGCGGCCCTGCCGAGCGCCAAGCCGACCAGCACGCCGGTCAGCATCGAGTGCGGCGCTAGGGGTCACCGCCGGCGCTCCGAGTGACCGGGAACGACGCACTCGACCATCTCCGCTGGCCGGCGATACCGACGGCGGCCGGTCTGTCGCGGGTGCGACCATTGACCTCGTGATGCACCGGTGATCCCCGCGGTGGCGTACGCGTTCATGCTGGTTGCCGCGGTGGGGGCGCTGTGGTCGGCGGTGCTGTTCGCCCGCGACCGGCGCCTCAACGACGCGCTGGTGTGGACCCTGGCGGCCCTCGAAGTCGGGTTGCTGCTGCAGCTGGTGGCCGGTTCGGTCGCTCTCGTGCTCACCGAGCGCGACGTCGACGGCCCGCTGTTCATCGGCTACCTGCTGACCGCCGTGCTCGTGCTGCCGGCGGGGGTGGCCTGGGCCGCCTCGGAGAAGACCCGCTGGGGGGTCGGTGTGCTCTTCGTCGCCTGCATCACGGTGGCCGCCCTTGCCGACCGTCTGCTGCAGGTCTGGCAGGTCTGAGTGGTGCGGGCCTCGACGAACCAGGGCCCCGGTCGGGTGCTCGTTGCCATCTACGGCGTGTTCGCGGTGTCGGCGACGGCCAGGTCCGCCGTCCAGCTGGCCGCCGACTTCGAGCGGGCCCCGGTTGCGTACTCGCTGTCGGCGCTGGCGGCACTCGTTTACGTCCTGGCGACGTTCGCGCTGGCCCGGGGGAGTGGTGCGGCACGGCAGGTTGCCTGGGCCGCCGTCGGGATCGAGCTCGTCGGTGTGCTCGCCGTCGGCACTCTCAGCATCCTCGACCCGGCGCTGTTCCCCGACGAGACGGTGTGGTCGGGCTACGGTGCCGGCTACGGCTACGTCCCGCTGGTGCTGCCGGTCGTCGGGCTCGGCTGGCTCTGGCACACCCGGTCGCGCGGCGGTGGAACCGCCGGCTCGGCGGGTGCGTCACATCGGCCAGAAGGAACGAGCCCGCCCAGCCACGACGGTTGAGGAGACGACATGGTGATGTTGATGAACGGCCGCACTTGGACCCGGGCCGGACGGTTGCTGATCGGACCGGCCGCCCTGGTGCTGCTGCTCAGCGCCTGCGGGCAGGAGGCAGCCTCCGAGGCCGGGAGCGACGCGGCCGACAGCTCCGCGCAGGAGTCGGACAAGTCGGGCACCGCAGACAACACCGACAAGGCAGACGCCGCCGACTCGTTGGGGGACGAGACGCCAGTCGCCGGCACCGACGGCAAGGGCAGGTGCCCGGCGGGCGTGACCAGTGACAGCCTCGGCAAGCCTACCCAGCTCGGCACTGCCGACATCGACGGTGACGGAACCGACGACCAGGTCTCGCTGGGTCGGGTGCCCGGCGGGGGACAGGCCTGCGGAGTCGCGGTCTTGGTGACGACCGCCGACGGTACGTTCGCCGCGCCTGTCGCCGGCGCGGACCAGGCCGTCGTCGACAGCCCGCTCGCCGACCCGGTCTTTGCCCAGGTGGACGGGGCAGCCGGCGCCGAGATCGTCCTCACGACCTCGTTCCACCCGCGCGGCGGCGGCGAGCTGGGCATGTTCTCGTGGGTCGACGGGGGACTGGTCCAGGTCGAGCAGGGTGGCAAGCCCTGGTCGCTGTTCGCCACGATCGACGACGGGGGCGGCACGCCGCGGCTGCTCAGCTGCTCCGCCGGCGGGTTCACCGACGTGAGCGCATACCCGCCCGGCAGCGACGCCGGCTCGACGGTGACGACGTACGCGCTGCGCGAGGGGGTCGTCCGGGAGCAGCAGCGCTCGGCCTCCAAGTCCGCCACGTGGAAGCAGGTGCAGGCCGACCACCCGGCGTTGCCGCGCGCGGGGCTCGAAGTGTTCCCCGACTGCCAATGAGTCCGGCGGCCTGAGCCGGCAGGTGGCACCCTTGTCTGGTGCCCGATCCGACCGCCGAGCCCACCCTGACCACGTTCGCACCCCCGGACGGGCTCGCCGTGCGGGGCGTGGTCCTGATGCTGCACGGTGGCCAGGCCAACAGCCTCGAGCCGGTGCAGCGCCGAAATGGGTCGTGGTGGCGGATGGCGCTGCTGGCCAGGACCTTCGCCCGCGCCGCCGGGCCGGCCGGGGTGGCCGTCGAGCTGCTGCGCTACGCCGCCCGTGGCTGGAACGCCGACGCCGGGCCCGTCCCCGGCCCGCTACGCGATGGCCGTTGGGCGGTGGAGCGGCTCGCCGAGCGGTACGGCGACGTCCCGCTGGTGCTGGTGGGACACTCCATGGGCGGGCGGGCCGCCTGCGCGCTGGCCGGCGAGCCGGGCGTGGTCGGCGTGGTCGCGCTCGCTGCATGGTTGACCGCCGACGAGCCAGTGGAGCCTGCCCGCGGCCAGCGAATGGTGCTCGCCCACGGGCTCAAGGACCGCTGGACCTCGCCGCCCGCCAGCCTCGAGTGGTCGATGCGAGCGCGGGCGGTGGCGGCGCAGGTCGCGCGGTTCGAGCTGCCGAGCTCGGGTCACTTCATGTTCTCGGCACCGGGCCGCTGGAACGCCGTCGTACGCCGCGGTGCGCTGGGATTGCTCGGTGTCGAGGAGCTCCCGACGGCGGTGCAGGAGGCCTTCGCCCTCACCGACGGGCTTGCGACCGACGGCGACGGTGGGCCGCTGCGCCAGGGGGTCACCACCGGCGAGCAGGGCCTGCGCCTGCCCGTTCGCCTGTGAATCTCGGCAGTGGGCGAGCAGGCGTCGCGTCCGGCGAGGGGAGTGACGGTTTCGTGCCCACTCCGGGCGAGCTGACATAATGTCGCTTATCGGCGCTAGCGCATTTGGGGGTCGCTGCACGCGCCATGAGATGAGCGTGAGTGCTGCGCCTGATCCGGTCGCCCCGGATGCGAGACGTGCTCGGCACCATCCAGGCCGACCAGGACGCGATCATCCGCGCGGGGTCCCGCGGCGTGCTCGTCGTCGACGGCGGTCCGGGCACCGGCAAGACCGTCGTCGCACTGCACCGCTCCGCCTACCTCCTGTACGCCGACCCTCGCCTCGGCAACCGCCGGGGCGGCGTGTTGTTCGTCGGGCCGCACCAGCCCTACCTGGCCTACGTCGCCGACGTCCTCCCCAGTCTCGAGGAGGAGGGCGTGCAGACCTGCACCCTGCGAGATGTCGTCCCCGAGGGTGCCGGTGCGGCGACCGAGGCCGACCAGCAGGTGGCCCTCCTGAAGTCGTCCGCGGACATGGTGAAGGCGATCGAACCGGCCGTCAGGCTGTACGAGGAGCCACCCGCCGAACCGATGGTGGTCGAGACCCTCTGGTCGGACCTGTGGCTCAGTGCCGACGAATGGGCGGCGGCGTTCGAGTCGCCGGACCCCGGCACGCCACACAACGAGGCGCGCGACCAGGTCTGGGACGAGCTGCGCACGATCCTGACGGACAAGCACGATGACGACGACGTCTCGCCGGATTCGCTCCGCAGGTCGCTTCGGCAGAACACGGAG
>JBBSNM010000026.1:0-28716 GCA_038232655.1 Propionibacteriales bacterium | reverse complement strand
GGGGCGCGGTGCGGCGGGGCGCGGGGCGGCGGGGTGCGGCGGGGTGCGGGGCAGCGGGGGTGTGGCCGGGGGGTGCGGGCAGCCTGCCGGGTCAGGCGAGCGCGGGGGTGCCCCACAGCGCCAGCCACCGGTGCAGGTCGGCCTCGATGCGCAGGTCGGCGCCCACGGCGCCGCGCACCTGCAGCTCGAGCGCGTTGTCGCGGCGCTCGGTGCCCGGCACCGGTGCGAACGGGTAGAACGTGCCCCGCTTGTAGAGGTAGACCACGCCCACCTTGCGTCCATCGGGGGCGACGAACCCGACCACCGAGCACAGCAGCGACGGTCCGAAGCCGTTGTCCTGCAGGGTCTGGTTGACGGCATGCAACTCGGTCACCAGGTCGCTGAGCGCGTCCGCCGGCTGCTGGCAGACCAGCCAGGTGAACCCGTACGAGTCGCGGCTGGTCTCGACCGCCGGGCCACCGTCGGCGTCGAGCAGCTGCTGCAGGTCGGTCTCGGCGGTGGCGAACGCCGCGCCCTCGTTGGCGCGGTAGCAGACCGCACCGACGCCGGTGGGTCGCAGCCCGATGCTCGCCTCCAGCGTGAATGCGGCCTGGGTGATGCCGAACAGGGCGTCGAGGTCGGCCTTGGCCGGGCGGCTGCGCCCGAGCAGCGCGTCGAGGAGACCCATCGGCTGGCTCAGACCTGCCGGCCGAGGTCGGTTGACACCTTGGCCAGCTGCTCGAGCCGCCGGTCGAGGGTGGGGTGGCTGGAGAACAGCGCGGTCAGAGACTGCTTGTTCAACGCCGGTGCGAACAGGAACGCGCTCACCGGCTCTGCCTGGCGCAGGTCACGGGTCGGGATGCGGGCCATCTCGCCGGAGATCTTGGTCAGCGCGGAGGCCAGCGACGACGGTCGGCCGGTGAGGTAGGCCGCCGACCGGTCGGCCGACAGCTCGCGGTAGCGCGACAGCGCCCGGGTCAGCAGGAAGCTGATCAGGTAGACCGCGATGCTCGCCACCCAGACCGCCAGAAAGACCATGGCATTGTTGCGGTCCCGGCCACCCCCGCCGAAGTACAGCCCCCACCGCATGATCAGTCCGGCGAGCACACCGAGCGTCGAGGCCACGGTCATCACCGAGACGTCGCGGTGGGCGACGTGCGCAAGCTCGTGGCCCAGGACGCCCTCGACCTCCTCGGCGTCGAGGCGGCGCAGCAGCCCGGTCGTCACGCACACCACCGAGTGGCTGGGTGAGCGGCCGGTGGCGAACGCGTTCGGGATGTCGGTGTCGGCGACCGCCACCCGCGGCTTGGGCATGTCGGCGAGCGCGCACAGCCGATCGATGACACCGTGCAGCTCTGGGGCCTGCTCCGGGGTCACCACGCGGGCGCGCATGGCCTTCATCGCCACGCTGTCGGAGAAGTACCACTGCCCCCAGCCGACGCCGACGGCGATCAGCACGACGAACACCGTCGGGAAGCCGTACGCGATCAGCGCAGCCACGACGGCCAGGTACAGCGCCACCAGCAGAAAGCCGACCAGCCCCATCCGGGCGGTCAGCCCCGGGTCGTTGCGGAAGCGGGTATGGGCCATCTGGTTCGCGGTCTCCTATCGTGCCTAGCCGGGTCGTCGTCAAGTACGACGCTTTGAGCGGTCTCGATGTTCCACAGCCGCGTCGACAGGGCCTCAGCCCGGGATCAGCCCGGGATCAGCCCGGGATCAGCCCGCTGTCCCCGAGCATGTCCGCGACCTCGTCGAGGTCGGCGTCGCCGGGTGGGAGCACCAGGTCGGAGTCGACGAGCACGTCGTCAGCAACCGCCGCACCGTGGCTGCGTACGCGGTCGAGCAACTGGGCGAACGACGACCCGAAGGCGTCCGCGTCGCCGGCCAGCACGGCGGACTCGACCTCGGCGTCCAACACGTTCAGCGCCTCGAGCTCGTCGTCGGAGAGTTCGTACTGACCCTCGCCCATGATCCGGATGATCACCGCTCAGCCCTCCCGGGTCTGCTCGTCGGGCTGCTCGGCCGCGGCCTGCTCGGCGGACGCGGCATCGCCGGGCGTCGCCTCTCCCAGCGCCTGCCGCTCGCCGCTGCCGAGCTGCTGCTTCATCGCCGCCAGCTGGCTGTCCACTTCGGACCCGGCCGACAGCGCGGCCAGCTCGCGATCGATGTCGGAGTTCGGCGACGCCGACGCGTCGTCCAGCGCGCCGGAGGCCATCAGCTCGTCGATGGCGCCGGCGCGGGCCTGCATGGAGGCGGTCTTGTCCTCGGCGCGCTGCACGGCCAGACCGACGTCGCTCATCTCCTCGGAGACTCCGGAGAACGCCTCGCCGATCTTGGTCTGCGCCTCGGCGGCGGTGTAGGTGGCCTTGATCGTTTCCTTGCGGGTGCGGAACGACTCGACCTTGGCCTGCAGCCGCTGGGAGGCCAGCGTCAGCTTCTCCTCCTCACCCTGCAGCTGGGCGTGCTGGGTCTGCAGGTCCTCGGCCTGGGTCTGCAGCGCGGCACGGCGGGTGAGCGCCTCGCGGGCGAGGTCCTCGCGGCTGGCGGCCAGCGCCTTCTGCGCCTGCCCCTGCAACTTGTCTCCCTGCTGCTGCAGCTGGTTCAGCTGCAGCTCGACCCGCTTGCGGCTGGTGGCCACGTCGGCCACGCCGCGGCGCACCTTCTGCAGCAGCTCGAGCTGGCGCTGATAGCTGTAGTCGAGGGTCTGCCGCGGGTCCTCGGCGCGGTCCAGTGCCGTGTTGGCCTTGGACCGGAAGATCAGGCCCAACCGCTTCATGATGCTCATGGACAACTGCCGCCCCTCGTCGATGTCAGGGGTTCCAGCCTACGGGTGACCGGCCTGGCCTGGGTAGGCTGCTGGCACACCCACCGCTCCGCTCACCCGTTAGGTCCTCGAGGTCCCCGTGTTCCGACGCCGCTCCGAGTCCGCGCCCGCCAGCGAGACCTCGGAGGAGACGCTGCGGCGGCTGGAGGACGAAGGCAAGGGCCGGCCGACACCGAGCCGCCGCGACGCCGAGGCCGCCCGCAAGGCACGGTTGAAGCCGCCCCGCACCCGCAAGGAGATCGCCAAGCGCGAGCGCCAGCGCCGCACCGAGCAGCGCAACCTGGTGCGCTCGTCGATGGCGGCCGGCGACGCGAAGCACCTGCCGGCCCGCGACCAGGGCCCTGTACGCCGCTTCGCCCGTGACTTCGTGGACGCGCGGCGCAACGTGGCGCAGTACCTGCTGCCGCTGCTGATGGTGATCTTACTGCTCAGCTTCATCCCGCGGCTGCTGCAGATCCAGGCGCTGGTGTGGGCGATGACGATCGCCCTGACCACGGTGGACACGATGTGGCTGTACTGGAGCTTCCGGCGCGAGGTGCGCCGACGTTTCGAGCCGAGCCAGATCAAAGGCGCGACCGGGTACGCCCTGCTGCGCAGCAGCCAGATGCGCCGGCTGCGGCTGCCCAAGCCACAGGTGAAGTACGGCGAGAAGCTGCCCGAGCGCTACTGACCGGCGCCGCTGCGGGCTCGCCGCTTCGGGCTGTCCGCTGGGGGTGGGCCCAGGTGCGCCGCCGGGTCGCTCCCCGTACGTTGCGGGCATGGAGTTTCGACACCTCGGCGCGAGCGGCCTCAAGGTCAGCGCGATCTCGTACGGCAACTGGCTCACCCACGGCTCACAGGTCGAGGAGGAGGCGGCGCTGGCCTGCGTGCGGCAGGCGCTGGACGCGGGCATCACGACCTTCGACACCGCCGACGTCTACGCCAACACCCGGGCCGAGGCGGTGCTGGGCAAGGCGCTGCAGGGCGAGCGGCGCGAGTCGGTGGAGATCTGCACGAAGGTCTTCTGGCCGACCGGGCCGGGCGGCCCCAACGACGCGGGGTTGTCCCGCAAGCACATCGCCGAGTCGATCAACGGCTCGCTGGAGCGGCTCGGCACCGACCACGTCGACCTCTACCAGGCGCACCGCTTCGACCACAGCACACCGCTCGAGGAGACGATGGAGGCCTTCGCCGACGTCGTGCACGCCGGCAAGGCGCACTACATCGGGGTGTCGGAGTGGCGGGCCGACGAGATCCGGGCCGGGCACGCGCTGGCCCGTGAGCTGCACGTCCCGTTCGTGTCCAACCAGCCGCAGTACAACATGCTGTGGCGGGTCATCGAGACCGAGGTCGTGCCGACCTCGCACGAGCTGGGGCTCTCGCAGATCGTGTGGTCGCCGATCGCGCAAGGCGTGCTGACCGGCAAGTACAAGCCCGGCGAGGGGCTGCCGGAGGGGTCGCGCGCCACCGACGAGAAGGGTGGCGCCGACATGATCGCGCGCTACCTGCGTGACGAGGTGCTGGAACGGGTGCAGCGGCTGCAGCCCCTCGCCGACAAGGCCGGGCTGAGCCTCGCCCAGCTGGCCGTCGCCTGGGTGCTGGCCAACGACAACGTCGCCTCGGCGATCATCGGCGCCTCCCGTCCCGAGCAGGTCACCGAAAACGTCCAGGCCGCCGGAGTCGAGCTCGACGACGACCTGCTGGCGGCGGTCGACGACGTGCTCGGCGACGACATCGTGGAGCGGGACCCGGCGCAGACCAGGTCGCCCGCCCGGCGCCCGGGCAGCTGACGGTGGCTCGAGGGCGGACAGCACGGAGCCGGCCGTGACCGGTGACCGGGACCGCGACGCCGCCGGGCGCCCCCGGCAGGACCGGCCACGGGACGCACTGGGCCGCCCGCTTCCCTACGGGGCGGTCGGCGTCGAGCCCGTGTCGGAGGATCCGCTGCCGCCGGCCGAAACCCTGGATCGGGCCCGGAGTCTGGTGCGCGGGGGGAGGCCGTTCTCGGCCCATGAGGTCCTGGAGGCGCGCTGGAAGGCGGGTCCGGAGCACGAGCGTGACCTGTGGCAGGGCCTCGCCCAGTTGTGCGTCGGCCTCACCCACGCCGCCCGCGGCAACAGCGTCGGAGCTGGCCGGCTGGTCGAGCGGGGTGCAGCCCGACTCGACAGCTACGACGCGGGCGACGGTCCGACGTACGGGCTGGACCTGACGGCGGTCGTCGCCTGCGCGCGTGCACAGCTGGCGACCGCCGCAGGCTGATCGGACCCGGATCGCCGAGGCTTTGTGCAATCGGGCAGTGTGCGGATGGCTCAGGGACGAGCACGAAGCCGCGATCGCCGACGCCCGCCAGGAGCTGGCCAAGCGACTGGCCCGTGAACTCGACGCCGACAGGGCAGCCGTCCAGGACGCCCTGGACACGGTGCTGGACGAGTTGCGAGCGGGCGGCGGGCTCGGTGGCTTCGGCTCGCGCATGGGCCCCGGCCTCGGCGCTGACATGGAAGGCCCCTCGGCCGAGCCGACATGGAAGACCCCTCGGCCGAGGGTAGCGACAGCGTGCTCTTCTGGGTGACGTAGCCACACCGCTCAAAAATCCGGACCGCGTCGTCGAGGGCCCGCTGGATGAGTAGCGGCGGGGCCTCGGCTCGGGCCGGGCCACCTCGTGGTGACCGCACGCGCCGGTAAGGTCGCACCGTGCGCGGCGACCGGGTCGAGATCGTCATCGACGCGGGCGACGACGTCCGCACGTACGAGATGGTCGCCACCCGCAACGGCAGGCGGGTCGACATCAACACCGGCCGCGGCATCGTCGAGGTCACCGAGGTGACTCGCGGCGGGACACCGGTGCGCACGGCGCGCTTCATGGCGAGCCGCATCCTGGCCCTCGTCGAACACCCGGCGACGGACCGGCCGATGGCCGAGGAGGTCATCAAGCCGCCGCCGGACAGCCTGCCGATCTGATCGCGCTGCCCTGCCCCACACTGCAGGGGTGGTACGTGCGGCGGTTCTGGTGGCGGCGGTGGCGTTGCTGCTGCTTGCACTGGTCTGGGGGTTCCAGCGCCAGCTGATCTACTTCCCTTCGACGGCACCGGTGCGGTCGGCCGACTCGACCGTCCCCGGCGCCCGCGACGTGGTGCTGCGCACGAGCGACGGGCTGCGCCTCGGCGCGTGGTTCGTGCCGGCTGGCGGGCCCGAGCGCGACGTCGTCGTGCTGGTCGCGAGCGGCAACGCCGGCGACCGGGCCGGCCGCGCGCCACTCGCGCGGGCACTGGCCGAGCGCGGTCTGGCGGTGCTGCTGTTCGACTACCGCGGGTACGGCGGCAACCCGGGCAGCCCCAGCGAGGACGGTCTGGCCCGCGACGTGCGCGCTGCCCGGCAGTTTCTGGTCGACGATGCCGGCTGGTCGCCTGACCGGGTCGTCTACTACGGCGAGAGCCTGGGCGCCGCGGTCGTCACCGAGCTGGCCGCCGAGCACCCACCGGCGGGGTTGGTGCTGCGCTCGCCGTTCGTCGACCTGGCCGCGGTGGGCAACGAGCACTACCCGTTCCTTCCGGTCAGGACACTGCTCCGGGACCGCTACCCGCTGGCCGGGCAGCTCGCCGGCGTGGACGTCCCAGTCACCGTCGTCCTCGGCGACGCCGACTCCGTCATCCCCCCGGCACAGAGCCGGCGGGTGGCAGCCTCGGCACCGAGGCTGCGGCAGCTGGTCGAGGTACCCGGCGCCGACCACAACGACCCGGCCCTGCTCGACGGTGCCCTGCTGGTCGGCGCGGTCGTCGACCTCGTCGACGCCGTCGACGAGCCGTCGTGAGCTCTGGGAACAGGCGCTAGCGCTGGAGCCGCTCGGCCATGACCTGCTCGCGCCGGACCCCGTCGGCCAGCAGGCCGCCTCGCTCGCCGGTGTCGTCGAAGCCGTGGCGCTCGTACAGCCCCCGCGCGGCGGGGTTGCCAGCTGCCACGCCGTCGTCGGGGCCGACGCGGCGAACCGAGATCACGCTGGCAAGCATGCCGAACGGCCAGCGGGCGCGTGGTCGACAGGTCTGCTTCGATGCTGTCCGGTAACCCGACGAGAGGTGGCAGGTTGATGGAGACGCGCACGCTGGGCCGTACCGGCCGGTCGGTGTCGGTGGTGGGGCTGGGCACCTGGCAACTTGGCGCCGACTGGGGCGACGTGTCGGAGGACGACGCACTCGCCGTGCTCGGCGCCGCCGCGCAGGAGGGGGTCACGTTCTTCGACACCGCCGACGTGTACGGCGACGGCCGCAGCGAGCAGCTGATCGGCAAGTTCCAAAGCGAACGCTCCGCCGAGAACGCTGCGCAGATCACCGTGGCCACCAAGATTGGTCGGCGGGCCGAGCAGGTGCTGGAGAGCTACGTTCTGGACAACTTCCGGGAGTGGACCGACCGGTCACGGCGCAACCTCGGTGTCGACACGCTCGACCTGGTGCAGCTGCACTGCCCGCCCACCTCGGTCTACTCCGACGACGCGGTGTACGACGCGCTCGACACCCTCGTCGACGAAGGTGTGGTGGCCAGCTACGGCGTGAGCGTCGAGAAGGTCGAGGAGGCGCTCGCCGCGATCGCCCGCCCCAACGTCGCGACCGTGCAGATCATCGCCAACGCGTTCCGCCTCAAGCCGCTCGAGCAGGTGTTCCCGGCAGCCGCCGACGCCGGCGTCGGCATCATCGTCCGCGTCCCGCTGGCATCGGGGTTGTTGTCGGGCAAGTACGACGCCGCCACGACGTTCGCCGCCGACGACCACCGCACGTTCAACCGCGACGGCAGTGCCTTCGACGTCGGCGAGACGTTCTCCGGGGTGGACTACGAGACCGGGCTCGCCGCCGCCAAGGAGTTCGGCGCGCTCGTCGACGCCGAGGCGCCGGACGGCGTCACGTCGACCCAGGCGGCGATCGCCTGGCTGTGGCAGCACCCAGAGGTCTCGAGCGTCATCCCCGGTGCGCGCAACATCGACCAGGCACGGTCGAACGCCGCGGCCGGCCGGGTCTCCCCGCTTGGCGATGACTTCGACCAGGGCGTGCACCGGATATACGACGAGCACCTGCGGGCGGCCATCCACCCGCAGTGGTGAGCTGGCTGGCTCAGCTGGCCACGTACACGGTGTTGGCCGACTGGCCGCCGGTCAGCGGGTTGGGAAAGGTGACCACGTGAGCGGCTGTGCGGGCGAAGACCTCCGCCAGCGCGGCGCTGAAGTCGTCGTCTGGCGGGTCGTCGGACCACAGCGCGAAGACGCCGCCCGGGTGCAGGTGGCGGGTGAGGCGGCGTAGCCCGGCGGGCGTGTAGAAGGCGGCGTGGCTCCGGTGCAGGACGTGTCGCGGCGTGTGGTCGATGTCGACCAGCACCGCGTGGAACCGCCTGCTCGGCGCCGCCGCGTCGAACCCGCCATCCGCACCGGCCAGCGCGAAGAAGTCGCCGTGCACCAGCCGCGTGCGTGGGTCCGCCGTCAACCCGGCCACGTCGGGCAGCAGCCCGCGTTCGTACCAGCCGATCACCTCGCCCGACGCTTCGACCACGGTGAGTGAGCCGACCCGCGGGTCGGCGAGCACGGCCTGCGCGGTGTAGCCGAGTCCGAGACCGCCGACGACGACGTCGAGGTCGCTGCCTGCGGCAGCCGCCAGTCCGAGGCGCGCGAGCTCGATCTCGGCCACCGTGAACAGACTCGACATGAGGAACTCGTCGCCGAGCTTGGCCTCGTAGACCTCGACCTCGAGGGTGGGCTCGAGTCGCCGGCGCAGGCTGATCACCCCCATCGGTGTCTCGGACCAGGCGAGCTCCTCGAAGCGTGCCCTCATGGCCACCAACTTCGCACACCGTCAGCCTCGGTCACGCCCGCGTATGTCAGGCGTCGCGCTCGTCCGCAGGCGCGGGCCACCACCGCCACCGGCGTACGGGCCGCCGGCCGGGCAGGTCACCACGTCCGGTTGCCCACAGCAGCAGCTGCCACGGGTCGTCGTGCGGCTCCAGGTCGCGGTGCAGCCGGGCCACGACCCGCGCACAGGTGTCGGGATCTGGGGTGTAGCTGAGGCCGAGCCCCTGCGCGATGTCGTGGGTGTGCAGCAACACCTCGGCCACACCCATGGCGAGGAATCCTTCGACGTCGGCCATCCCGTGTGGGTGGTAGGCGCGCACGTGGGCCGGTGTGGCCCGCGCCGTGGTGGTGAGCAGCGCGCCCATCCCCTGCAGCAGCTCGAGCAGGCGAGGCGGCGGCGTCCCCCGGACCTGGCGTAGCCGGAAGGGCAGGTAGTCGTCCCGGGCCCGCGCCACGAGCTGGCCGGCGTAGGCAACCTGGTCGTCGGCTGCGTAGAACAGCGTGCGGCTGCAGCTCCACCGCACCCGGCCCGCCGGGGCCGACCAGTCCCGGCCGGCACCCCGACCGAGCACAGTGACCGCCCGGTCGATGCTCGCCTCGAGGTCCTCAGGAGTCACCACGCCGTGCGCCCACCCTTCGCCGTTGCCCAGCGCTTGCTGCCTGCCGCCAGACTGTACGCATGGGCGAGGACGAGCTGGCCCGGATGCCCGGCTTCGGGCCGACCACCGCGCGGTGGCTGGTCGGCATCGGCATCGACAGCTACGCCGACATCGACGCGCTCGGGTCACTGGAGGTCTACCGCCGACTGCAGGCGTCGCGACCGGGCGTCGGCCTCAACGCCCCGTGGGCGCTGGAGTGCCTGCTGCTGGGTTGCCACTGGCGTGACCTGCCTGACAGCCGCAAGGCCGAGCTGCGGCGCGAGCTCGAGGACGGCGGCGCGCGATCGCCGGGAAGCCGCGGCTAACCGGGCCGGGGCGGGGACGTCCGGGCTGGGCAGGTCCGGGCCGGCAGCGGCGGGGGCCGGACCGGCAGGCCGGGCCGGCGTCAGGCCTCGTGCAGGCTCATCGGCCCGTACACCTCGCGGGTGCCCTCGAGCAGCACCACCTGGTCGATGCCCGCCTCGACGAGGTCGGGGAACTCCTCACCCAGCCAGGTCTCGGCGTCGGCCTGCGACGGGAACACCGCGGCAGCACCGGCGGGCGGCTCGACGCTGTCGCCGGTGCTGGTCTCGAAGCGCCAGGTCCATGCCATGGAGCCAGCCTAGAGAAACATGACCCCGCCTGCCTTCCACCCCCCTACCCCGTCACCGGATCCGCGGGAACCGGAGGCAGCGGCGGCCACTGTGCTCAGATGCACCACCGCGGCCCGGCGTGGTGGTGCGTCCGCGCACACCCAGCTCCTGGGGTAAGGCGGGCTCTCGCTGGGCGCCCGGCGCCGGCTCAGCGGGTGGACGTGTCGACGAACGGCGGCTTGGTGACCGTGAACGCCTCCTGGCGGCCGCGCATCTCGACGACCACCTCGTCACCGTCGACGACGGACCGGTCGAGCAGGGCCAGGCCGATGCCGGTGCGCAGAGTCGGGGAGAACGTCCCCGACGTCACGGCGCCGACCGGCTCCGAACCCCCGTCCGGGCGCGCGACCGGCATGCCGGGGCGGGGGATGCCTCGACCGGCCGCCTTCAGTCCGCGCAGCAGTGGGCCCGCCTTCGCCGCACGCTCGGCGACCAGCGCCTCGCGACCCCAGAAGGCTGGCTTGTCCCAGCCCACCGCCCACACCGCACGGGCCTGCACCGGGCTGATCTCGAGGCTCAGCTCGTGCCCGTGCAGCGGGTAGCCCATCTCGGTGCGCAGCGTGTCGCGCGCACCCAGCCCGCATGCCCGGATGCCGTGCGGGGCGCCGAGCTGCAGCAGCCGGTCCCACAGCTCGGGGGCACCCGCTCGCGGCAGCACCAGCTCGTAGCCGCGCTCACCGGTGTACCCCGTGCGGCACACCACCACCGGCACGCCGCCGAGCTCTGCCTGCTCGAACGACATGTACGGATGGCCGGTGGGCAGCCCGACCGCGGCCAGCACCTCGTCGCAGGCGGGCCCCTGCACGGCGAGGATGGCCTGCTCTTCGTGCAGGTCGGCCACCTCGACGCCCCCTGGGGCGTCGGCGCGCAGCCGTTGGGCCACCTCGGCGGCGTTGGCTGCGTTCGGCACGAGCAGCAGCTCGTCGTCGCTGACGAGGTAGCCGATCATGTCGTCGACCACACCACCGCTCTCGTCGTCGCAGGCCAGGGTGTACTGCGCCTGGCCGGGCCCGATCCGGTCCAGCGCGTTGGTGAGGCACGAGTCGACGTACGCCCTGGCGCCGGGCCCGCTGACCCGCAGCGTGCCGAGGTGGCTGACGTCGAAGACCCCCACCGTCTGCCGCACGGCGGCATGTTCCTTGAGCACCCCTCCCCCGGCGTACTCCAGCGGCATCTCCCAGCCGCCGAACGGCGCGGTCTTGGCGCCGAGGGCCAGGTGCCGGTCGTGCAGGGGTGACCGGAGCAAGGTCTGCTCGTTCGACGGTTCGCTCATGCGCGGAACCTATCGAGCGCCGGCCCGTTCGGCGGCGGCGAGCATGCGGGCGATCACCACCTGCCCGCGATCTCGGGCAAGTGCGACGGGTGGGCGCCCGTCCGCGTCGGGGATGGTGGGGTCCGCACCGGCGCCCAGCAGCGCCCGTACGACCTGCTGGTGCCGCCCGCCGCCGTCGCCGAGGACCACCGCCTCCAGCAGCGCCGACCAGCCGAGGTCGTTGACGTGGTCGAGGTCGATGCCGGTGCGCACGACCCGCCGGACGTAGGCGACGTGGCCGCGTTCGCTGGCCGGGATGATCGAGGTGCCGCCGAAGCGGTTGAGCAACCCCAGGTCGGGGTCGGCCGGCAGCAGTGTCTCCGCCATCGCGACGCTGCCGGTCACGCCGGTGGCCAGCCAGGCGCTGTCCTGCTGGTCGTCCTGGGCGTCGGGGTCGGCCCCGAGGTTGACCAGCAACCGGGCCACGTCGACCCGGTCACCCGGGGCGGCCAGCAACAGCGGCGTACGGCCCCGGGCATCGGTGGCCTCGATCCGTGCGCCCTGGCGCAGTGCGAGCGTCGAAGCCGAGGCGTCACCGGATGCTGCGGCCCGCAACAACGCGGCATCGGCCTGCGACCGCTCGACCTGCCGGCTGCCCGACCGGGAGGCCGCCCGCAGCACCGCCAGCACCTGTTGCTGCCCACGCGCATCGGCGTGCTGGGCCGGGGTCAGCCCATCTCGCTCGGCCGCCAGGTCGATGTCGGCACCCCCGGCGACCAGCGTGCGCACCGTGTCGACGTAGCGCTGCGAGCCGTCACCCAGGATCACCGACTCCAGCAGCGCGGTCCACCCCAGGTTGTTGACGTGGTCGACGGCAACCCCCTCCTGCAGCAGCCGCCCGACGATGTCGTCGTGCCCGCGCTCGGCGGCCCGGATCAGCCCGGTGCCGTTGAAGCTGTCCAGGCTGGTGACGTCGGCACGGTGCCGGAGGGTGAGGTCGAGCAGGTCGAGGTACCCCTCGCTCGTCGCCACCAGGTACGCGCTCTGCACGGTGTCATCCTTGGCGTTCACGTCGGCGCCGCGGGCGATCAGCCGCTTGGCCGCGGCCACGTCGTTGCGCCAGGCGGCGGCCAGCAGGCGGGCGTCCAGCCGCGCCTGCTGCCGTCGCGACGGCGGCCGGGTCGGCTCGGCCCTGGTGGCCTTGGACGCGGCCGGTCCGGGCGCGGAGCGTCGGGTCCGCTCGGGCTGCTGGGTCCGCGTCGGCTCGCGGGTGTTGGCCTGGCTGGGCCGGTCCGCCGGCACGGGTTCGTCGGCTGCACCCGGGGTGACGGACGAGCAGCCCACCAGCACGCCGGCGGCAACCGCAACCGCGATCAGGGCACGCATGGCGCCCCCTCGACCCGTGCCGCTGCCTGCGCCGCCGCCCGTGCCTGGTCATAGGCGACGCGGCTGGTGACCAGGTGCTGGTCCATCAGCCGCCGCACCCGGTCGGCGTCACCGGCGCGCACCGCCTCGACGATTGACGCGTGCTCGTGGAAGAGCAGCCGTACGTCCGCGTGCTGGCGGAGCATCCAGGCCAGGCGGGCGCCCAGCGGTCGCAGCAGCTGACCGGCCAGCGCCTCCGGGTCGGCGTCGACGAGGGCACGGTGGAAGTCGGCGTTGGCACGGACGGCGCCGGCGTGGTCGTCGCCTTCGATCGCCGCCGCGGCCTCGGCGACCGAGGCGTCGAGCACCGCCAGCCCGCGCGGAAGCGGCGGGCGGGCCAGCCGCAGGCACAACGCGGTCTCGAGCGCCTCGCGGACCTCCAGCAGCTGCTCGACCTCGTCGTCGGAGGGCTCGTGCACCACCATGCCGCGGCGGGGCCGTTCGACGGCGAACCCCTCGGCGGCCAGCACTCGCAGGGCCTCGCGGACGGGCACCCGCGAGACGGCCAGCTCGTCGGCCAGCGCACGTTCGACCAGCCGGGTGCCGGGAGCCAGGTCGCCGGACACGATGCGTTCGCGCAGCCGGTCGGCCACCCGGCGGGTCAGCGGCTGGTGCACGGCGCCGACGGGGCGGACGTCGATGTCAGTCATCTGGCAGATGGTATACCATGACTCGTGGTTGATGCACCTCCGGGCGCAGTCGCTAGCCTCGGCGCACCACATCCGCGATGGAGGTCCCGTCCCGTGCCCACGCTCACCGCCCGCTCCGCCAAGGCCAGCACCGTCCGCACCGACGCGGTCGTCGTCGGCGTCGTTCGCACCCGCAAGGGCATGGTCGCGGTCGACGCAGCCGCCGACGTCGCCAAGGCTTTCGGGCGCGGCTTCGTGCCGATGCTGAGCAGCCTCGGCTTCGAAGCCGAGCCGGGCCAGGTCGCCAAGCTGCCGTCCCAGGGAGCCGTCAAGGCGTCCCTGGTCGTGGCGGTGGGGCTGGGTGAGGCCGGCGCCGTCGACCGCGAGCGGCTGCGCCGCGCGGCCGCCGCCGGTGTGCAGGCCGTGGCCAACGCCGTCTCGGCGGCGCTCGCGCTACCGGTGGAAGATCCCGGCGACGTGCAGGCCGTCGGCGAGGGGGCTCTGCTGGGGCTGTACTCCTACGACACCTACCGCTCGGCCGAGTCCGACGGCCGACCGACCGATATCGTGCTGCTGTGCGACCAGGCCAGGAGGCGCGAGGTCAAGCGGGCGACCGAGACCGCCGGGACCGTCTCGCGCGCCGTATGCATGGCGCGCGACTGGGTGAACGCTCCGCCCAACGACCTGACTCCCGAGCTGTTCGCCGACCAGATCTCGGGGCACAAGAGCCCCGGCAAGGTCAAGGTCACCGTGCTCGACGAGAAGGAGCTGGCCAAGCAAGGCTGCGGCGGCATCCTCGGCGTCGGCCAGGGATCGCTGCACCCGCCGCGGCTGGTGCGCCTGACGTACGCGCCGCGACGACCCGTGGCGCGGATCGCGCTGGTGGGCAAGGGCATCACGTTCGACTCCGGCGGCCTGTCGCTCAAGCCGGGCAAGTCGATGATGACGATGAAGTGCGACATGGGCGGCGCCGCTGCCGTGGTCGCCGCGACCTACGCGATCGCCGAGCTCGGGCTGCCGGTCGCAGTCACCGCATACGCCTCACTGGCCGAGAACATGCCGAGCGGCACCGCCACCCGCCCCGGCGACGTGCTGACGATGCGCAACGGCCAGACCGTGGAGGTGCTCAACACCGACGCCGAGGGCCGGCTCGTGCTCGGCGACGCCCTCGACATGGCAGTGGAGGCAGAGCCGGACCTGGTCGTCGACGTGGCCACCCTGACCGGCGCCTGCGTCGTCGCACTCGGCACCCGGGTGGGCGGGGTGCTGTCCAACGACGAGACACTGCTGCAGCGGGTCCCGGGGGTGGCCGAGGCCGCGGGCGAGGCGATGTGGCCGCTGCCGATCACCGACGAGGTCGCCGCCAAGGTGAAGACCTCGGCGATGGCCGACCTGCGCCAGCACAACCCCGAGCCGTACGGCGGCGCCCTGTTCGCCGCGGCATTCCTGCGCGAGTTCGTCGGTGAGTCCCGCTGGGTGCACCTGGACATCGCCGGACCGGCCTACAACGACGGCGAGGCGCACGGCTACACCCCCAAGGGCGGCACCGGCGCCGCCGTGCGCACGCTGGTGCGGCTGGCCCAGGAGGTCGCGAGCGGCAACCTGCTCGCCAAACCATGACGACGCACGCAAGTTGTCACCGGGGAGGTCAGGCGCCGGAGCCCTTCTGGCGGCGGTTCCACTCCCGCATCCGCTGCGGATAGCCGACGACGGCTGCGTCGTAGGTCGGCACGCCGAGCTTGTTGGCCCAGCCGTGCGCCCACTGGGCCGACGGCACCCGCCGCCGGGTCCACTCACCGTCCTTGGCGACCAGCACCACCGTGACCTCGGTGACGGCCGTGCGCGGCTCCAGGAAGCCCTCGACCCCGATGCGGGTGCGGACGAACTCCTCCAGGTGCTTGCGGTCCACTGCGACGGCGTCGCGGTCCATCGTGGACGGACCGTCGCCCCGACCCCGCTTCCGTCGCCTGAACCGCATCGCCCGTCCTCTCGTCGCCGGCCGTACTCGTCGCCGCCTGCCCTCGGCTGCCGGACACCCGGCGCCGCGTCGGCAGCTGCCAGTGTGACACCCGGCCGGAGAGGGCCAGGCGGTCCGGAAACGTCAGGTGACCGCCAGGCTCGGGGCGCGTTCGCGCGCCGCCCGCCACAGTGACAAGATGCACACGCGGTCCGGCAGCGCACGACGCGCCCGGAACCGGGCCCGGAGATCTGACCCGCGGGAGGAACTCAGTGAGCGACGACAGCTACGACGTGGTGGTTCTCGGCGGGGGCAGCGGCGGGTACGCCTGCGCCCTGCGCGCGCAGCAGCTCGGCCTCAAGGTGGTGGTGGTCGAGAAGGACAAGCTCGGTGGCACCTGCCTGCACTGGGGGTGCATCCCGACCAAGGCGCTGCTGCATGCCGGTGAGGTCGCCGACCATGTGCGTGATGGCGGCGCCGTCGGCATCAAGGCTTCCCTCGAGGGCATCGACATGTCCGCGGTCAACAGCTACAAGGACGGCGTGGTCTCCCGGCTGCACAAGGGTCTACAGGGGCTGTTCGCCGCTGCGAAGATCGAGATCGTCGAGGGCGAGGGCAAGCTCGTCGGCACGGACACCGTCGAGGTCGGCGAGCGCCGTCTCACCGGCAAGAACATCGTGCTGGCCACCGGCTCGTACGCCCGTACGCTGCCGGGCCTCGAGCTCGGCGGGCGGGTGATGACCAGCCAGCAGGCGATCAGCCTGACCGACGTGCCGGCGAGGGCCGTCATCATCGGCGGGTCGGTGATCGGCGTCGAGTTCGCCTCGGTGTGGCGATCCTTCGGCGCCGAGGTGACGATCGTGGAGGCGCTTCCCCGACTGGTGCCGGCCGAGGATCAAGTGCTGTCCAAGAACCTCGAGCGTGCCTTCCGCAAGCGCAAGATCAACTTCAAGACCGGCGTCAAGTTCGAGTCGGTCGAGCAGAGCGACTCCAGCGTCACCGTGACCCTCGAGGGCGGTGACACGCTGGAGGCCGATGTGCTGCTGGTGGCGGTCGGTCGCGGACCGAGCTCGGACGGCATGGGGTTCGAGGAGCAGGGCATCACGGTTGACCGCGGCTGGGTGCCCACCGACGAGCGGTTGCGCACCAACGTCGACGGCATCTTCGCCGTGGGCGACCTGGTGCCCGGCCCGCAGCTCGCGCACCGGGGCTTCGCACACGGCATCTTCGTCGCTGAGGAGATCGCCGGGCTGGCGCCGATGCCGATCGTCGACTCGGGCATCCCGCGGGTCACTTACTGCAACCCCGAGATCGCCTCGGTCGGCCTGACCGAGGCCGAGGCCAAGGAGCGGTACGGCGAGGTGGCGACCTACGAGTACAACCTCGGCGGCAACGGCAAGAGCCAGATCCTCCAGACGGCGGGCCTGGTCAAGCTCGTCCGCGAGAAGGACGGCCCCATCGTCGGCGTGCACATGATCGGAGACCGGATGGGCGAGCAGATCGGCGAGGCCTCGCTGACGGTAAACTGGGAGGCGTTCCCCGACGACGTCGCCGCGCTGCTGCACGCGCACCCCACACAGAGCGAGTCGCTGGGCGAGGCATCACTGGCGCTGGCCGGCAAACCGTTGCATTCCCATGCCTGAGCGATAGGTTCACGAGGCGGCGCAGACACCTCCCGTTCGTCCACCCGGCAGATCCTCGACAGACAAGGGCACATCATGGCGACCCCGGTCACGCTTCCGGCGCTCGGCGAGAGCGTCACCGAAGGCACCGTCACCCGCTGGCTCAAGCAGGTCGGCGACACCGTCGAGGTCGACGAGCCGTTGTTGGAGGTGTCCACCGACAAGGTGGACACCGAGATCCCCTCCCCTGTCGCGGGCACCCTGCTCGAGATCAAGGTCGACGAGGACGAGACCGTCGAGGTCGGTGCCGAGCTGGCCACCGTCGGTGACTCGGACGAGTCCGGGGGCGGGGGCGAGCCGGCCCAAGACGACGACTCCGCCGACGAGTCCGCCGACGAGTCCGCCGACGAGCCCAGCGAGGAGTCGGGCGACGAGTCGGGCGACGAGTCGGGCGAGGAGTCGGCTGAGGAGTCGGCTGAGGAGCCCAGCGACGAGGCCGAGGACACGTCCGGCACCGACGACTCGGCGACGAGCAGCGGTGGTGGCAGTGGTGGCGGCACTTCCGTACCGCTGCCCGAGCTCGGCGAGAGCGTCACCGAAGGCACCGTCACCCGCTGGCTCAAGCAGGTCGGCGACACCGTCGAGGTCGACGAGCCGTTGTTGGAGGTGTCCACCGACAAGGTCGACACCGAGATCCCCTCCCCTGTCGCGGGCACCCTGCTGGAGATCAAGGTCGACGAGGACGAGACCGTCGAGGTCGGTGCTGTGCTGGCCGTGGTCGGTGACTCCAGCGGCGCCGCCGACAAGCAGGGCGGCGGGGAGGGCGACGAGCAACCCTCCGCCGGGAAGGAGTCGGCCCCCAAGGACGAGCCCGACGACAAGGCTGCGGACGAGTCCGACGACAAGCCCGCGGCCGAGCAGGAACCAGGCGATGACCAGGCCAGCGAGCCGGAGCCCGCCGACGAGGAGACCCCGCGGGAGGGAGCCCGCGAGGAAGAGCCGAAGCGGGCACCGAGCCAGGCGGCGGGCTCCCCCGCCACCAGCGAGGGCGGCAGCGGGTCATACGTCACCCCGCTGGTGCGCAAGCTGGCCGCCCAGCACGAGGTCGACCTGTCGACCGTCGAGGGCACCGGCGTCGGCGGGCGTATCCGCAAGCAGGACGTGTTGGCCGCCGCCGAGCAGGCCAAGCAGCCCGAGCCTGCCCCGGCCCAGCAGCAGGCCCAGCAGCCGGCCGCGTCGTCGGGGGCCGCAGCGAGTGCGCCGCCGGTCGAAGTCAGCCCGCTGCGCGGCACGACCGAGAAGATGAGCCGGCTGCGCAAGGTGATCGCGGCTCGGATGGTCGAGTCGCTGCAGACCTCGGCCCAGCTGACCACCGTCGTGGAGGTCGACCTGACGTCGATCGCGCGGCTGCGAGCGCGGACCAAGGACCAGTTCGCTGCTCGTGAGAGTGTCAAGCTCAGTTACCTGCCGTTCTTCGCCAAGGCGGCGATCGACGCGCTGAAGACCTACCCGCAGCTGAACGCGTCGATCGACCCCGACAAGGGCGAGGTGACCTTCCACGGCAACGAGCACCTCGGCGTGGCCGTGGACACCGAGCGCGGTCTGCTGGTGCCGGTGATCAAGGAGGCTGGTGACCTGTCGATCGCGGGTCTGGCGCGCAAGATCGCCGACATCGCCGCGCGTACCCGAGACAACAAGATCGGCCCCGACGAGCTGTCGGGGGGCACGTTCACCCTTACCAACACCGGCAGCCGGGGTGCGCTGTTCGACACCCCGATCATCAACCAGCCGCAGGTGGCCATCCTCGGCACCGGCACCGTGGTCAAGCGGGCGGTGGTCATCGACGACCCCAACCTCGGCGAGACCATCGCGATCCGGCAGATGGTCTATCTCGCGCTGACCTACGACCACCGGCTGGTCGACGGTGCGGACGCCGCTCGCTTCCTCACGACCATCAAGCAGCGGCTCGAGGACGCCAACTTCGAGTCCGAGCTCGGGTTGTAAGCGAGGCCTAACGCTGATGCGGTTCGTCGTCGCCGGGTCGTCCGGCTTCCTCGGCACGGCGCTGCGCGACCGGCTCGCGCGCGACGGCCACGAGGTGACCCGGCTCATCCGAGGGGAGGCTGCCACCCCGTCGGAGTCGTCGTGGGACCCGTACGCGGGCCGCATCGACGACGCGGTCATCGCCGCGGCCGACGTGGTGGTCAACCTCGCCGGCGCCCCCCTGGCCCGCTGGCCCTGGAGCGAGTCGTACAAGCGCACCCTGCGAGACAGCCGGGTGACCACGACCCGGACGGTCGCCGAGGCGATCTCGCGCACCGGCGGCAAGGCCGCGCTGCTCAACGGCTCGGGCATGAACGCCTACGGCCACGCCGGTGACCAGGTGTGCGACGAGTCCAGCCCACGCGGGAAGGGGTTCCTCGCCGATCTGGTCGAGCAGTGGGAGGGCGCGACCTCGGCGGCAGCCGACGCCGACGCCCGGGTCGTGCTGCTGCGCAGCGGGGTGGTGCTGCACCCCGACGGCGGCAGCCTGGCGCTGATGAAGATCCCGTTCCGGCTCGGCGTCGGCGGGCGCATCGGCTCCGGCGAGCAGTGGTTCTCCACCATCAGCCGCGACGACTGGGTGAGCGCGGTGGTCTTCCTCGCCGCACGTCCGGACGCCAGCGGACCGTTCAACCTGGTGGGCCCGGACCCGGTGACCAATGCCGAGTTCACCAAGACGCTCGGCGCCGTGCTGGGCCGCCCGACGGTCGTGCCGGTGCCCAGAGCGCCGCTGCGGCTGGTCGCCGGAGAGCTGTCTCAGGAGCTGCTCGGCTCGCTGCGGGTGATGCCGCGCGCGCTGCTCGACGCCGGGTTCACCTTCGAGCACCCCACGGTGCGTGCAGCGCTCGAGGCCGGTTTCGGCCGCTGAGCGACGGAACCATCACCCCGTCAGCGCCTGCACAGCGCCGATGCGCCATCCCCGGTCTGTCCTGACCAGGACCACCCGGCGGGCGGTCGGCTGATCGTGCGGCAACCGCAGGCGGCTGCCGTCCGCGCCAACCGCCACCGCGCGGTGCAGCACGTCTACGGTACGCAGCACCGCCCGCCCGTGCCCGCGGGCGACCAGGCGAACCCGGATCAGCCGCACCGTCGAGGTCACCGTCAGGTCGCGGCGCAGCCAGGCGCGCAGCATCGCCCGGTCGGCTGCGAGCACCGGCGAGCCCGGCTGGTGCACCGTTCCCAGCCGCGACAGCTCACCGGTTGCGTAGGCCCGCGACCGCCTAGCCAGCAACTTCTCGAGCAGCGGACGCCACGTCACCGCCGCGGCCGGGGCGGGCTGCTGGGCGGGTTCAGCCGCCCGAGTCCCGAACGGCGCGCTGCGCACCGGATCGGCGACAGCGGGCCCCGGTGCCCCGGGCAGGGCCGAAAGCAGCCCGGCCATGAGGACCGCGCAGACGACGAGGGGGGGCCACCTCCGTCGCCCGGAGATGGCCGCAGCCGGGCGGTGCCGGTGGCGATGACGGTCGCGCGAGCTCACGCGCCCAGACTGTCCCCCGAACGCGCTCGTGCGGGCGTCGTCCACAGCCCAAGTCCGGGCTTGCGGTGCCGGGCCGTGCTGGACAGCTGGCCCGGCCACCAGACCCAGTGCCCGGCGTCGTAGGCCAGCGCGGGCACCAGCAGGGATCGGACGATGATCGTGTCCAGCAGCACCCCGAAGGCCACGATGAACGCGATCTGCGCGAGGAACAGGATCGGCAGCACGCCCAGCGCAGCGAAGGTGGCGGCCAGCACCACGCCGGCACTGGTGATGACACCGCCAGTGACCGTCAGCCCCTTCAGGATGCCCGGGCGGGTCTGGCCGCGCAGCGACTCCTCCCGCACCCGGGTCATCAAGAAGATCGAGTAGTCGATGCCCAGCGCCACCAGGAACACGAAGGCGATCAATGTGACGCTCGGGTCGCCACCGGGAAAGTCGAGCAGGTGGTTGAAGACCATCGCCGCCACCCCGAGGGTCGCGGCGAACGACAGCACGTTGGCGACGATCAGCAGCAGCGGGGCGACCAGCGAGCGCAGCAGCAGCGCGAGCACCACGAAGACCACCAGCAGGATCGCTGGGATCACCACGTTGCGGTCACGCGCCGCGGTGTCGAGGGTGTCCAGCTGCAGCGCCGTCGTACCACCGACGAGCACGTCGGTGCCGATCGCGTCCAGCTGGCCACGGAGCCGCTCGACCGTCGCCTCGGCGGCAGCGGTGTCCGGCTGGTCGGTGAGCGTGACCTGCAGCAGCACGTTCCCGCCGACGACGATCGGCTCGGCCGCCGCCGGCTCGATGGGACCGGCCTGTGACGACGCCGTTCCCGCCCCGGCCGGGGTCTCCTGCAGCGGGACGACCGGCTGATCTGCAACTCCGTCAACGCCGGCGATGATGCGGCTCGCCTTCTCCGCCGCACGCTCACCCACCAGCACGTACGTCGGGTCGCCGCTGCCAGCGGAGAAGTGCGTGTTCAGCACGTCCTGGCCAGTGACCGACTCGACGTCGGTGAGGAACACATCGGTCTGCGGCACGCCCTCGTCGGCGAACTGTGGTGCCAGCGCGGCGAGGGCGAGCAGTGCCAGCGACACCACCACCCAGGTCGGACGCGCCCGCTGCCCCACCATCCGTGCCACCCGACCCCAGATGCCCCGCGACTGCGGGTGCTCCGAGCCGTACGCGGGACGCCGGGGCCAGAAGGCCGCCCGCCCCAGCAGCAGCAGCGCCGCCGGCAGGAAGGTCAGCGCCACGACCATGGACAGCGCGACCCCGATGGCACCGACGGGGCCCAGCCCGCGAAGCGAGGTGAGGTCGGACAGCAGCAGGCATAGCAGGCCCAGGATCACGGTGAGCGCCGACGCGACGATCGGTTCGACGGAGCCGCGCCAGGCCACCCACATCGCGCCCACCACCGACTCGTGCTCGCGCAGCTCCTCGCGGTAGCGCGACACCAGCAACAACGCGTAGTCGGTCGCCGCGCCCACCACCAAGATGAACAAGATGCCCTGGCTCTGCCCGTTGAGGTCGAGGGCGTCGTTGCTGGCCAGGGCGTAGACGATCGCCGACGCTGCGCCGAGAGCCAGCAGTGCGCTGAGCAGCACGACCAGCGGCAGCAGCGGACTGCGATAGACCACGAGCAAGATCACCAGCACCACCGCCAGCGCCACGCCCAGCAGCAGGCCGTCGATGGCGCCGAAGGCCTCGGCGAAGTCGCCGAGGATCCCGGCCGGGCCGGTGACGTAGGCGGTCAGACCGGCGGTCGGGTTGCCACCGTCGACCGACTCGCGGATCTCGACGATCGCCTCTTGCAGTTCGTCACTGTCGCTGGTGGCGAGCGGCACGACGAGCTGCAGCGCCTTGCCGTCGTCGCTGACGGCTCGCTCGGGCGCTTGTTGCAGCGCCTCGACCGGCGGCAAGACCCGCCTCTTGGCAACGATGTCGACCCCGGTGAGGTCGACGGCCTGGTCCGCGATGCGCGTCAGGTCCGCGTCGTCCAGACCAGCCGGATCCTCCCAGACCACGATGGCGGGCAGCGCCTCGTCGCCGACGAACTCCGCCTGCGCCTCGACAACCTCGGTGGACTCGGCCTCGGACGGCAGGAAGGCCGCGTTGTCGTTCTCCTGCACCTCGGCGAGCTTGCCCGCGAACGAGCCCAGCGGACCGCCCACGGCGAGCCACACAACGACGACTACCAGCGGCCACACCCAGCGTCTGCGCGCCCGCATCGACTCGCTCCCTCATCGTGCACTTGTCCCGTTGTGGTACACCTCGCCCCGCACAAGTGTCGCCAGTGACCGCGGGCGGCGCAGCCGGGGACGACGTTAGGCTCGTCACGTGCGGGTGCAGCGGATGGACAGCGTCGACTACCGGCTGGCGTGGGACCGACAACGCGCCCTGCACGCGCAGATCGTCGCCGGCGAGGCCGACGACACTGCCCTGCTGCTCGAGCACCCGCCGGTGTTCACAGCCGGCAAGCGCACCCAGGCGCACGAGCGGCCCACCGACGGCACGCCCGTCGTCGACGTCGACCGTGGCGGCAAGATCACCTTCCACGGGCCGGGCCAACTCGTGGGCTACCCGATCGTGCGGCTGCCACAGCACGTCTACGTCGTCGACTACGTACGCCGGGTCGAAGAGGCGCTGATCGCGGCCTGCGCCGACGTCGGTCTGACCTCCGGCCGGGTGCGCGGCCGCTCCGGGGTGTGGCTGGCGGCCGGCGGCGGGCGGCCGGAGCGCAAGGTGGCGGCGATCGGCGTGCGGGTGGCCCGTGGAGTCACCATGCACGGCTTCAGCATCAACGCCGACGTCGACCTGGGCTGGTACGACACGATCGTGCCCTGCGGCATCGCCGACGCCGGTGTCACCTCGCTGAGCGCCGAGCTGGGTCGTCGGGTGGGCGTGGCCGAGGCCGCCGACCTGGTCGAGCCGCACCTGCACCGGCTGCTCTCGTGGGGACCGTACGACCGGGCGCCGGACGTGCCGGTCGCTGCACCTGCCGGCATCGCGGTGCTGCCACTGCCGACCGGCTGACCCGCCCGCGACCTCAGCCGGGCGCGGGATCGTGCCGGCGGCCGAGCACCTCGCGATAGGTGGTGCGCCTGGACGTCCTGAGCAGCGTCCGCTGGTACCACCGCGCGGACACCCGTACCAGCAGCGCCGCCGCTATCGCGGGACCTCACCGTCGCCTCGGGTTCGCCGCTCTGACTGCGCAGCTGCTCGTCAGCGGCCGCCGCCAGCCGGGCACCGGCCGGGCTGGTCACTGCGACGTCGTACGACGGTGGTCGGCCGCCGACCGACGACCCCGACGACGATGCCGGCGAGGACGAGGCCGAGCAGCACCGCCGTGCTGATAAGGAACGACTTGTCCCGAATCCTGGTCGCGATCTCGCGCTCGGCGACCAGCCGCCAGGGGGTCACGCGGCCGCATCCCGAAAGGCACCTGCGCGTCGACCTGCTTGCGCAGCAGGTCGGCCATCACGTCGACGGCCAGCGGGTCCAGCCCGCTGAACGGCTCGTCGAGCACCACGATCATGGTTTGCGTCTGAGTTCGTGTCGCTCAACCTAACCATGGGCCGGTGGGCCCCGACCGGTCCGCGTACCCTGTCGGGGTGACGACCGCACCCGCAGAGTCCGCGCCCAACGGTCGGCGGCTGCTCAGGCTCGAGGTCCGCAACGCGGAGACCCCGATGGAGCGCAAGCCCGACTGGATCAAGACCCGGGCCAAGATGGGCCCGCAGTACACCGAGCTGCAACAGCTGGTGAAGGGCGAGGGCCTGCACACGGTCTGCCAGTCGGCGGGCTGCCCCAACATCTTCGAGTGCTGGGAGGACCGCGAGGCGACCTTCCTCATCGGTGGGGACCAGTGCACGAGGCGGTGCGACTTCTGCCAGATCGACACCGGCAAGCCGGCAGACCTTGACCGCGACGAGCCGCGCAGGGTCGCCGAGAGTGTCCGCACCATGCAGCTGCGGTATGCCACGGTCACCGGCGTGGCCCGCGACGACCTGCCCGACGGCGGCGCCTGGCTGTATGCCGAGACCGTGCGCCAGATCCACCAGCTGAACGCGGGCACCGGCGTCGAGCTGCTCGCGCCGGACTTCAACGCCGACCCCGAGCTGCTGGCGCAGGTGTTCGACTCCCGGCCCGAGGTCTTCGCGCACAACATCGAGACCGTGCCGCGGATCTTCCGCCGGATCCGCCCGGGCTTTCGCTATGAGCGCTCGCTGGACGTCATCGCCGCTGCGCGTGACGACGCCCTGGTCACCAAGTCCAACCTGATCCTGGGCATGGGTGAGGAACGGGCCGAGGTGATCGACGCGATGCGAGACCTGGCCTCGGCCGGCACCGACCTGCTCACGATCACGCAGTACCTGCGGCCCAGCCCACGCCACCACCCGGTCGAACGCTGGGTGCGGCCCGAGGAGTTCGTGGAGCTGCGCGACGAGGCGCTGGCCATGGGGTTCGCTGGGGTGATGTCCGGCCCGCTGGTGCGTTCGTCGTACCGCGCCGGACGGCTCTACGACCAGGCGCTGCAGGCCCGCAGCCAGAACCCCGTCGGTGCCGGCGCGGGGGCGTAGCCTGGCTTTCACGTGACCGCCAGGCAAGCACTTGCCACCGACCAGCCACACTGACCTGCCGCCGACCGCACCAAGGAAGCCCGCCACCATGTCCACCCCGGCAACAGCACCCGTCGGCCGACGCGCCCAGATCGCACAGGCCTACCGCATCACCAAGCGCGAGTACCCGCGGATCGGCCTGCTGCTGTTGTCGATCTTCGTCGGCGTTGGCCTGGTCGCCGGCTTCGCGGGCTGGGTGTGGGTGCACCCGGCGGCAGGGGTGATGTTCGGCGTCTTGACCGGCCTGCTCGCTGTCATTGTGGTGTTCGGACGCCGGGTGGAGAAGGCTGCCTACGCCCAGGTCGAGGGGCGCCCCGGCGCCGCGGCCTCGGCGCTGCAGATGCTGCGCCGGGGCTGGGACGTCAAGCCCGGCATCGCGTTCACTAAGAACCAGGACGTCGTGCATCGCGTCATCGGTCGCCCCGGCATCGTGCTCGTCGGCGAGGGCAACCCCAGTCGCGTCCGCAACCTGCTGGCCGTCGAGCGCAAGAAGCATGCCCGGCTGGCGCAGGATGCCCCTATCCACGAGTTGGTGGCCGGCGATGACGAGGGTGCCATCGCGATCCCGAAGCTGACCAAGCACGTGCAGAAACTGCCCAAGGCGATCACACCTGGCGACATGACCGATCTGCTGCAGCGCATGCGGGCGCTGGACGCGATGCGTCCGCAGGCACCGATTCCACACGGCCCGATGCCGACCAGCGCCAAAGGGATGCGCAAGCTGATGCAGGGCCGCTGACCCGAGCCGCCCACCCCCCGCTCGCCCCGCTCGGCGCACTCGGGTACCCGCCTGGCCGGCAGGGCTGGCGCGTATCTCAACGCACTCACAGCGGTTGTGACTCACGCGCCTTGTGTGCGGGATGGGACACGTGCGGAGGGGCACCGACCGTGAGCGCCGCGCCTTGGCCGTGCGCACACGACGGGGGCCGCGACGGGGCAGACCGCCGGCTGGCGACGACCGCGGCTGGGGACGACCGGCAACATCCGTGGGATGTCCACAGGCATGGTGTCGCCGGCTGTCGAAGCCAGGAGCCAACGGCCATGCTCAGCGGATGGACGAGGCGGAGCACGACGTGAACCTGGCGTCCCTGGGCGTCGGGGTCGCTGCCGAGCGGGTGCTGCGGTGGCTGCTGCAGGCTCAGTGCGGCTCACGCGCCGCGATGGCCAGGCAGCTGCGGCTGCACCCGACGCAGGTGAGCCGGGCCGTCGACGAGCTGGAGGAACGCGGGCTGGTGTGGACCGTCCCGGACCGCGGCGCGGCGGTGCACCTCGCCGCGGCGGGTCCGGCGATGCGTTCCTACGCGCAGAGCCTGAGAGCCGACGCCGACGCCCGGGTGCTCGCGGTGGAGCGCCTGGCCGAGGCGCTGGACGGGCGGGGCGAGCGACCGCAGCTGGGCACGCACTGGGTGGAGCCGGAGGAGCGGACTGACGAGCAGTCCCGGCAGCGCCATCACACGCACTGGCCGCGGTGTGACTTCCGCGCGATCGTGCCACCGACCGTGTGGTGGATCGGGCCGCTGCTGATGCTGCGTCCCCCACCGGACGGGCCACCGCTGCGGGTGCTGCTGTCGCACGGGGGCAGGCACGAGATCTGTCGGCTCCCCGCCCACACGCAGGTGCGTCGGCACCAGGATGCGCTGCCAGCCGTGCTGATCGTTGACGGCGAGCGGGCTGCTGTCCAGGTGGTGCACCGTGGCGCCCACGCCTACGGGTGGACTACCGACCCGGCCCAGGTGGGGCTGCTGGGCGCTGCCTTCGAGACGTACTGGAGCCAGGCGGGTTGAGCCCTGTTCACTGGGCGATCAGACCGGGCGATCAGACCGGGCGATCAGACCGGGCGATCAGGCGGCACGCACGACCACGGTGCGGGCCACCTTGTCGTGCACCCCGCGCAGGTCGGAGTCCATCAGCAGCGGTGGGATCGCCAGGCATAACAGGGCGGCACGAACGGCGGCGCGGCCCACTCCGACCGGTGCGCCGTTGTGGCCGACCACGCGGATGCCGGCGAGCCGGTGCCCGATGGCGGTGCCCAGCAGCCCGACCAGCAACATCTGCTCGACGAACAGCACCAGCAGCGGAGCGGCCTGCACCCAACCCCGACCGGTCCACACCTCACCGCCGACGAAGATGCTGACGATCAGCAGGCACACCACCCAGTCGGCCACCAGCCCCAGCAACCGCGCGCCCAGGCTGGCCACCGCACCCGGGCCGGCCGCCGGCAGGCCCAGCGACCGGCCCGGGTAGTCGTCGCCGGGCGGCGCCGGGCCGGTGCTGGTCACGCCGGCGAGGCTAGCCGGCCACCGCTGCGCCAAGTAACGTCGCCGAAACACCGGGGAGACCAACGGTTAACTCCCTGCGCCTACGGTCAGTACCTGCCAGCCCAGACACGTCGAGGTCGCCCGGCGACCGAGGAGGACGCATGTTCGAGAACGCCGATGCGATGCTGAAGTACATCCGGGACGAAGGTGTCGAGATGGTCGACATCCGGTTCTGCGACCTGCCCGGGGTCATGCAGCACTTCACCGTGCCGGTGTCGAGCTTCGACGAGGACGTCTTCGAGGACGGCTTGATGTTCGACGGGTCGTCGATCCGCGGCTTCCAGGCGATCCACGAGTCCGACATGGCGCTGTTCCCGGACCCGACCAGCGCCTACCTCGACCCGTTCCGCGAGGCCAAGATGCTGAACGTCAACTTCTTCATCCACGACCCGCTCACCGGCGAGGCCTACTCCCGCGACCCGCGCAACATCGCCCGCAAGGCCGAGGCGTACCTGAAGAGCAGCGGCATCGGCGACACGGCCTTCTTCGCCCCCGAGGCGGAGTTCTACGTGTTCGACAAGGTGCGTTTCGAGACCAAGGCGGAGGCAGGGTACTACCACATCGACTCGGTGGCGGGCGCGTGGAACACCGGCACCGAGGAGGAGGCCGGCAACCGCGGCTACAAGGTGCGCTACAAGGGCGGCTACTTCCCGGTGCCGCCGACCGACCACTACGCCGACCTGCGCAACACGATGGTCAAGGCCCTCGAGGGCGCGGGGTTGCAGGTCGAGCGGGCGCACCACGAGGTGGGCACCGCCGGCCAGGCGGAGATCAACTTCAAGTTCGACACGCTGCTGTCCAGCGCCGACGACACGATGAAGTTCAAGTACATCATCAAGAACGTCGCCTGGCAGGCGGGCAAGACCGCCACCTTCATGCCCAAGCCGATCTTCGGTGACAACGGCTCCGGCATGCACTGCCACCAATCGATCTGGAACGACGGCGAGCCGCTGTTCTACGACGAGGCCGGGTACGCCGGGCTCAGTGACATGGCGCGCTACTACATCGGCGGCATCCTCACCCACGCACCGAGCCTGCTGGCGTTCACCAACCCGACGGTCAACTCCTACCACCGGCTGGTGCCGGGCTTCGAGGCGCCGGTGAGCCTGGTCTACAGCCAGCGCAACCGCTCGGCGTGCGTGCGCATCCCGATCACCGGGGCGAACCCGAAGGCCAAGCGGATCGAGTTCCGCTGCCCCGACCCGAGCAGCAACCCGTACTTGGCGTTCTCGGCGATGCTGCTGGCCGGTCTCGACGGCATCAAGAACAAGATCGAGCCGCCCACCCCGATCGACAAGGACCTGTACGAGCTGCCGCCCGACGAGCTCGCCGACGTGTCGACCGTGCCCGCGTCGCTGCCTGCGGTCATGGACGCGCTTGAGGCCGACCACGAGTTCCTGCTCGCCGGTGACGTCTTCACCAAGGACCTGATCGAGACCTGGATCGACTTCAAGCGCACCAACGAGATCGACCCGATGCGCCTGCG